>CAXMSB010000368.1:0-5190 GCA_964195615.1 uncultured Granulosicoccus sp. | reverse complement strand
GAAGCAGGCCAACGCAGTTTGCAGTTCGGTGATTAGGTCGCACCCCCGAACGCTCGGAAGGCGCCAAGAGCCTTCGGTCGATTCATCGCAACTTCTATCCCTGCTTGACCTTGAATTGTACAGCCCGTACTGCACTCCTGTAAGCGTTGACATGTGAGTCAACTCAGCACAACGTCACTAAATGAATACCAAAATAGTCGGTCAGTATCGACAAAGACTTCTCAATTCTTTGGAATCAGTTCCTTTGATTTGGCAGCTTAGTAGTCGTTGTCGAGTTCACTTTTTGACGAATCGCAGGATCTGGTAGCCGATAAACCCACGGCGACTCGCCTCTTCCAATAACGCAGTCGCACGCATAAACTGCTTGGTGTCGACTGCATTATTCCACTCTCCTGCAGTCTTGCGAAGGAAGTCATAGGTAGGCAATGTGTGCGCGGTCACATCGTGGACGTCGCTAAGCGTCAAGCCATGCTCCGCCGCTAGGCACCGATAGCGGTCTACCGAACAACTGATGTCGATAACACCGTAAGTCGAACGGACCGCTGTGTTGTCGCCCAGATTCATCATCTCGATGTACGGTGCAACACGTGCTTCGGGTACAAAGTCCGACAACGTCAGGGAACCATTCCGGCAAAGCACCCGGCCAATCTCGGAGAAAAACCGCGGTCGATCGAAATGGAAAACACTCTCGACTGCTAACGCCAAGTCGATGCTTTTGTCAGCAAAGGGTAACTGTGCAGCATCAGAAACAATCAGGCGAACAGTGTTATCCGCTCTCGCCTGAATCTGAGCCTCGGCGTGCTGCAACTGGTGCTCGTCAATATTCACGCCGAACAGCTTCAATCGCTTGTATTGTGCGTTCAGACAGGCGATAGTGCCACCGAGGCCGCAACCCACGTCAAGAATGCTCAGGCCGTCGGTGACGTTAGCGATACTCAGCACTACCGAACGAGTATGGATGTATGAACTAGACAACTCGACCGGAGAAGACGGGGCCCATTGCGGCGGAATTATGCGCCGAAAATCGTTTTCGGGCCACTCAGACCCGTTTGACGGGGCGCAGCCGAGGCCCGACCTCCGCAGCGGCGAGAAAATGCCAGAAAATTCACCAAGCACTAGACGCGGGGGGGGGGCCGCGACGTTAAGATAGGGGCCGAAATACGCCTGGAGAGGTTCCAGGCTCAACTCAGTTCAACCCAAATGGGAAATCCCGGGTCATAGCACCTTCTCCCAGAACGGGCCTCCCGTGGTAGAATACGTGTTGTCGATAGCCCCCACGGCCCTGCTGTGTAGCATGTTTGCCAATCGCTTCCGCTGGATGAGAGTAATCTCTTGCGTGAATCTCATGGCCGGGTGCGCCATCGGTTGGCCGTTGATCCTTGACTGCCGCGCCGACGCGACTGCTGAAGAAGTGTCTTACCAACAGGTCGAGCCGATCTTGGCCGAATACTGTTGCGAATGCCACGGCTACGGCGCTGCTGAAGGGGGTGTGACGCTCGATGAGTTTGCCACTGGCGAGGAAGCGATTCGCCAACGCGAGCTGTGGTGGAAGGCAATAAAATTGCTGCGGCTGAAGATCATGCCGCCGCCCGATCACGAGCGACTTCCCGACGAGGAGCTTGGCCAACTGGAGAAGTGGATCAAGACGCAAGTGTTCGCAATCGATCCCGACGATCCCGACCCGGGGCGGGTGACGCTCCGCCGACTCAATCGGGTTGAGTATCGCAACACGATTCGCGACTTGCTGGGGGTCGACTACAACACGGCGGAGCATTTCCCCGCGGACGACACGGGGCACGGGTTCGACAACATTGGCGACGTCTTGACCATCTCGCCCCTGCACCTGGAGAAGTACATCGCGGCAGCTCGTGAGATCGTCCGCCAAGCGGTTTCGGGGCAACCGTTGCGGCCCGACGAGGCGGCAAGTGCCGAGCAATCAAAGCAATATCGCCGGTTCTTTCCGCGAGACGTGCCCGACGGCGCGGCCGAGCGACTTGATTATGCCCGCGAATTGCTCACCGCATTTGCCAAGCGGGCCTATCGCCGACCTGTGGACACGGTCACGGTCGATCGGCTCACGGCGCTGGCCGAGCAGTCTTATTCGCAGCCACAGAGGACCTTCGAAGCGGGGATCGCCGAGGCGATGATTGCCGTGCTGGTCTCGCCCCGATTTCTCTTCCGTGTGGAAGAACTCGAGGAGGCAAGCGACGAGGCGTTTCCGCTGGTGGACGAATACGCGCTCACCTCGCGGCTGTCCTATTTCTTGTGGTCGACGATGCCCGACGATGAGTTGTTCCGACTGGCCGACGCGGGAAAGTTTCGGGAAAATCTGTCGGCACAAGTGACGCGGATGAAAGCCGACCGACGTTGGCAGTTCGTCCGACATTTCGCCGGCCAGTGGTTGCGGGCGCGCGATATTGTGGGGGTAAACATCAACACTGACGCCGTGCTGTGGCGCGAACAGGCCTCCGTGCCCGAGTTGTCGGTCCTGCTGCAGAATTTCTGGCCGCTTCAGAGAATCGACAAGCAGGACTTGACCGAGGCGCAACGCACTGAATTGGCAGAACTGCAGAAGAAGATCGACGTCGTGAAAGAACGTCTCAAGAGGAGGTTCACCCTTGACACTCAACTGCGTCGGGCCATGCGTCGCGAAACGGAGATGGTTGTTGCGCACCTGTTCCGGGAAGATCGGTCGCTGCTGGAACTGTTGGACAGCGACTATACATTCCTTAACGAGCGGCTGGCGGCTCATTACGGAGTCGAGGGAATCGAAGGCAACCAGATGCGGCTGGTAAACCTGCCGGCCGATAGCCCGCGGGGCGGCGTGTTGACGCAGGGCACGGTGCTGGTTACCACGTCGAACCCGAACCGCACTTCGCCGGTAAAGAGGGGCATCTTCATCCTGGAAGACCTGCTGGGCGTACCGCCCGCTGCGCCCCCGCCCGACGTGCCTTCGCTTGAGGAAGCCGTCGGCGGCAAGGCGGCAAAGAACATGACGCTGCGCGAAATCTTGGCCGAACATCGCCGGAACCCGATGTGCAGCTCCTGCCACGATCGCATGGACCCGCTCGGCTTGGCGCTGGAGAACTTCAACGCTCTTGGCCTGTGGCGCGAATTCGAGCAGGGCCAACCGATCGACGCCAGCGGCACGCTCGTTACAGGCCGCTCGTTTGACAACATTCGTGAGTTGAAGAGGATCCTGGTGGAGGATCATCGCACGGCTTTCTACCGCTGTTTGACGGAGAAAGCCCTCGTCTTTGCCATTGGTCGCGGCTTGGAGTACTATGACGTCCACGCGGTGGACACGATTGTCGAACGACTGGAAGCGAGCGGCGGCAAGCCGAGCGCCCTGTTGGCGGGCATTGTTGAATCGGCCCCGTTCCAGAGAAGTCGTCGATCGGATCCGGCCGCAGAAGACCGCAGCTCGCAAACTCTTGCTCCGTAAGCAGAGGACGACATGGCCACTCGCAGCAGCAGCGAAGCTCAGGCGGCAAACCGGCAGAGCCGACGACATTTCTTGCGTGGGCTGGGCGCCGGCGTTGCCCTGCCGGCGCTGCAATCACTGAAGGTGCTTGCCGCCGAATCGCCGGCCCTTGGGAATCTGGCCGAAACCGCTTCGGGAGCGCCGCTACGGACGGCGTTTCTTTACTTTCCCAACGGAACAATCCCCGGCGCCTGGTGGCCCGAGCAGCAGGGCGAGGACTTCGCGTTCAGCAAGACGCTCCAGCCGCTGGCCGAGCTGCGCGATTCCGTGCAGATTCTCGGTGGACTGGATCACGTAAACGCCGAAGCCGGCCCCGACGGCGCCGGCGACCACGCCCGCGGCAACGGCACGTTTCTCACTGGAGTGCGACTGAACAAGAGTGCGACCGACATCCGCGCGGGCGTGTCCATCGATCAGCTTCTCGCTCGCGATGTGGGACATCGCACGCGGTTCTCCTCCCTGGAGCTATCCTGCGAATCCGCTCGCCGTACCGGCAGCTGCGACTCAGGCTATTCCTGCGCCTATCAGTTCAATCTCGCCTGGAGTTCGCCCACCACGCCCAAGTCGGCCGAGTCGAATCCGCGGCTGCTGTTCGAAAGGTTGTTCGGCGCCGGTGGGCCAAGCCAGCGCACAGCCAGTTTGCAGCGGCGTCGGGAACAGCAACAGTCGATTCTCGACTACGTGCTGGAAGACACCAAGAGCATGCGACGCAAGCTCGACGCCCGCGACCGAGAGAAGCTCGATCAGTATCTCACCGGCGTGCGAGAGATCGAATCACGGATTGAGAAGGTCGAGCTGCTCGGCGACGCGGGCGATCTGGACATCGAGACGCCTGCCGGGATTCCCAAAGACTACGGAGAGTACGTCGCGGTGATGTGCGAGTTGATGCTGTTGGCCTTTCAGACCGACTCGACCCGTGTGGCGACGCTGTTGCTGGCCCACGACGGCAGCAATCGCTCGTTCCGTCAGATCGGCATCCCCGAAGGTCACCACGACCTCAGCCATCACCAGAACGATAAACAGCGCATAGAGAAAGTGGCCGCGATCGACCTCTGGTACGTTGGGCAGTTCGCCAAGTTTCTTGAGCGACTGAGAGAGGTTGAGGACCTCGACGGCAAGACGCTGCTCGACAACTCGATGATCGTCTACGGCAGCGGCAACGCCGACGGCAATCGTCACACGCACAGGAATCTGCCGATCCTGCTGGCCGGTGGCGGCGGGGGCAGCCTCACGCCCGGTCGCTACGTCCACCACGGCTCGCGCCCCGCGTGCAATCTTTTCTTGAGCTTGGCCGAGCGGCTCGGCGTCCAGGGTCTGGAGCGATTTGGTGACTCGACCGGTCGGTTGGCGAATCTGTAGTACAGACAGGTCCACCATGACAGGAAAACCTTAAGCCCACTTCTAAACACCGCCGTTAACGGCCCTCACAAGCCATCTAGTGAGCGATCTTGTTGGGCAGCTACACGTTTGTCCGGTGAGCAAAGTACCCGTGTCTATCGGGTTATTCGGATCCAGTTACATGTGTGCACACCTGTCCGTGCAGGGAACGACGAGAGTTCGCCAGCTTGTGCAACTACGTTGTCCGTGGTCAGTCACCTGACGATCCCCACGATCATCCAAGGGGCGCCGGCACTGGTCTGGCGGAGCATCACCCTAGCGTAGTCCACAAAAACAACACGCAGGCGCACCCTCACTCTGGTGGAGTC
>CAXMSB010000367.1:0-52966 GCA_964195615.1 uncultured Granulosicoccus sp. | reverse complement strand
AACCTTCCCTACAATAAGACGCATGGCAAGACGTTCCCGTGCAACATTAATCGATCAGATTCGCCAAGCGGTCTTGGATGCCGACATGACTCGCTATGAGATCAGCAAGCAGACAGGGATTGATAAGGCTTCACTATCCCGGTTCGTCCACGGCGAGCGGGGGCTATCCGATAAAGCAATCAACCTGATTGGCGAACTCTTGAATCTCGAAATCGTGGTACAAAAGAAACGGAAAGGGAAGTGATTTATGGCTAGCATCATCCGCGAAGCGAACGGTCGGCGTCGAATTGAGTTTGTCATTCCAGGACGGACACGTCAGCGTATTCGGCTCGGCAAGGTCAATCAGCGGACTGCTGAGGGGATCAAGGCTAAGATCGAATCCTTGGTGTCTGCGGCAGCATCAGGCTGCGGTTGGGACAATGACACGGCTGAATGGGTTGGACGCATCGGTGATGATCTGAGCGGAAAACTCGCTAATGCTGGACTCGTTCCACACCGAGAACGAGTTGTATGTCCAACGCTCAAGAAATTTTCGGAAAGTGTGCGAGATGGTAAGGCGAACCTCAAGCCGAACACTATTCGGAACTACAATCAGACAATTCGGCGACTGGTGGACCACTTTGGCGAAGATCGCCAACTTGACTCGATTAGTTGCGGCGACGCAGATGAGTGGCCGGAACAAATGCTCAAGAACGGACTAGCGCAGGCTACGGTTGGCCGCGAAGTGAAGCGGGCCAGACAGTTTTTTCGGGCCGCTGTTCGTCACAAACTGGTCTCTGAGAATCCGTTTACCGATGTGGCAGCACCGGCTCAAGTGAACACTTCCCGAGAATTCTTTATCACACGAGAAGTGATCGAGAAGGTATTTGCTGAATGTCCTGACTGCGAGTGGCGATTGATTGTCGCTCTGAGTCGCTTCGGCGGATTGAGGTGCCCAAGCGAGCACTTGGCGCTACGCTGGGGTGATATCGACTGGGAGAACAAGAAGATCAACGTGTCAAGTTCGAAGACTGAGCACCTGCCAGGAGGTGCCTATCGCACCATTCCCCTGTTTGGCGAATTGAAGCCTCACCTGGAGGAAGCCTATAACGAAGCAGAACCGGGAAGCGTCTATGTCATCAGCCGCTATCGTGGTGAAAACCAGAATCTGCGTACTCAGTTCCAACGTATTCTGCGGCGTGCCGGTGTCAGGGCGTGGGAGAGATTGTTCCACAATCTACGGGCGAGTCGAGAGACGGAGTTAGCGGAAGACTTCCCGCTTCATGTGGTCTGCTATTGGATGGGTAACTCGGCCGTAATCGCAAACAGGCACTATTTACAGGTCACCGACGCTCACTTCGCCAAGGCGGTCTCTGCGACTCCAGACGAAGGCGGCGCGAAATGCGGCGCACTTTCGGCCAAACAGGCGGCGCAAAAAGCGGCGCAGCACCCGGTCGCGCAGGAGCGCACCAAAGGTGAAAAAACAAAAAAGGCCCGTAAGAACCGGGCCGAAGTGCAAACTTGTGCCATCGCATGCGATACTGTACGAGATTGCAGCATACCCCGTAGGGGAGTCGAACCCCTGTCTCCGCCGTGAGAGGGCGGTGTCCTGGGCCACTAGACGAACGGGGCGAGTGGAATCAAGGATTGTCCGTTGTTCGTTGTTGGTTGTCAATCGCTGTGTGCGGGGGGCGTGTTCCGGGCTCGGGGACGAGCCGGCTCGCTTAGGACGTGATTCCCTTGGTGAGGGTCATGAACGCGGTTTCGAGGTTGATCTCTTCTTCGTTGAGTTGCGTGAGGGCGTGGCCGCTTTCCACCAAGAGCCGCGACAACACGCTGTAATCGTGATCCCCCGTGGTGAGCGTCACCCGCAGTCCCTTGTCGTCGGATTCCAGTACGTCGACCATGTCGTGCCCTTCGAGCAGGCGGGCTGCTGCGTCGCGGTCGCCCGCCACGTCGATCCGCAGCACCGTCTGCTGCCGCACTTGCCTCATCACGTCGGCTACGTCGGTGTTGACGATCAACTCGCCCCGTTCGATGATGCCGATCTTGTTGCAAATGTCGGCCAGCTCGGGCAAGATGTGGCTGGAAACCATAATCGTTTTGCCCATGTTCCGCAGCTCTTTCAGCAGGCCGCGGATTTCGATCCGCGCGCGGGGGTCCAATCCGCTGGCCGGCTCGTCGAGCAGCAACACTTGTGGATCGTGCAGCAACACGCGAGCCAGGCCCAATCGTTGCGTCATGCCGCGGGAGAGGCTCGTAACCAGTTCGTTCCGCTTGTAGCCCAAGTCCACCAGCTCGAGCACTTCCTCGCAGATCTTCCGACGTTTTGGCCCCTTGATGCGATAGGCGGCGGCGAAAAACTCCAGGTACTCGATCACCTGCATGTTGTCGTACACGCCAAAGAAGTCGGGCATGTAGCCGATAATGCGGCGAATCTCCTTCGGCTTGGTGTAGATCGAATAGCCGCCGACGTACGCTTCGCCCCAGGTCGGGTTCAACAGCGTGGCCAGAATGCGCATCGTCGTGGTCTTGCCCGCGCCGTTGGGGCCGATGAAACCGAACACGTCGCCCTTGTCGAGTTTTAAGTCGATCTTGTGGATCGCGAACAGCTCGGCATACTTTTTCGTCAGATCGCGGACTTCAATCACGTCAGTGTCCGTTGCTAAGTGTTAGTTGATTATCAGCGCTGCAAGCGAGCCGGCTCGTCCCCGAGCCCGGCCACCTCGGCCCCAGTAGCCACAGGCAACAAAAAACGGTAGTAGGTCCAGCGACGGTCCTGATCGCTGCGCAGCGGTTCGTCTTCGTCGAACCACTGGCTTCCCCCGACGGGGCACCTCGCCAACAGAATCGCTTGATCCTGCTGTTGCAAGAGAGAACTCAGATCGACCGACGCCTGATAGCGATTCAGCACTCCCGTGTATCGGCGGCCATCGATCGCGTCGAAAAACATCATCGCCTTGACCAATCGAGCCACGTCGGACTGGACGTCGCGAAAGCGTACGGTGCCGTCCTCCGCGGTGCGAGTTTCGGTGGTGTCGCCCGCAGTGGCGCTGGTGAGCATTGTTTTGACGGTGCGCGGCTGCAACTCTTCGCCGATCCGCAGCGTTTCTCCCGGCCCCACGCGGCCTAGCCGATAGGCCCAAGGTCCGTAGAGCAACAGGCAATCTTCCAGAGACGCCTGCGTTTCGTTGACGATTCGTCCCCGGAGCATTTCTTCGCCGGCTCGATGCAACTCGGACGGCATCAGCGGGGCGACCTCGGCTTCCCAACGGGCGGTGATCGTCTTGGTCGACCATAGTTGTACGGGCACGCCCTGCATGGCAGAGAGCGAATCGTCGAAGGAGAAGCCGCGATTCAACAGCGAGTTCTGCGCGCCGCTCGCTTGCATGCCGCCGGGCGCATAGCCGGGAAGTCCCAACCAGGAGACAAGCTGCGACGCATCGCCCAGCGGCTGGTCGCCCGGAAAACGGGGTTGAATCGAAAGGTCGTATTCGGCAACGCGGGGTGTGAAGAAGTGAGTCCAAACGGTGCCCCGCACTCGGTTGTTCGCGACGTCGACGTCGACGATCTCCACCTGGTTCACCCGCAACTGGTCGCCCTTCATCCAATGGGCCAGCCAATAGGCGCCCACCGAAACGCCCACGACAATCAACGGGAACGTCACCCAGGTGAGTTCCATCCGTCGGAGAACTCGCTTCACGAACAGATAATCGCCGGGACCGATCAGCAAAATGTAAACAACGACTAACACCGCCACCAACGCGAAGGGCACGGTCGTGACACCGGCGAACTGGCTGTCGAGCGCGTTGCGAAGCTTGCCAATCATGTCTTCCGACTCGACGCCCCTGTAAGCTTCTGACGACTCATCGGCTCTCTCGTCGGCAGACCAATTCAGCGCCCGGCGCAGAAAAGCGGTCCGACCGGGCCAGTCGCGCAGCGGCGGCCTATCGAAATCCAATCCGAGGAACACGACCTCCCCAAAACCAAGTTGCCAGCGGACGACCAGCGGCAGATCGGTCTCCTCTCGGCCGGCATGCGCGAGCACTGTGCCGCGGACGTTCGTCAACTTGGGTACCTGAATATCGAGTCGCCGATTGCGAGTCACCCCCTCGTCGGAGCCGCTGAACGCTTCGAGCGGCAGCGATTGCCGCAACGGCACCATTTTCTCGAAGTCGCCCGGCGTTAACTCCGTCAGTACTCCGCCAGGGCCCAACAGCTCTTCCGCCTCCTGGCCACAGAAAATAACCAGCCGACCGCCCCTCTCGACCCACGACCGCAGCGCCTCGACGCGAGCAGGGTTCTGCAGCAACGGCCGATACAGTTCCACTTGCGACGTGCTCAGCAGCACCGTGTCGACGCCTTCGTAACCGAACCAGCGCGTCGGCAGGGCGGCTGCGTCTTCCAGCCGAGTTACCCGCGTCATGGTGAGCTCGTTCTGCGATTGGCCGTCGCGCACCAGATCGCCCAATCCCAGGGCGGGACCGAACTGCAGCAGCAATCGATTCGTGGCGGGAATTCCGCCCGAGATAAACCTGCCGCCCGGATCAGGACCGGCATGGAAGGTACGCTTGCTCTGCACCTTGCCGTCAGCGACGAAGCGAACCCCCAGGGAGCTCATCGACTGGCCCACACGAACGAACAGTCGCGCCGTGGTCGACTGACCCGGCTCGACACCCACCGGCCGCTCAGCCGGCGAGACAACCGTCGTGGGCACGCCGTCGCTGTCGGGCACGGTGATCATCAGACGACCGGTGAAGGGCAGGGTGCCGCCTACGAGATCGACCTCGACCGGAGTCCAGCATCCCAGCTTGTACGCGCCGTCGAAGCCCAGGCGAACCGCTGCAATCTGCGGTCCTGCCGATTGCGGCTCTTCCGCCGACTGCGCTGCGGCGAGCGGCGCCCAACACGTGGCGACTAGCAGCATCAGGAGCAAGTTACGCATCGTCAAACCTGGCGTCACGGCTTCTCCGAATCGTTGCAGGTGCATGCCAGATGCCCACAGCCGGGACAGCCCGTGCCATATTTTTCACTCACGGCAGTCGCCAGATCGACGCCCGCCACATTGGCGATCGTGGTCAGCCACGCCAAGACGTCGGCGAATTCGGCGGCCTGCTCCTCGAAGGTCCCTTCGCGCAGGGCCGCAGCCAATTCCCCCACTTCCTCCATCAACCACATAAACGTGCCGTCGATCCCACGGGCCACGTCTTTCTCGTGGTACATGTCACGGATCAGATGCTGGAAGTCTCGCAGCGAGAAGTCGGGAGGCGTGTCGGTCACAAACGGGGTTCCTTCATAGATTCGAGTACTCGTCGGGCCGAGCCGGTAAGCTCCAGGATAGTCGCCCCGGCGGAGCCAAACCAGGGCCAAGCGAAGCCAACTTTCCCAGAGCGGTTCAAACGACTACATTTGGGTTGTTAAGTCCTAGCCAAGATCGACCATCTGCCACCCACTAGCCCCGAAGAACCTCCGTGAAAGATTTTGTGACCGTCGCCAAGGTGGGTTCGATTGCCGAGGGCCAGGGTGCCAGTTTTACGATTGGCGATCGCCTGGTGGCCGTCTTCAATCGGGGCGGCGCGTACCACGCGATCAACGATCTCTGTCCGCACATGGGTGCATCATTGGGCGCCGGCGAAATGGATCAGGAGGGCGTCGTCACCTGCCCCTGGCACGCGTGGCGATTCAACGTCTGTGAAGGCATCTGGTGCGACAATCCACGGTTGTCAATCGACACCTACCCCACGCGCGTCGAGGGGGATGAGATCCAAGTGCAACTCACGGGGGAAATGTAAGATGTGAGATTGATGATGTCAGAATCAGAGGATCGCGTCGCCTCAAAACTCCGACATTATCAATCTCACATCCAACATCATACATTCCCCGCTAGTTCGCCTCTTCTTCGCTCATCTGTTCAAAGACGAGTGTGTGTACCAAAGTGCCGGTCGTCGCTTGCCCGCCGTCGCTAGAGTTCAAATCCAGTTGCATCTCGACGTGAGAAGACTGCAATCGCCCAGCCGTTAGATTGAACAGAATCTCGCCATCGGACTTCTGCTCCGTAATCAATTCATTGCCCGCCGTTCTGTTCAGACGGATTGAGGTCGTCGGTGCGATCACCGCCAGTTGTTCTCCCTCGTGTTGCTTGGTCGCATCCCATCGATAAACCGTATGAGCCTTTGGCGAACCGAATGGGATGTTCTCCAGCTCGCGGTCCGCTTCCCACTGCTCACCTTCGGCAAACGCGTCGGACGCCGGCAGCGCCGGCAGACCCAGTTGCAGGAGGCTCCGGAAGTCGTCTTCCGAACCGAGTTGGCCCAGGGCTTTTCCCGCCGGTTTGCTGCTGAGCACGAGTTGAAGATCCTCGGGGATCTGCAGCCGCGACAGTTCGCCCCGAGAATTCATCGCCGCTTTTAGTTCCGATGCGAGCAGTGTCTTGAACAAGGGCGCCAACGTCGCCGCAAAGCCGCGGGCCGGCTGATCGCTCTCGGTATCGTACTCGGTTTCCTGGCCGCCGGGGCCAACGACATGCAACCGCGCTCGCGTCACCTGTACGGAAATCGTCGCCGAACCCTCAGCCGCGACCTCGTCGACACTCCACTCGAAATCAAACACGCGCCACACCTCGGCCGAGACGTTGCTTGCGCCACCCAGGTTCAGGTCCATCTTCGCAGTCTGAGTCATGCGATAGAGCTGGCTATCGCCGGGCGTAAACTTCCAGCGGAGCGAGACGTCCTCGGCCCGCACCGAACAGGCCATCGCCAACACACACAATACAACTCGCCAGATTACCATGAGTTTCTCTCCTGTCCTTTAGAGTGAGCACTTTTCGCCGGGCTGAAGCACAATCGGCTCGGCCGCGGTGTGCAGGCGCACCCGCTCGGCCCACCCGGCGGCGTCCTGCTCGATGGGGGGCCAGGTATTGTAGTGGCAAGGGATCACGCGCCGCGCGTTGAGCAGTTTGATCGCCTCGATCGATTCGTCGGGCCCCATTGTAAACAGATCGCCGATCGGCAACACGGCCAGGTCGAGTCCGCCCATCCCGATCAGTTTCATGTCGAGCGTGAGCGCCGTGTCGCCGGCAAAGTAGATGCGCGCCTTCTGCAGACTCAATACATAACCCGCGGCCGACCCGCCATAGGCGCCGTCGGGCAGGCCCGAGCTGTGGTGGGCGATGGTCATCTTCACGTGGCCGAACGGCAAGTCGATGCCGCCACCCAAATTCATCGCGACGACTTTTTCTTCCGCAACGCCCTGTTTCTTGAGCCACTCGCCGATCTCGAAATTGGCAACAACCGTCGCGCCGGTCCGCAGGGCGATCGACGCCACGTCGGCCACGTGATCGAAATGCCCATGCGTGACCAAAATACAATCGGCCGCAACGTCATCGGCCTTCGCCGGCGCCACCGGCGAGTCGTTCAGAAACGGATCCACCAGCACGGTGCTGTCGCCCGTTTCCAATGAAAAACAAGAATGTCCCAGCCAAGTAATTTCAGTGGTACTCATAACCCTCTCCATCCGCTAGCGGTTTTGCAGGTGCACATCCCGGCAGCCACCCATCGTAGCTCTTCACAAACGCCCACGCCTGTATCGGTTTCTTAATCTTCACTGGATTTTGTTCGACGTAGCGTATCGTACGCGAAATGTTGTCCCGCGTATTGAGGAACACTTTCCAACCGGGCCCGCCCCAGACGGGATGCTCACTCCACGATGCCAATTGTAAGACGTGGCGGCTAGTTTCTTGAAGGTGCTCGATCATCTGTTCTGCTTTGTCGCGGTGCTTGCGGATCACCAGATGGACGTGGTCGGGCATGATCGCGCAGGCGTAGCAGGTGTAGGTTCGCTGTTTGATCACTTCGGCGAAACCGCAAGCGATTGTTGATATGTCAGACGGGGTGAAGGTTCTTAGGTCGTATTTCAGGACGCCTTGGGCGGCCTCGTAGAATTCGCGGATGACTCGGCCCGCGGGCTGGAGACGCTTGCGACCGTGATGCAACCCACCCAGCGGAGCGAGCTTGGCACAATGTATCTTGTGCGAGGAACTGCCGCGAGGATCGTTCGGCAACCAGTGGCCGTAGACGGTCCAGATTAGGTGGTAGGCGGCGACCATGGGGGTTCCTCTTGTGCGAAACCGCAAGCGGTTGTCGCGCTGTGTGAAATGAATTACCCGACTACTAACTCTCCATCCGCTAGCGGTTTCGCAAAATCGCGTTCATGTTTTTCTTATACGCCTCAACACCCGGTTGGCCGTAGGGGTTGATACCGATCAGCCGACCCTCGGCCACCGTGGTCAGCATCAGCATCTGCAGCATCTGTCCCAACACGTGCTCGTTCAGCGCCGGCAGATGCAGATCGGCCGTCGGTCGGTTGTCGTCCCGATACGCCTGGTTCGTGCCCTTGGTTGCCGCGTCGAGAACTTCGGGCAGTGTCTTGTCGGCCAACTCGTTGAGCTGGTCCTGATTGAAATCGCTGGCGCCGATCGCTAACGGCTCGCGCTCGTATTGGTCAATAATCACGTTGGTGATCAGTTTGTTACGTCGACCTTCCTGATGCTGCTGCCCCCGGGAGTGCAAGTCGCGCGTGTTGACCACGGTCAGCGGCATCGCCCCGCGCTCCTGTTTGCCCAGGCTCTCGGAAAGCAGTTGGTCGTACCACAGCCCAACCGCCTCGAGACGCTTGCCCCAGGTGGAGAGCAAACGAACGTCGCAGCCGCGTCGCTCTTCCATGAGGTGACAGATCCTCGTGTAGTCGAGCACCACGTTCTCGCCGACCGCGGCGGTGCGGAAGTGTTCGTTCATCGCGGCGGCGCCTTCCAAAAGTTGCACCACGTCGAGCCCCATGATCGCCGCCGGCAGCAATCCCACGGCCGAGAACACCGAAAAACGACCACCCACGCCGTCGGGGACGGGAAAGATGTCGGGACAGCCCAGAGCAGTCGCCAGATCGAACAGTTTGCCCGAGCTACCGGTCACGGGCACAACCAACTCACCCACCCGCTGGTCGGTTTTGCCACAGGCTGTGCGAAGCTGAGCCAATAAGATCCGAAACGCGGCCGCCGTCTCCAGCGTGCCGCCGCTCTTGCTGATGACCGCGATGGCCCACCGGTCGTCGACCGAGTCGAGCGGTCGACCGCGACCCAACAGGTCGATCAACCCTTGCATGGCGCCGTTGTCGACGTTGTTCCCCTCGAACGAAATCCGGGGACGATTGTTCCGCGCCGCCCGCGGCATTTCGTTGTAGTAAGGATGGCACAGGGCTTCCAACAGAGCCCGGGCACCCATGTACGAACCGCCGATGCCCAGCACCACCACACGATCAAACTGGGCGGCCAGCCGATCGGCGGCTGCCTGGATCCGCGCGATCTCGCTCTGCTCGCCCTGCTCGCGATACTCGGCCAACAACCGCTCAGGCAGCTCGAAGAAACCGGCGTCCAGCGGTTGCATTTTCGCGGGCACTTCTTCTCCCGCGGCCCACATGCGGGCGTCAGCCAGCACCTGATCGCGGGCCACTTGCAGCCCCTCGGTCAGATCGGCCAGATCACCAGCCGCCAAGCCGTGCTTCGGGAGCAAGACTCCCCCAGGGTCGTAGGAAATCATTTCGGTCGACATCGGCGGAGTCTCCATCAAAGGCCAGCAAGCAGTGTGAGACCCGATTCTAGCGTGTGACCTCTTTTATCGTCAGGCCCGCTGGCCTCGAGAAACGCGCCCGCATGAGATTCTTGGGCGCCGAGCGGCTGACTACAAGAAGCCGTCCCTGCCGCTATCTGCCATAATACTGGTTGTAGTACGGCGTGGGAGACGAGGTGCGGGGGATCATGCTCGCGCTGGGAACGCCTTGGCGAAGCTGCTTCGCGAATCCGTAGTTGGTGTGGCCTACGTTCCCCTGCAGCTTGCGTTGCTGGACATACTGCCTGCCGGCCTGCTGAAAAGCCTCGCGTCGCTCCTGCTCGGGTCGAACGTACTGAAGATAGCTCGACACGCTGCTTCTGCGGCCCAGACTCATGGTGGGACTCACCGCACGTTTGGAGTGGAAATATTTGTCGTAGAGATAGCGGTTCACGCTGTTGCCCGGACCGACGCCCCCCGGCATACGTGATTTTTGTTGATAGTAGGAGCCATACCCCTGTGAATACTCCGCACTGGCCAGCGAAAAGGACAGCAAGAGTCCCCCGATCACAACCAGCAGGGATAGAAGCAACTTGTAGTTCATGAATCTCATCGTGGAAATCAGTGCGCCTCGTCGGCCGATTCAGTCTCTCTTGCTGTGGGCGCTTCGCCCTCAAAACGCTGCATCACCTCTCGCCAGGTGGTGAGAATCACCGCGTCCGATTCGAGCAGCTCTCGCACTTCCGGGTCCTGGAACAACTGGGCCTCCCAGACCTTGTCCTGCCAATCCTTGGCAATCCCTTTTAGTTCCTCCGACTCCACCGCCGGATGAAATGCCACCTGGGTGAGTCCCGGCGCGAGCCTTTCGATAAGCTCCGTGAACGCTTGTTTCTTTGCCGCGTAGCTTTCCGTGCTCGGCATAAAGGCAAGCTCGTCGACCTTGGGCAGCGGGTAGTCGGCGATCAGTCCGACAAGTTCCGGGGGAATGGGAAATCCCATTCGCTGAAATCGCTCGACGTGCTCGGGCGTAAGCTCCACCACGACGGCGGGAATCCAATGTTCGCGCGCCATCCGCAAATAGATTTCTGCAAAGTCGAGGCGAGTGAACAGCGTGCCCAGGTGCGTCGTCAGATGCGTCGGCTGCAGGCCTTCCAACTGTGCTCGCACAATCTGGACGAAGAGTTCGTGTTCCACCTCGGTTGTATTGCCGTTGACCATCGTCTGGACCGAAGTCGACCAGAAATTGCCACGACTATCGATGAGGCTCTGCACGCTTTCGTCGGAGGCCATCGGCTGCCAGCGATAGTTGGGCCATTCGCTGTTGAGCGTCAACTCCAACCCGACGTCTGCCTACGGCTGCTCGCCGATCTTTAACGCGTAATCGCTGAACCAAGGGCAGGGCGCCATCGCACTGGTCGAGTGCGGCAGACCGCTGGAGAGCAACTGCTCGGCAGCCGCGTTGGTCGACTGGCACATGCCCATTTCATGGGCGTGCAATATCAGAACTTTCTTGCCCGCGGGATAGCCGAGCCGCTCTGCCCAGGTTTCGCCACAGGCGCGCTCCGCGGCAAAGCCGACCATCAATACAGAGAGAGTCGCAAACACGAGCAATGCGCTGCGAGAAATGGCGAGCCCAACGCTCCGCCGTTTCTCGGTTCGCAGGGGAACTGAACGTTTCATGGTCACTCCGGAAGACTGCTTGGCCTGGATTCTCAGCGCAGATCGGCGCCTACCCGCGGTATGGCACCCATTAATTCTAGTTTGGAAATTGGCGGAAGGCGAATATTGGGGCGAATTGCCTAAGCGACACAGCTCTTTGGGCCGAGAAAGTCGCAGAACCGCGGGGGAGGGGTATCCGGCGGCGATGGGGCCCCACGATCTAGGACGGTCGCCGTCGGGAGACGCCTCCTACAGAGCTCAAGTCTACGCTCTGGAAAGTCGCTCTATTCGACTTCGATGATCCGAATTCCTCGGTCGGTTTGGTCGAACATGTCGGTCGATTCAACTTCCAGCACGTGCATGCCCGCCGGTAGGCTTTTCGGCAGCTTGGCGGCCCAGATGTGCTCGGTCACCTTCGCGTCCGGCAGAGGTCGACGATCGTCGCCTGCCGCGATCACGTCGCGCTCGTATGCGGCGGCATACGCCGGATCGGGACGTGGCGACTGCTCCATCGACGTCCAGTCGCCGTGCCCGCGCACGCGCATTCGTACTCGGGATCGCTCGTTCCCATTGAAGACGTTCACCACAATCTCAGTCGCCTCGTCACGATCGCCGCGGATCACCTCAGGCGCATGAACCACCATCTGATAGTTGGCCGGCTTGCGGGCACCCTTGTAGCGCAGCCGATATTCGTTGCCCTTGAACGTCGCCAGGATGTAGCCGTTGGGGGCGCCGTCGGCCATCGTGGTGACAGGAAAACCCTGTTCGTCGAGGGGCCCGCGATACCAACTGCCCGAACCGGTAGCCACGTTGTGGTGATGGTGCTCGGTGGCAGCCTCGGGGGCATAGCCCTCGTCGGCGCCCATGAAATCGTGGTGATTGATGTGCGTGTGGGCCGAAAACGACATCGTGTGGGGGTGATCGGAGAGAATCTCCATCAGACGTTCGCACTGGGGCGTACCATGCTGCGAGCCCCAAGTTCCGACTTCGGGAAGTGGAATGTGAGTGCAGACGATCACCCGGTCTTCTTTGGGAACAAGCTGCACGTAGTTCGCCACAAACTGCAACTGTCGATCCGTCAATCGACCTTCGTAGCCCCCGTGCTGCTTTCCTGTGAGGTCCGTGCGCCTAGGGCCCTTCCAGTAGACGTTGTCCAACACAATGAAGTGAACCTGCCCATATTGGAATGCAAAGTTGGGCGGTCCGTAGACACGCTCGAACGATTCGTCGGAATAGTCGTCGTTGGGCGAGCGGTAGTTGATGTCGTGGTTGCCCAAGACGTTGTACCACGGCACGCCAACCAGACCCTGCACCGCGTTGACCGCGGGGAACAGCTTCAGATCGTCTCCCACGATGTCGCCCATCGACATGCCAAGCGCCGCGGTCGTGTCGATGAGCTCCGCCACGACGTCGTTGGCGTAGAATCGCACCTCCTGGCGGGTGTAGGGCTGTGGGTCGCCCATCACGATCACAGTGAATTCGTCCGGGTCGGCCGACGCGGTGAGCGGGAAGTCGATCGAAGCGGGCAGCGGCCCGGTGGGTTCGACGCCCAGGTACGCGAAACCTTCGTCGGGCGAGCCGGCCGGTTTGTGGATGTAATAGAACCGCGGCAGATTTTCGCCGTCGAGGGGCGTTTGCCAATCTCGCGGCTTGATGACAAACACGATCGTGTCGTCGTCGACCTCAAGTTCGTAGTTGCCGTCGGCATCGGTCTTCGCGATGTCCAGCCCGTTGGAGACCGGCACGCCGGCCAGCCCCGGCTCGCCGGCGTCGCGGACGCCGTTGCCATTCTGATCGTCGAACACCACGCCACGAGCCGTCTCGGCCATCGCCACGCCGCCCATGGCCCACAGCCACACACTAAAGACAAATACACACCCGCGAATACTTGGAATTGTGTTGCTCATCGAAGTCTCACTTGGAAAGGGCCATACAGTAGGATGTTGATTCACGAAGAAGTTCAAACAAACATTTTCCCCGCTTCTACGCCCCTGACAACCCGTAAACATTTCCCGACACGAAGCGCTTCACCCGGGCCGAGTTGCTCTCAAGGCTTCACCCACGCGATACTGTGGTGCTTTATACCTGATAAACAATCCGCCCGTGCTCTTGGCTGCGGCTGATGCGGTCGGTGGCGTAGAGGCCGGCCAGGACAAATTCGACGCACGAGGCGCGGACCGCTTCGTTTTCGCTGGCGTTCACTTCAAACGCCTTGTCCCACACAGGCGGCACACGCTGCAACAGCTTTGCGTAGTGCGACGAGGGCAGCATGTCGCCCACTTCGATCTTCACGCCTTCGGAAAAAATCTGCGCGATCTCGGCCAGCCCGTGGCGGTCGACGTACTCGGCAAACACGGTGGCGATCGCCTCGGCCACCACTGCGTCGAGCACCTGACGTTCGCTCATTTGATGCGTGCCCATCAAATCGAGTTCCAGTTTTCCCAGCGACGAAGCGTAAATGTGCCCCAGATCGCTGATCCGCGGCACGGCCGGTTCTTCCCCCAGCACGGCCGCTCGCTGACGGGCGCTGGCGACCACGGTGCGATAGTTGGCGATCGACAACCGCGCACTCACACCTGACTCGTGGTCAACGTATTTCGAGTCGCGCGCCGCCCGGCTGATCTCTTCGACAAGCTCCTTCATGAAGAAAGGAACGATGACAGGTAACGACTTGGGACTTGGGATTTGGGATTTCGGATTCTCGGCACTGCCCATTCCGCAATCGTCCCCCGCTTCTTGCTCCATGATCTGCACGCCCTGGTCGCGCTCCAGCGGATAGTGGGTGTGGACGAGCGAACCGATGCGGTCTTTGAGTTGCGGGATGACCTTGCCGCTGCGGTTGTAGGTGGCGGGGTTCGCGCTGAAGAGGATCAGCACGTCGATGTCGAACTGGACCGGATAGCCGCGAATCTGCACGTCGCGCTCTTCGAGGATGTTGAACAGCCCGACCTGCACCAACTCGTCAAGCTCCGGCAGCTCGTTCATCGCAAAGATGCCCCGGTGCATCCGGGGGATCAGCCCAAAATGCAGCGAGTCTTCGGCGCTCATGCTCACGCCCGAGGCAAGCTTGGCAGGGTCGATCTCGCCGATCACGTCGGCAAACTTGGTGCCGGGCGAGAGCCGCTCGGCGTAACGCTGCTCGCGCGGCCACCAAGCGATGGGGACATCCTCCGGCAGTCGGTTGGCCACCAACTGGCGACCCCGACTGGTGATCGGCCTCAGGGGATCGTCGTGTACGGGAATCGCCGGGTCGGCCAGATAGGGCACCGCCTCGTCGAGGAAAGTAACCAGCAGCCGCATCAGCCGACTCTTCGCCTGACCCTTCTCGCCGAGGAACAGAATGTCGTGCTGCGCCAGCAGCGCGATGTTCAGCTCGGGGATCACCGTGCTGTCGTAGCCGATGATGCCCGGATAAAGCTCGTCGCCGGCCTGCAACTTGGCCAAAAAGTTGTCGTGGATCTCCTGCTTGACGGTTTTCGATTGCCAGTCGCTCGCCTGCAACTCGGCCAGCGTGGCGGGGGCATCGACAGTGGTGGTGCTCATGGCGGCTCTGGGGGGTGCAAGCAGCGGCGGCAGAGGAGGACTACGCCTGATTATAGCGCATTTATCGCACGTGCCAAGCAATGGCCCCCGGGATGCCAGGCACGCGGATTGGCGTTGCCCGGCGGCCCCCAGGCCCATACAGTTCGGACATGCTCCGCATGCTCCGCAAGCTGCTGCGCCCCGGCTTTCGCGTCCCGGGGCACGTCGTGCGCCGATCGCCCCGCGTGGTGATTCTGGCCTCGGGCGTCGCACAGCGGTGGGAGGGCGTCCAGCACAAGCAGCTCGTGCCCATCGCCGGCGAACCGCTGCTCTTGCGAACCTTGGGGCAACTGGCCGAGCGCTGGGACACGCGCCCCGTGGTCGTCACGCACCACGAGAAGATCGCCGCAGCAGTTGCAGACATGGCCGACACGCTCGTCCTCGAACCGAGCCAGCGACGCTGGATCGTCGAAACAGCACTCTCCAGCCGAGATGAATGGGGCGACCCCACGCTACTGCTCGCCGGCGACGTCTACTGGACCGACGCGGCAATCGACACGGCTTGCGACTTCAACACGGGCGGGCCAATCCGCTACCTGGTCACGCAAGGCCCCGTGGGCGACGACATCCTGGGCCTCTGGTTCCGCCGTCGCCATCGGCATCGGGTAGCCCGCGCGCTCAACCACGCCATCGGACACGCCAAGCTACGCGGCGGCGGCGGCAAGCTTTGGCAGTCGTACCGTTCCCTGTGCGGATTCCCTTTGGTTCGCCATCTGCTGGAAGAAGTACACTCGGTGCGCATCGACGACGAATCCACCGATTTCGATTCGCTCCGCGATTATCAACAGTTTCTTGAGCGGCACGCGAACCGTGCCGCGTAAGCCCAGGGATTGCAATCCTCGGGCGTTGCACAACGACAAAGTTGAGTTAGCCGTTGGCGTCCCGCCTGCGCGGCGCCGGTTGGGCGTCCGGACTTGGCACATCGCACGGCACTGGGACAGTGTCGGCTAACACGGTCACTCGTCGGTGACACACCCCTCACTAGCGCTCTTCACGTTCTTGATGTACTTATAAAGCGTGCCGCGGGTTGATTTGTAGGCGGGCGCTTTCCAGGCGGCGCGGCGGGTCTGCCATTCGGCCTCCGAGATGTCGACGTCGATTGAGTTTGCCTCGGCGTCGATGACAATCGGGTCGCCCGTCTTTACTAGCGCGATCGGGCCGCCGAGTTGGGCCTCGGGCGTCACGTGCCCCACGATGAACCCGTGCGAACCGCCGCTGAAGCGGCCGTCGGTCATCAGCGCCACGTCGCTCCCCAGTCCCGCGCCCATGATGGCGCTGGTCGGCGTGAGCATCTCCGGCATGCCGGGACCGCCCTGCGGGCCTTCGTAACGGATGACAATCACGTCGCCCTTGTTGATCTTGTTCTCCTCCAACGCGGCGAGCATCAGTTCTTCGGAATCAAAGACGTTGGCCGTGCCGGCGAATTTAAGCCCTTCCTTGCCAGTGATCTTGGCCACCGCGCCGTCGGGGCAGAAATTGCCGCGCATGATGCAAATGTGGCCGGTCGCCTTAATCGGGTCAGACATCGGCCGCACCACTTCCTGCCCGTCGGAAAGTGTCGGCAGATCAGCGAGGTTCTCGGCCATCGTCTTGCCGGTGACCGTCAGGCAGTCGCCGGTGAGCAGCCCCTCGGCCAACAGCAACTTCAACACGGCCGGCGTTCCGCCCACGCGATGTAAGTCTTCCTGAACGAATTGCCCACTCGGCTTCAAGTCGGCGAGGAAGGGTACGCGGTTGCTGACGGTTTGGAAGTCGTCGATCGAGAGCGGCACGTCCACGCTGCGGGCCATCGCCAGCAAGTGCAACACCGCGTTGGTCGAACCGCCCACCGCCATCACCAGCGCCATGGCGTTCTCGAACGCTTCGCGGGTCATGATGTCTCGCGGTTTGATGTCGCGCTCCAGGCAAGTGCGAATGGCCGCTCCGGCTTGCAGGCACTCTTCGAGCTTATCGGGATCTTCCGCGGGAATCGACGAACTGTACGGCAACGACATCCCCATCGCCTCGATGGCCGAAGCCATGGTGTTGGCCGTGTACATGCCGCCGCACGCCCCAGCGCCGGGGCAACTCACGCGCACGATGTCTTGGCGCTCTTCCTCGCTAATCTTGCCGGCAAGCAACTCGCCGTAGCATTGAAACGCGCTGACGATGTCACGCTTCTGGTCGTCGCCGCCAAAATGCGTGAAACCAGGTTTGATCGTGCCGCCGTAGATCATCAGCCCCGGCCGATTGAGCCGACCCAACGCCATGATGCAGCCGGGCATGTTCTTGTCGCAGCCAGGCAGGGTGATGCAAGCGTCGTACCACTGGGCGCCCATCACCGTCTCGATCGAATCGGCGATCAGATCTCGCGACTGCAACGAAAAGCTCATCCCCGAGGTGCCCATCGAAATGCCGTCGGAGACGCCGATCGTGTTGAACCGCATCCCCACCAGCCCGGCCGACTGGACGCCTTCTCGCGCCTTCGCGGCTAGCTCCAGCAGGTGCATGTTGCAGGGGTTGCCCTCGTACCACATGCTGGCGATGCCGACCTGCGGCTTGGCGAGATCGTCTTCGGTGAGGCCCGTGGCGTGGAGCATCGCCTGCGAACCGCCCTGCGATTTGGGTTGCGTGATGTGCTGGCTGTATTTGTTGAGTGGCTCGCTCAAGATCAGTGTCCTCGCTGGTTTTTGCGCTCGATAGGAATAGGTCCATTGTACCCGTCCGCAATCCGTAAGGCAGGGGGCAGGTCCCTCCGGAAATATCCGCACAATCCGATGTCAAAACGCTCCCTCTGAGAGCCCACGGGCCGACCCCCGGTTCGCGCAGTAGAGTTGCAGAGGACTCTCTCTTCCGAAGGAACCATGCCCATGCCCGCCATCGAATTGCCCCCCATCCCCAAGTCGCAGCAGCCCGAAGCACCCGCTGCGCCGGAAGTGCTGCTAGCCAACGGCCGCCGGCTGTCGCTGCTGGGAATGAGCCCCGAAGAGCTGCACCGGCTGCAATGGGAGCAGGAGCAACTGTTCGCCAAGGCGATGCTCGCCCTGTCCAAGGGCTCCAGCGAGCGGGCAATCACCACCGAACAGGCCTACGACACCATCTGCACGATTCTCGCCGCGCAGCAAGCCGGCGACGGACCGTTGGAGATGGGCCTCGACAAGCGTTACATCCGGCTGGTCCTGGAGCTACTCAACCAGCAAATCCGCCGCGGCATCGGTCAACCGCGCCTGTTCGAGATCGGCTACGGCAGCGGAACGATGCTCAAGCAGGTGAGCGAAGAAGGCTTCCGCGTCAGCGGCATCGAAGTGTCGTCCGCGATGCGCGACGAAGCCCTCGGCGTGCTGGGCGAAGGGTTTGCCGACCAACTGCTGCTGGGCGACCTGTGCAGCTCCGAGAAACAGTCGCTCGCCGACCGGCCGAGCCTTGTCTATTGGAACGACGTGTTCGAGCACATCTGTCCCGATGAAATCACCGACTACCTGCGGCAAATCCATCAGCTGCTAATCCCCGGCGGCACGCTGGTCACGATCACGCCCCATTGGCTGCTGCGCCCCTCCGACGTCACGGGCGACTATTGCCCGCCGCGAACGAAGGCGCGTGGACTGCACCTCAAAGAATATCGCCTGGCCGAAGTCTCACGGCTGTTGAAACAAACTGGCTTCCGCTGCGTGGCGACGCCTTTGGCGGTGAGCCGAAAGCGAATCCACCTGGCCGGCGGCGGCCTGCGCCTACCCAAGCAACTGTGCGAAAGCCTCTTCGACCGCCTGCCGGTGCGCTACGCCCATCTACTCTGCCGCGGAGCGGGGATGTCGATCACCCTGGCAACGAAGTAGCCGATCACTACTCTGTGTGCTTGTCACAAAACTCGCGGATTTTGTCAGCGATCTCTTGGCCATGGGTTTCGAGGGCAAAGTGGCCAGTGTCAAATAGATTGAAATCGATGTTCTTGAGGTCCTTCTTGTAGGCATGTGCGCCGGCCTCGGGAAAAATGATGTCGTTCTTGCCGTAAACGATCAATGTTGGCGGCTGTTGCTCGCGGAAATAAGCCTGAAACGCCGGATAGAGCGGCACGTTGTTCTGGTAGTCGTAGAACATGGCGAGTTGGATCTCGTTGTTCTCTGGGCGGGTCAGGTGACGCAAATCAATTTCCCAATTGTCGGGGCTGACGAGATTCTCGCGAGATCCTGTGCCGTGGGTGTATTGCCATTGGAGACCGTCGGGTGAGTGGAACCCCTCCAGCGCCTTGCCGTTTTCAGCGGTCTTATCCTGCCAGTATTTTCTGATGGGGTCCCAGAACTCCAACAACCCCTCTTCATAGGCGCAGCCGTTCTGGATGATGAGCCCCTGGATGCGTTCGGGGTGTTTGACGGCGATGCGGTAGCCGATGGGTGCCCCGTAATCCATGAGGTAGAGGTTGAATTCTTCCACACCTTTGGCCTGGAGAAACTTCTCCATCAGTTCGGCCATGTGGTCGAAGGTATAGGCAAACTCGGCCATCGGCGGCTGCTCGCTACGGCCGAAGCCAGGGTAGTCCGGCGCGAGGGTATGGTATCTGTCGGCCAGGTCCCGCATCAGATTGCGAAACATATGCGAGGAGGTGGGGTAGCCGTGCAGCAGCAACAGCGTGGGCGCATCCTTGGGACCGGCTTCGCGGTAAAAAATTTCAACGCCGTCAATTTCAATCGTGTCGTGGACGACAGCGCTATGCACTGCCGACTTCTCTGAGCGTGTCGGCTGCTTCGCAACACAAAGAGAAGCCAAAGCCAGCGAGAGAATGCCAATGCTGAAAATAACGATTCGGGGAGTTGATGTTCTGTTCATCGTTCTGTCCTCGTTTGTTGATGACTGCGCGACAAATGGGCCCCGGCCCCCGCATTCACTTAATGATCTCCAGAACCTGCACGTCGATGGGTTCCGCCAACAGGGTCTCAGTATCTGCAATAAGCTGTTTGAAATGAGCCGTGTTCATGTGAACCTCGATCGCCTCTAGGTTTCTGTACCTTTCATAGAACGAAAACCGCGTTTTGTCTTCGACGCCTTGATGCAAGGTATATTCAAAACAGTCGGGCTCTTTGTCCCGAACTTGATTTACCATCGCCTCCAGCACCCGGCGAAGTTCTTCTTCTTTGCCTTCTTTGGCTTTCACGGCTGCGGTAATCACAAGCATATTTTCTTCTCCTTTGGTTTGGTGGGGTTGTTTTCTTGCGTAAGCGATGCCGGTGCGCTTCTGTCACACAAGTATCATAGAGGACCGGCCGAGCCAGCGGGACCCGGCACTCTCCGAATTCCCCTCCCTTGAAGGGAGGGGCTAGGGGAGGGATTGAATGAGCTGTTAGGTGTCGCCTCGAGAACACGTCGAACAAGAGAAGAATGTAGGCCGGCAACAAGTCCGCGCAGTTCCGGCGGCCACGCTCTCCCGCTCCGCCTTGTCGGAACTGCGCGGACTTGTTCCGGCCTACGACTGCGGACTTTCGTGTGTTTCGTGGTTCACTCCCACAGACGCGACGCGAACTCCTCCGCTCGGAAAACGAACCAGCGTTGCCGGAGCGAAGGACGTCAAAAAACGAAAGGCGAATGTGCTCCGGTTCATCGACTGGTTAGGTGCCAAATTAGTGTTCAAGCAACCCCTCTAACTCACGTAGAAATAATCGGTCCCTGCGTTCTTCAGCGGAAAGGAGCAATGTAAATCCTGATCCGTCATTTCGCCTGATCGTAACCGACGTCAATTCAGCAAAGCTTCCGTACTCGGGTGCGACCTGCGCAATTTCGGAAAACACTGCCTTCTCGATGTAGAACTCATTTGATTCTTCGTCCAGCCAATATGAGATGACACCACAATCGGTAAGCAGATTTCCGTCGTCCTTGATCGAGAACAACCCGGCGGAATAAAAGTAGAGAACCTGTTCATCCGCTTCAACGATTCCAGACTTCTCAAGATACTCACGATGATGTGGCCACAGCAACGAACCTGGCACAACTTGCGTGCTAGGAATGAGTCCTACTGAGGATGTGACTAGGAAGGAAAGCAGCGGAATAGAGAAAAGAGCCAAGACAAAATGGCGTAGTTTCCATTTAGAATTTATTAGATACTGTTGTGATTCATATTGATTCTGTGTGTTTATCAGCTTTACAAAGGGGATCAATGGGACGAATGCAAGAAACGTGGCAACCCAATAGGGGTCGGGCAACCGCCAGATGATTGATAGTACGAAATAGACAATTGACAGGAAGACGACGAGGGCTACTGAAATTGTCTTGTCGTTCACATTCCTGCGGAGATCCAGAATGAGAACGGCACACCACAGTGGCGAAAAGAGCGCTCTCCAAAAGGGATCGATCGACGAATTGTCGCGATCACGGACAAAACACCAGTTCTTATAAAACCAATAGAGATCGTAGAAACCTCCGGTCAAAAGAGAAAGAACTACGAACTTGCTGAGCGTGACAGGATAATACACTGCCGCAGGCGTACTATCGTCTTCTATGGATTCGCCCAATTGCCACCTAACTTGTTATTTGCTGGAAACTTCTTCAGTAAGCCGTGCTTTCTGAAGAATGCCTTCCACAAACCGGTAGGTGATTAGTTTACATGCGCCCCCCCTCAACTCACCGGGAGCTCTCTTCTGGTCGGAATATACACCACCGCTGGCCCCAATGCAAACTTCGCTCTTCAAATCCGGATTTGCAGCCACGAAGGACGCGAACTCCTCCACGCCCTGCGATGCGTTGCATCGCGGCTATTCTTGACGACTGACAAACTGACCACGGTCTGCTAAGCAGCCATCCGGCGGCGCGGCGCTTTGGTGGTGCGGCCGTCGAAGCCGGTCATCCCGGCCAGGCCCATTTTGGCGACCGCCAGATCGAGCTCGCTATGCTCGCGCACGAGAGTTCGTGTTTCGATTGCCTCGTGCCATTGCCAGACGGCGACCTCGGGGACGTGGCCTACGCGCAAGCCGTGGTGCTGGGCGCGGACGAAAAATTCTTCCCGCTCGTCGTCGTGCAGCTCGGGGTCCCAACCGCCGATGGTGCGGACCTTGTTGGTGCGGGCAACATAGAAATTGCCGACCAGATCGCACCACGAGTAGCCTTCGCCGCGGGACCGATGCCCTCGGCGGAGCGTGACGTGGTCGCCGGCGATTTCGCACAGGCCGTGCTCGGGACGATGCTTGCGTTTGGTGAACAGCAGCAGCTTTCGCTGGCAACGGATGACGTCGCCGCTGGCGAGGTCGAGTTTATTATCGACCACCAACTGCAAGAGTTGCTCGATCTTGCTGGGGCGACAGAGTTCCGCCGTGTTGTCGAGCAGCAAGAAGTACGGGGTCCGCAATCGGGCCAACAGCGCGTTTTGGCAGGCGCTGCGTCCCGAGTCGCTGGGAAGCTGGATCTGTTCGAGGCCCTTCACCGGCCGCGGCTCGATGCTATCATCGGCCGCCAGAATTCGTAGCTGCGGATAGAAGCGGCGAATGCTCCGCACCAGTCGGCGGAGTGCCTTGGGACGCTCAAAACTTCGGACAATGGCGGTGAGCTTGGCAAGATCGGCGGTGGCCACGGCAGTTCCTGAGGTGCGAGTGAGAGGGACGACGGTCCGATTCTTTCCATCGCCCTCTGCACCGCGGGAATTCAGAAAAACCCTTGCAGGCGTCCTGTTTGCCCACACTTCCGCCAGATTACCAACGAGTCAATCCTTTCGCAGCTTGCCACGACCGCCGGACCAAGAGCCAGACGCTCCTCTCGCCCAGACTGTTTCAAGGCTTGTTCAGCGAGAAACACCCTTCGGCTTGGCGAGCAACACCTGCACCATCCAGTCGCCGCCAAACTCGGTCTCGCGGGCATCCTCGTCCGAGAATCCGATGCGGGAATGCTTGCCCTTGGTGCTCGTGTCGTAGCTGACGTAGACGCCCTTGGTCGCCTCGGCATTGAAGCTCAGCACGACCCAGAACTTCTGGGGAACCTCGACCTGATCTTTGAAGGGCAGGTGGGTCCAGCGGGCCTTGCTTCTTTTGAATAGGGAGTAGGGCACCAGCTCGGTGTGCAACACCTCGGTCATGTCTTCGCTGAGCAGTGTTACCTCGATGTCCTCTTTGGGCGCCTGCGGGTGGCCATACCTGGAGCCGTGAACTCGAACCGCACGCACGCTTCCCGAATCGCCGCGCAACTCGAAGCGAATCATTTCGCCCGCGCCGGCAATGCTTTTCTTGCCGTCTGGCTTGCCATCGCCGTACTTGAGCAAGTAGGGATTGCCGGCGGCTTTCTTGGCGGGCGCCAAATCGTCGGTTGTTGCCGCCGCCTGGATCAGCGGCGGACCGGGCAGCACGACCAGCGCCAACAGCAATGCCAACGCCCAATTGCGCAAAGTCGTTCTGGGAATCGTGTTTGCATTCATGGTCATAATCTCCTTGATTCGTTCTGAAGTGACATGCACCGAGCGGACGCCCAGGAAACCGTAAACAGGGCGCAGTATTGATCTTTGCGCCGCCAAAGAACCCAGGGCGACCAACGGGAGCCTGGACCACGTGGAGCAAACGTTGCCGCAGGAGGCTCATTCGTCGCGTAACCATCAATAATAGTAGACCCAATAGTCCTGCTGTGACAAGACACTTGAGCACGTTGTACTAAGGCGCCAGAGGGACGGCTGCCTCTGCCTCAGTAGTCAACAGCGTTTTCAGGTCGAGCCGCCGGAGCGGATGAGCCGAGCTGGGCGGGGGGCCGAGGCTGAGGTGCAGCACCAGTTCTCGCGGTTCGAAGACCATGGTCTGCAGCGTCCGCTTGCCCTGGTTGGCCTGATGCAGATGATCGTGTACCGCCGCAACGTCGAGCGGCGCCTCGGCCGTGGCCGCCATGAGCTTTTCGTAGCGCCAGCACTGCTGGTCGACTGCCAGGCTCTCGGAACGAAAATGGTTGGTGCAGGGCAGAATCCCGTCGCTGGCCTCGCGCCGCACGATGGTTTGCGGCGTGATTTCGAACACGGCCCCGCCATCGCGATCGCAAACTGCCAGGTTCATCCAGGTCGTGGCCTTGTTGCTTTTCAGAAGCCGCTCGGCTTGGTCCACGGTGGTGCATTCTTCGAGGATCTGCCGAAACACGAGCGCCAGCGGGGCGCCGGTGATGTCGAAGCGGGGCGACTGGTCGGCCGAATGGTTGACGTCGAGCGTAGCCACGGCCAGCCCGGCGTCGTTCATGCCAGAAAAAAGGCCGACCAGCGAGGGGAAGCTCACCGCGGCGAATGCGTGGCGACCCGTGGGACGCAGCACCATCACCAAGCTGTACCTGTCGAGCACGCCGAGGGAGGGAAAGTCGAAATTGCGACCGAACAACGGTCCGCCCGTTGTGCTCTGCTGGGGTTCGACAATCAACGTCGAGCAACCAAGGCGTCGCAATTCGAGCAACGTATTCGCGACGCTCACCGCTTCGGCGTGGGACGGCGTGTCCTCGACCAGGGCGGCCACCTCTCGTTGGTAGCGCTGCGGCGACTGCTTCCAGAGTGTCTGGCAGGCGTCGACCACCAGCGGCCAGATTGCCTCCTGCCCCCCAGCCGCTACAAAGTCTTTGGGAAAACTGAGCAGCGCCGCACCGGGCTGCAGCACCAAGGCGGCATGTTGCGCACCGATTTCTTCGGGGCTGCCCTGAAAGATCGCCACCGGTATACCAGCAATGTAGCGGAGCTCGCCCCGACCATGCCGCGCCTCGGGATAGATCCGCTCGTGGGCCGTGGCTGTCGTCGAGACCGCGGTGAGCCACAGCAGCAGCAACAGGGCAGGGCGGTAGCGATGCAGAGGTGGCGTCATCATTGGCTCGATTCACTTGGGAGGGGAGGGCGGTGCGAAACCGCGAGCGTGTGGCAGGGTATTATAGCGGAAGAAGTTCCTGTGGCTGACGGCATTTCTGCTAGCAACGGCAGCCAGACCACGTTGCTGGTACTCGGAGGGGCCGCTATACTCTCCGACCAATTCGGCCGCTTTCCCGGGAGTTGCGATGCGTCTAGGAGTTTTTCTGCCCAACTGGATCGGCGACGTCGTCATGGCGACGCCCACGCTGCGGGCGATGCGGAAACACGTCGGTCCCGAAGGCCGCGTGGTCGGCGTCATGCGACCCTATGTGGCGGAGGTGCTCGCCGGGAATTCCTGGATCGACGAGACGATCTGCTACAAGACAGGGCAAGCCGGTTCTGGTTGGTCCGCCGTTCAACAGCTTCGAGAAGCTCGGCTCGACGCGGTGGTGCTGCTTACCAATTCGCTCCGCACTGCCTGGATGGCGCGGCGCACCAACGTGCAGCAGCGTATCGGATACGCCCGCGACGGTCGCGGTTGGCTGCTCACCAAGAAACTCTACGAACCACGAGAACGGGGCCGTTGGTCGCCGTTGCCACAGATCGATTCGTATCTGAATCTGGCTTACGCGTTGGGCTGCGAGTGGGAAACGCCGCGGCTGGAACTGGCAACGACCACAGCGGACGAGACGCTGGCCGACGGCGTCTGGCGGCATCTTGGTTTGGAAGGTAAGCAAGTGGTGGTGCTGAACTCCGGAGGCGCATTCGGCGCGGCAAAGGACTGGCCCGCCGAGCATTTTGCCGACCTGGCCAGACGAATCACTCAGTCGCTCGGACTGCACGTGCTCGTGAACTGCGGCCCCAACGAACGCGAGACGGCTCGGTCGATCGTCGCGGCGGCTGGCGACGCACGCGCCGTAAGCCTCGCCGACCAGGGGGAGCTTCCCATCGGGCTCACCAAGTCATGCATCCGCCGCGCGCGGACGTTGGTGACCACCGATAGCGGCCCGCGATTTTTTGGCGTGGCGTTCGACGTACCGACGGTCACCCTGTTCGGCCCAACCAGCACCCGCTGGACTCGCACGCACAGCGAGCTGGAAACGAGCCTGTCGCTTGAACTCGACTGCCAACCGTGCATGGAGCGTGCCTGCCCGCTGGGGCACCACCGATGCATGCGCGATCTATCCGTCGACACGGTGTTCGCGAAAGTTCGTGAGCAGCTTGCCGGAAACAACCGGCAGGAATCGGCAGCGTAGGAGTTACAGGTAGGTGTTGATAAGATTCTCGATCATCTCCTGCCGACCGCTACGGTTACCCGCGGCGTCGCCCTTTTCGAGCATCACCTTTTCCAGCGAGCCGAGGCTGTGCTTGCCGGCTTCGATCTCCGCGCCCAGTCCGCTGTCCCAACTGGCGTAGCGATCGTTCAGCAATTCCTGCATGCGGCCGTCGGCACGCATGGCGGCGGCGATCTTCAGCCCGCGGGCGAAGGCGTCCATGCCGCCGATGTGGGCGTAGAACAGATCGATCAGCTCAAAACTCTCGCGGCGAACCTTGGCGTCGAAATTTGTGCCGCCAGTCGTGAACCCGCCGTATTTCAGCACCGTGTACATGCACTGGGTGGTGAGATAGATGTCGGTCGGAAACTGGTCGGTGTCCCAGCCCAGCAGGAGGTCGCCCGTGTTGGCGTCGATCGAACCGAGCGCCCCGGCCGACCCGGCCGCCTCAAGTTCGTGTTGCATCAAGTGCCCGGCCAGCGTGGCGTGATTGGTTTCCAGGTTGAGCTTCAAGTGGTCGAGAAGATCGTACTGTCGCAGGAAGTTGAGGCAGGCGGCCGCGTCGCTGTCGTATTGATGCTTGGTCGGTTCCTTCGGCTTCGGCTCGATGTAGAACTGCCCCTCGAAGCCAATCTCTTTGGCGTAGTCGACCGCCATGTGCAGGAACTGGGCTAGGTGATCCAGCTCTCGCTGCAGGTCGGTGTTCCAGAGGTTCTGATAGCCTTCGCGCCCGCCCCAAAACGTGTAGCCCTCGCCGCCCAATTGGTGCGTGACTTCCAACGCCTTCTTCACCTGCGCCGCGGCATAGGCGAATACCTCGCTGTTGGGGCTGGTGGCCGCGCCGTGCATGAACCGCGGATTGCTGAACAGGTTGGCCGTGCCCCACAGCAGCTTGATGCCGGTGCGCTCTTGCTCTTCTTGGAGCACGGCAACCACCGCGTCGAGGTTGTCGTTCGTTTCACCCAGCGAGGCGCCTTCCGGCGCGACGTCGCGATCGTGAAACGCATAGAACGGCGCGCCGAGTTTTTCGATGAACTCGAATGCCACCCGCGCCCGATTCTGTGCGTTGGCAATCGAATCGGTGCCGTCTTCCCACGGCCTGAGGGCCGTGCCGGGGCCAAACGGGTCGGCGCCTTGCCCACGGAAGGTATGCCAATAAACGACGCTGAACCGCAGGTGGTCGCGCATCGACCGACCGTCGACCATTTCGTCGGCGTTGTAATAACGAAAGGCGAGCGGATTCTTGCTCTCGGGGCCTTCAAAGGCAATGCGATCGATTTCGGGAAACGCGGGCATTGGTGGGCCTAGTTGTAAAAGGAAATATGCGAGTTTTCAGTGAAACGGAAACGATTCCGGCGGCTCCTGGTTTCGAAACGCGTCTGCACTATCTGAAACACCCTTGGCGAAGACGCCGATTCTAACGAATCTGCGCCCCCTCTGGCAGGGGCAAGATTGGCCATTCGTTGGACACAATTACGGCTCGCAGCTAAAATGAAACCTGCGAGCCGGTTCAGATGCTCGCCTCGGAACAGACTTCTTCCACCACCGATCCTGCCGTGGTTTCCCCACGGCTTCAGGGGTAGCTCCACATCGTGAACCGAACTTGTTTAGCTATGGCCATGTTGGCCGCGTTGTTCCTCTCTCCGCTGACCGTCCGAGCGACGATCGTGCGCTATGACACGGTACAGGGCAGCTTCGACGTGCGCCTGTTCGACACGGCTACTCCTCTGACCACCACTAATCTACTCAACTACGTTAATGATGGTGACTACGTCGACAGTTTTATACATCGAAGCCTCACACAATTCGTCATCCAGGGAGGTGGGTTCACTTTTGAATCGGATGAGGTTGGCTTAGAAAGTGTTCCGACGGACGCTCCTGTGGCAAACGAACCAGGGATCTCTAACATCCGCAATTCGATTTCCATGGCAAAACAGGGCGGAGATCCCGATAGCGCTACGAGCCAATGGTTTTTCAGCGTCAATCACAACACCGAGAATCTGGACAATCAGAATGGCGGATTCACGGTCTTTGGTCTCGTGTTAGGCAATGGCATGTCGGTAGTCGACGCGATCGTTGATCTGCAGACAGTCAATGCTGGGGGCGCTTTTACGAATCTGCCGGTGGATGGTTTCTCTGAAGCACCAATTCTCAAAGACCACCTTGTAATCATCAACAGTGTTTCGATCCTAAACGTGCCCGACGGAGACTACGACTTCGACGGCAGCGTTGACGGAGCCGATCTGGCGATCTGGGAAGCGGATTACGGCCGCTTGAAACTCGTCGGTGGCGACTTCAACGACGACAAGGAGATTGACAGTGCCGACCTGACCGCTTGGGAAGGCGGGTATGGGCAACAGGGTGGCTCGGTCGACTATACCGATGGCGACACCAACGGAGACAGAGCAGTCAACGGCATGGACTTTCTCGCCTGGCAGCAGGGTTCCGGGGGAACCGTCGACGTTGCCGCGGACGGCGACGGCAGCGCACAAATCAACGGACTGGATTTTCTGCTCTGGCAGCGCGACTTCGGAGCGTTGCCGCTCTCGTCGGTCAATTCGGTCCCCGAACCGGCGACGCTGCTATTGCTCTGCCTGGGTGCGCTGGCGAAGCCGCGAGCGGTTCGCAAGTCAGGTTCAGCCGCCTGATGATCTTCGCGGCCATCACGTCTTGTTGGCAGCGCCGATTATTCTGAATCTGTGCCCCCTCTAACCAAGGCACAATTGGCGCAGAATCGTGGACAGATTCGCGATTCGCGACTAAACTGCACTACAGGGTGGCTCCTGTCTCGCAGGCTCATCTAAGCCTGACGGTTGAGGCGTCGGACATCTTTGCCGATGTCACGGTTCAAGATTGCGGAACAGCAGAGAACATACATGACCACGTCCAGACTGTGGATTCTGAGCCTCCTGTTTGGCACCCTGCTGGGATCGGTCGATTCTGCTAGGGGTGCAACAGTTACCCATCGTGCGAGGATGTATTTTAACGTGGGGTCGGTGGACTTCGATCTCTACGGCAATGAGTCGCCGTTGCACGTGGAGAACTTTCTGGGATACGCGAACGACGCAGCGTACGACCGCACCTGGATCCATCGATCGTTCTGCTGCAGCAACCTCTACTTTCTTCAGGGCGGAGACATCTATCTGCCTGAGCCTGGGGATGGTGGCCCGCCCGACCTACACCGGGTCGAATCCGGAGATGCGGTCCCGAATGAATACGATCCAAACAACGGACTGACGAATTCTCCAGGCACACTGGCAGCAGCCCGGCAGAGCGGCCTAGACACCGCCAAGAACGGCTGGTTCATCAACTCAAGCGACAATTCGTCTCCATTTCCTTTCTATACCGTTTTCGGAGAAGCTACCCGAGGGTTTGGCGTTGTTCAGTACATCTCCTCGTTGCCTATCAATCATCCGTATCTGTCCTCGTACGGCTATGACACGGCCCCTGTGAGCAACAACTTCTATGTCTATCTCTTGCAGGTGGTCGAGCGCTCACTGATAGACGGCGACTACGATCTCAGCGGAAGTGTCGGGGCTGGGGACCTTGCCAAATGGGAAGAAGACAATGGGCGCATGACGATAGCTGGTCCTGATTTCAACGGCGACAAAGAGATCAGCTCAGCCGATCTGTCCAATTGGATCGCCGGATATGGAGCTTTCGATGGCGTCACGACGTTCGCCGACTTCGACGATGGCGACGCCACGCGCAATGGGATAGTCGACGGAGTTGACTTCCTCTCCTGGCAGCGATCCTCTGGCCAGACAACGGATGTCTCGGCTGACAGCGACGGCGACTATCAAATTGATGGCAAGGATTTTCTGATCTGGCAGCAGAATTATGGCGCTACCTCCCCACTCTCGTCGGTCAACTCGGTCCCGGAACCGGCGACGCTGCTATTGCTCTGCCTGGGCGCGTTGGCGAAGCCGCGAGCGATTCGTCGACTTTTTTGGTGCTCGAACTGATTGAGCAGCGTCGCAAGCCCGCCGGCGACCGCCGCTGCTGTCCCTCCGGGAGCGGACGTGTAGGGTGCGTGAAGCGCAGCGAAACGCACCAGAGAAACCGGTGCGTTCCGTTATCACTCCACGCACCCTACGGGCTTCGTGGTGCGCGCGTCCTATCCACCCACATCAAGCGACAGCAGCATCAACCGGTCGCCGTCGGCCAGCCGGGTGGCGGGGTCAGTAACAAAACGCTGGCCGTCGAGGTTGGCGGTGTAGCCGGGGCGCAAGGCGCGGCCGTCGATGCACGTGGCGGCCAACTCGGGGAACCGGGCCGCCAGGTCGGCCAACACGTCGCCCAGAGTGTCGCCCTCGGCGGACGTCGTCGCCACGCCCGCCCGCGCGCGGGGGATGCCAAATAATTCGACGTTCACGGGCATCAGTTCGATCTCAGGACGCGTTGCGGGACCAACCCCCAGCATACGTGCGGCCGGGGGGCGAAACAATGTCCCGACGAGGCCACGCCGGGGGCTTGTGGTGAACCCCGTCACAAGCAATCCTATTGACTCCGCAACAGCCAGGCCCGTCGATGTTCAAACCCTCCCCATTCTGTGCAGTTCTTCTCGTCACCCTCGTCGTGGGTTGCGGGGAGAATCAGTCTGAGGAAAGTGTGCTAAGGCTGGCGACGACCACCAGCACCCGAGATTCGGGACTGTTGGACGTGCTGCTCCCCCCGTTCGAGAAGCAGCACCACGCCCGGGTCGACGTGATCGCCGTCGGCACGGGAAAGGCTTTGAAGTTGGGCGAAGCGGGCGATTGCGATGTCGTGCTGGTGCATGCCCGCGCGGCGGAGGACGCCTTCATGGCCGCGGGCCACGGCAACCGCCGCGAGGACGTGATGTACAACACGTTTGAGATTCTCGGCCCGTCCGACGATCCCGCGGGAATTCGTGACCTCGACCCGGCCTCCGCGCTACAGAAGATCTACAAGGGCGGATATCGGTTCGTCTCGCGCAGCGACGACAGCGGCACGCGCAAGCGCGAGCTGCAGCTCTGGCAGTCGGCCGACGGGCTGACGGTTTGGCCCGAATACATCGAGACGGGGCAGGGGATGGGCGCAACGCTCACCATCGCCGACGAAATGCAAGCCTACGTGCTCGCCGACCGCGGCACCTTTCTGAATTTTCAAGAAAAGGTCGACCTGGTGCCGCTGGTAAGCGGATCGCCTGATTTGGAAAATCCTTATGGAGTAATCGTGGTGAAGGTAGCCGAGCATTCCATGGCGCATGGCACCGCGGCCGATCGGCTTGCCGACTACCTTATCTCGCCGCAAGCGCAGTCGCTGATTCGCGACTATCAAGTGCAGGGAGAGTCGCTGTTCTATCCGATCCATCTTTCCAGGGAGAAATGACAAGCAGCCATGGAACTGATTTGGGAAGGATTTAGCGACGCACTGGGCATGATCTTCTCGGGCGAGCCGCTCGTGTTTTCAGCCGCGTGGCGGAGTCTGTGGATCTCGACGTCGGCCGTGGCGTTGGCAATGCTGCTGGGCCTGCCGCTGGGCACTTGGCTGGCGCGGGCCCAATTTCGCGGCAATGCCTTGGTAGTGTTGGCGTTTCGGGCCGGGATGGCGCTGCCGACCGTGTTCGTGGGCATGATGTGCTACGCCGTGTTCTCGCGCCGCGGGCCGTTGGGATCGCTGGAGTTGCTCTACACGCCCTGGGGCATCGTCATCGGCGAACTGCTGCTGGCCGTGCCGATAATCGTGGGCATCAGCCACGGAGCCGTCAAATCGCTCGATCCCCGTGTGGCGGAAACGGCTTGGACCTTGGGCGCGGGGCCGCTGCGGCGGTGGTGGACCTACATCTCCGAAGCGCGAGTGAGCGTCATGCTGGCGATCCTCACGGCATTCGCCCGTTGTGTGACGGAACTGGGCATCGCGATGATCGTCGGTGGCAACATCAAATTTCGCACTCGCACGCTGGCCACCGCCACGGCCCTGGAAACCAGCAAAGGCGAATTCGCCCGCGGCATCGCGCTGGGAACGCTGTTGTTGGTGATTGCCCTGGTGGTCACGGCACTGATCGGCTGGCTGAGCCGGGAGGACCGGCGATGATCGAAGTGTCTCAACTTAGAGTCGATCGCGAGGGCAAGACAATCTGTGCCGTCGATCAACTGACCGTGCAGCCTGGCAGCCGATTGACCGTGTTGGGCTCGAACGGCTCGGGCAAGACGACCTTGCTGCGCGTGATGGCCGGCCTAACGGACGACTACTCGGGGGCGTGCCGCGTGGCGACCGGTCACCGCGAGCTGACCTACGTACATCAACATCCGCTGCTGTTTCGCGGCAGCGTGCTGAACAACGTTCGCTACGGCCAACGTCCCGACGGGCGCGACGCGATGGAGTGGCTGCGACTGGTCGGCATGGAGCATCTGGCTGCCCGCTCGACGCGGAACCTCTCCGGCGGAGAGATTCGCCGCATCGCGCTGGCTCGAGCGCTGGCGATGCAGCCGCGGCTGTTGCTGCTGGACGAACCACTGGCGGAGCTCGACAATCAGGCGTGCGACATCGTCTGTGAGCTGCTCGCCAGCTTGGAGCAAACCACGATCGTCGTCACCTCGCCGACGTCTCTGCCGGGTGTTCTCGGCGAGGTCACCTATACTCTCTAACAACGAATTGAGGCGGCCAGCATGAAAGCCGTTTGGTACGAACAACTGGGCCCGGCCAGCGAAGTGCTGCAATACGGCGAGTGCGACGACCCGCAGCCGGGGCCGGGCGAAGTGCGTGTGAGGTTGGCCGTCTCGGGCGTGAACCCGATCGACGTCAAGCGGCGACTCGGCGGTCGCGGCGGCATGACGGCGCCCCGAGTGATTCCGCACTTCGACGGCGCCGGCGAGATCGACGCGGTGGGGCCGAACGTCGATCCGCAGCGCATGGGCCAGCGAGTCTGGGTCTACCGTGCCCAATGGCAACGCGACTTCGGCACGGCCGCAGAGCTAGTGAGCGTTCCAACCGAATGTGCGGTGAGCCTGCCCGACTCGGTGAGTTTTGCGGAGGGCGCCTGCCTGGGCATCCCCGCCATGACCGCCTATCCCGCCGTGTTCGCCGACGGCGACGTTCGCGACCAGACGATCCTGGTAACTGGCGGGGCAGGGGCCGTGGGCCGCTATGCGATTCAATTCGCCAAACTCGGCGGAGCGCGGGTGCTTGCCACGGCGAGCAGCGACGAGAAAGCCGAACTCGCCACGTCGGCCGGGGCAGACGAGGTCGTCAACTATCGCACCGAAGACGTCGGCCAGCGAGTTCTGGAACTCACCGAGTGGCAAGGCGTCGACCGCATTGTCGAAGTCGAATTCGGCGGCAATCTTGACGCGAGCATCGAGGCGATCAAGCCGGGCGGCGTGATCGCGGCCTACGCCTCGCAAGCGGTGCCAGAACCGGTGCTTCCGTTCTACACGTTGATGTACAAGAGCGTCGTGGTGCGCCATGTGATCACGTTTCAAGTCCCCGCGGAGCTGGAGCGGCAAGCGGTGGAGAATATTTCCGCCTGGCTCGAGCGGGGCGAGCTGACGCACCACCTCGGTCCGACGTTCTCCTTAGAGCAGACGGCCGCGGCACACGAAGCGGTTGAAAAGGGCGCTGTCGGCAAAGTGCTCCTCGAAGTGAGCCGAACGCGCTAGCGTCGGGTGAGGTGCCGAAATACTCGAGGTCACTCGACAATCACAAACGGCACGCTGGCCTGGCCGATTTTGTGGCTGAGTTGGTCGGTGATCGTCAGCCGCAACTGGTATTCACCCGGATAGATTCGTGTCGGCAGGGCGACGCCATATTGCATGTGGAAGTCGCAGCGCTGGTTCTGGCAGACGTCCTCGACGTCGGGAAACTGACGACCGTCGACCCGTTGGCCGTTGGAGTCCACCACCTCGTAGCTGGTGGCCAACGTCGTGCGGTAACCCTCCTTCGTGGAGTCGCTCCGAAAATTCTCCACTTCGGCGTAGAGCGTGACCGGGTCGCCGGGGCGAAACTCCTGTAGCTCGCGCCGCTCGTACATGCCGTAGCCGTCCACGGAGTCGACGAACGTTAGGTTGCGAATCTGCAGCGTGGCCAGCTCCGCCAGCTTCGCACGGGCCTGATCCAAGTACATCAGGCTTCCCGCGGCCCGCTGCTTGTCGTCGGGTTGCTGATGGTTGTCGAGAAACGACGACATCGCAAACAGTTGTTTCGCCCAGTAGTCTTGCTGCGGGGGCGTAGCGCCGGGAACCGGCAGCATCGCCTCGGAGTCGCGGCCTGCAAGCAGGTAGAGCATTCGCAACCGCATGTGTTCGTGTACTTCGTCGGTGCTGCCCGGATGGGGGTTGGCCGACTTCTCCAGACTGGAGATGGCCGATCCGAGTTCGTCGCGCCACGGGGAATTCGTCGGCGGTGCGCTGCTCACGTAGGAAGCGGGTATCACCGTGGTATCTTTCGTCACGGCCACGGGCGGCGGAGGCAGAGGTTGGGCCGCTTGGGCCAGGGCGTGTTCAACAAGCGGCCGAACATCGCTAACAACAACGGCGGACAAATCTGGGGAGGCTTCCACGCGAGGCTGTCGCAAAGGGCTAGGCACACTCTCTCGCAACGTGTCTGTCGGCGATTGCGACAACGCTTGCGTCTTCGCCGCCAAATGGGGCGCCTGACCAACCTTCAGAGGAGCCGCCGGAGTCTCACTCTCTCGCTCTGCAAGTTGACGTCGATAGGCGAGCGCCGACTTGAACTGCTGAACCATCAACGGCCAATGCTCCGCCTTAACAGAGCGAAGATCGCTGGTGAGTTTTTCACGCGCTGCCGGATCGATCTCGCCCATCGCCTGCAACTCGTCGAAGACGTCGGCCAAGGCCTCCTCTTCGGTCTTGGGAGCAGGCGGGTCGGAGACGTCGGTCACCTCGGTGAACGGGTTCTGGCGGGTCTCGGTTCGGCTGTAGGCGCCGCCACTCCACGGCATGGTGCATCCGCTGTTGGCGACAACCGCACACACAGCCAACACGACCGGTGCGTAACGATTTCGCTGGATTAAGAACGGTTCGACCATCACCGAATCAGACTGCACCGAGGCACGAAGAGAATACGCCCAAACACTAACTTGAGATCAAGGCGAGGATGCTAGAAGACGCGAGGCGTTTTGGCAAGTTCAGTGCGGCGGCACCCCTGCTGCTATCAGGTACGGGCGAGCCGCACGATGAGCGTCTCTAATTCGCGGCGGGCGCGGTCTTTCGTGGAGTTGTGCCCTTTGAGTGCCAAGTCGGCTGCTAGCAACCAGCGGTAAAGCTGTTTGGCACGGGGCCGGCCGATCTGTTTGAGTTGCCTCTCGGCATCTGTAATCTTGAAGGGCACCATGCCGCTCTGCTCGAGGGCCGAACGCAACGACATCGATTGCCGACGTCGCTCGGCCTGCTCGAAGAGCCGTGCCGCGGCGGCGAAGCGGCGCAGGGTCGAAGCCATTTGCGGCAACAGCGCGTGGGGCTCCTCGCCAGCGGCCAGCAGCCGATCGAGCTGTCCCAGCGCGTCGGCAGCGCGGCCCTCGGCGGCGGCGTCGATCATGTCCCAAGTCTTCCGGGTGCGCCAACTGCCAACATGGTCGCGAACCAGATCGGCTTCGATACACGGCTTGTCGCCCGCCAGCAGCGACAGCTTGGCGACTTCCTGATAGAGGACGCCCACTTCGGTCGGCAGCAGCTCCAACAGCAAGTCGACGGCGGGGCGCTTCAGTTCGACGCCACATTCCTCGCGGGCGACGTGTACCAGCCAGTCTTTCAGTTGTTTGGTGAACTGAGAGAGTTCCTTGCCTTTCTGCGGCACCTGACAACGAATGGTCAGTCCGCTCTTGGCGATCGCCTTCGCCAGCCGGGTGTTGCCAGGCAACGTGGTTACCTCCAGCACGAGCAGCGCGTCGGTTGCGGGCCGCTCGACGTACTGTTCAATCTTTTCGCGATAGTTCTTCACCAAGGCGTCGGCGTCTTCCACCACCACCGTGCGGCAGTCGCTGCCGAACAGCGAGCGTTCGCACAGCGAATCGGCGATGTCGCGCCACTGGGCCGTGCGTCCGTCGCGAGTTCCCACGGCAAAGCCCTGTTCGTCGCCCGTGTCGAGCAGTCGCGTCAGGCTGAGGCGAACTTCGTGGCGCAGAAAAGCATCGTCGCCCACCACGGCGCACACCGGTCCCAGGCGATGTTGCCCGGGGGACATCAGAAACTGCAGGGCAGTGACAGCGGTTGAGGACGATTTGGCCATGGGCGATGTACCAGCGGGAAACGGAGGGCTCGCCACACTTTACCGCAATCAGCAGACCTGTGAAAGAACGTGAAATCGCCGGTTTTGGCACCATTTGCTTGAATGGATTGCCGCTGGCCGTTAGCCTATACATAGGCAGCCGGCAGGGGCATTTTCGGGGGCCGCGGCATTCGTGCTCGAATAACTCTCGAATCGGGACAGATTTCTTTCCGGGATAGCGCTCTATGATTCGCAAGATTGTTGTCGTTCTATCGTTGGCTTTCTTGCTGACGGCCTCCCCGTTGAATGGCACGGCGAGCGCCCTGCAGAGCGCGGCACCAGGACTTCTGGACGAGCTGGAAGACGCTACCGACGATCCGCTGGAGCCGTTTCGCACACTGGGTAACGGTTGGACAAACACCGCTTCGGGCTCCTCCGGTTTGGGTCGCCCCGCGGAAATCACCTGGAGCATCGTTCCCAACGGCACGGCTCTGCCGAGCGGTCTGTCAGAACCGCCCTCGCCGAGCAACCTGATCTCGTTTCTCGATTCCCTGCACCATGGCGGAGCCAGCCCCGGCGGGTCGGACCTGACCGGGCGTGACTGGTTTGGGCTGTTCGAATCGTCCTTTGAACGCTGGGATGCCCTGTCGGGCATCACATACAATTACGAACCGAATGACGATGGTGCACGGCTCCCAAACTATTCGGGCGTCCTCGGCCGACGGGGCGATCAACGCATTGGTGGCCACTCGATCGACGGCCAGATCAGCCCCACGTTCCTGGCCTACAATTATTTCCCGAACACTGCGGACATGGTGATCGACACCGACGAGGTCAACCGTTGGGGAAATCCCGAGGGAAACTTCATTCGCTTTCGCAACATGCTGATGCACGAGGTGGGACACGGGCTGGGCCTCAATCATATGACGTCGGGGAATGCCGACTTTCTGATGGAGCCGTACCTGGCCACCCAGTTCGATGGTCCCCAGTTGGACGACATCCTGGGGATCCATCGGCTTTATGGAGATGTCAACGAAGAAGGCGCGGGCAACGAAGATTATCTCAACGCCACTTCGCTGGGCCGGTTTTGGCCGGGGCAGTCGAAAAAGCTGGGCTCCGATGCGACCGACACGGTGGTTGATTTCACGGACGTTGATTTCTTGAGTATCGATGACGACTCGGACGTCGACTTCTTCCGTTTCACGTTGCTCGCCCCCGGTCTGATCGACCTGGAGCTGACGCCGTTGGGGCCCACCTATCTGGAAGGGCCGCAGAGCGGGTCGCAAAGCCTGTTCAACACCGCGGCGAAGAGCGACCTCTCCCTCACGCTCTGGGACAGCGACGGCACTTCGATCCTCGATTCGGCTAACGACAACGGCCTGGGCGGCGAGGAGTTGCTCGAGAGCTTGTTTCTCTTCGAGCCGGGCGACTACTACGTGAGCGTGGCGGGTGCTCAGAACGCGGCCCAGTTCTACGAGCTGGGAATCGACGTCGGGTTACCGATTCCGACGAATTCATTTGATTTTTCCAATATCTTCCAAGAATTCGCCCGTCGCGCCGGTTTCGGCAATTTCTTCGGCGGCTCCTTGCCGAACATCTTTTCCATCCCGGAACCCTCAGCCGGTTTGATGATGGGGCTCTCGTTCGGCGTCTGTGCGATGCGCCGGCGACGCCTCACAGCCTAACGACCGTTCTCGGCAGTGTTATAGCGGCTCACGTCGGCTGCCACGGGGCGGACTCCGCGGAGTCGGCCGGTCGGTTGCGGCCGGTTGAGCAAGATCGGTGAGGGGGTCTGATACGTCGCCAGATTGCCGGCCACGTCGCGCGCCTCTAATCGTAAGTAAAACCGGTCGGGCACGTGCCGTTCCAATCGCCAGGTGTACCCGCCCGTGTTCTCCAGCCCTGCTGCGATCGTCGACCAGGGGCCGTTGGGCAATGTGCCGTAGAACAGACTGATCGGCCGGGGTTCGAGGTTCGTGTCGGCCACAGCCCAACGAACAACCAAATGGCCGGTCAGGTTGCGTTGGCCAACTTCGGCCGAAAGCAGTTCGGCAGTCGGCGGTTCGAGGTCAACTGCCACGACCAGATCCGGCTTGTCGCCATTGCGAGGTCGGGGCGCTGCCGCACCGTTAGCGCCGTCGACCAATATGCGGAAACCGTAAACGCCAGCCGTGGGAACGGTCGCCCGCACGGGGCTGCGATTGTCGTTATCCACGCCAAAACTCTGCCAGGTACGTCCCCCATCGTGCGTGCCCCACAGTTCTACCTTGGCAACGCCCCAGGGGCCGATCGACTCCAGAGCGTATTCCACGTCGAAGGTGCGCGAGTTCACCACCCGAGCGCCGCTCCCGCCAGGAGTCGCCGCGGGCGCCGACCAACCATCTGGCGAAGCAAGACCGCCGCCAGCAACGGGCTGCTGCGCAGCTTGGCGTGTCGGGGCCAAGCCGCCCGAACCTTCGCCGATCAATTGGGCACGTGTTCGACTTGCGGAACCCGCTGACCCGGAAGTCGAGTAGGGATTGCTGACTGGCGGCTCAGCCGGGGGATTCGGGCTCGCGAACAGGTTGACTGGAGCACTTGCAGCGGCGGACTTCCGCGGCAGACGATTGGTGGCTGGCCAATTTAGCGTCGGGGCGCTGGCCGTCGAGCGGAAGGGATTGGCGGCGGGCGTTGGGGGTGCCGTTCGGTCGCGAGCTGGCGCCTGTGCAGTCGTCGCGCTGGGCATTTGCAGCGAAGGGCCAGAGAGAGTCACTTCGGTGCTCGCTTGGGCCCGCTGACCGGCCCCGTCGGCAATCGAGCCGCGGACCTCGACCGTGCTCGCGCCAAACGGAGCATTCCACTCGGCGCGGCCTACCAATCGATCGGCGTGGGAAACGTCCGGCGGACCCGGCCTGAGCGGCACCCATGCGCCGCCGCTCGTGCGAACCTCAATCACCAACGTCTCGGGCCGCAAGCTCGCATCGCGCGCTTCGTATCGCACGACAACTGCCCCGGTGGCGTTCAAGGCCGCAGACAACTCCAGCGTGGGCAGGCTCGAGTCGACCACGATCCGCATCTGCGGCTGCACCGCCGCGCGGGGCCAGGGCTGACCGCGCTGATCCAAATGCCGCAGGGCAAACCAATACTCCCCATCCTCGGGGGCGTGGTAGCTGAAGCCCTGCACGTTGGGTTCGGCCTGTTCGATGACCCGCCAATCGCTCATCCCGTCGCGAGAGATCAGCAACTGCACCTTCGCCACGGAGCGCAGCGACTCGTCGCGGCGATTGACCTGATAAGGGATGAAAAACAGCCTCTGCTGCCAATAGATCGGCTTGAGCGCGCGCGGCTGGGCGGTCGCCAAATCTGCGGGGCCCATCATCGCGCACGCCAGCGACGCCAAAGCGAGAACGGCGTGTCGCCAGGCAAAGCGGGAGCGGGGCAGTGAGTCGGACATCTTCACATCCTGGAAAATCTATCTGACCAATTGAACGAAACGTGCGGTGTAAGCCGCGAGGCGATAGCCGAGCGCTCGGCTGGCGCCTCGCGGCTTACAATCCTCCAAGGGGCTGGCGCGTAACTCCCCCCCATCATCAGTATCGGAACTGCCACCAGGACGGCTTAAAAAACCTGCCTCAGACGTTGCAGCTTCTTCAGAAGAGGTAAAATGTGCGTTCTCGGGGCTTTTTGGCGACGCCTTACCCACAGGGCGTTGCCGGGCCGGGGATCGGCTAAACAGCGGACTGAGGGGGTCGGAGAGACTTTTCTTGCCGTTTCGAGCCGATCTCGACATAATGGGCAGAGGGAGCAGAGGGGTATTTGGCGCGACGGGGGCTGTCTACCGGACAGCAGTGGGAAGAGATGTACTACGCGTTACAGTCATTGTCGGAGGCAGCGTTGCTGTTTGCGGTTATTATCGTCCTGACCGCGATAGGCATCGCCTTTGCGCGAAGGTATCGGGATCGTGCCGCCAAGGACATAGCGGAGTCCAGTGCAATGATGTCAAACTTCCGAGAACTGCATGCCCAGGGTGGGCTCAGCGACGAAGAATTCCGAACTATAAAAACGAAGCTAGCAGCCGAGCTGAAAGCGGAGTTAAAGGATACCAGCAGCACCGGTTAGGACAGGCCGAGACCGATGTTGTCGGACAGTCTGCCTGGTGCGATTGTCCGCCCTTCTGCGCCTAAGGTGAATTGTGCTGCCACGAGCGTCGATGAACGACTCTCGTTGAAGCTACGTATGGTACAAGAACGTACTGCTCGGACTGAACGGACAAGGACGCCCCGCCAGGCATGAAGGTTAGACTCGTCGACGCCAGGTCGACGAGGCGACTCCCTCGAGCGACACCCGTGATTGACTCGCAGAGACCGTTGGATCGGTGATGACCCAGCGCGTCTCGCACACCCTCAAAGGAGACTTGCATGCCCTCAGGTCGAGACCTAGGCGGCAGGCGCGGTGGCACGTCCAAGAAAAATGCCTTCTGCTCCTTTTGCCGAAAAAGCTACCGAGACGTCGGGCCCCTAGTCGAGGGTCCCGGCGACGTCTACATCTGTGGCGAATGTATTGAACTTTGTCAGTCGATCCTGAATCAGGAGCGTAAACGACGTGGATCGAGCAAGCAGCTATTCACCAAGATCCCCAGCCCGCGTGAGATTGTCGCCGAGCTTGACGAATACGTCATCGGCCAGGAATCTGCCAAACGCGTGTTGGCTGTCGCGGTGCATAGCCATTACAAGCGACTGATGGCCGCCGAAGAACAATCGGATGTCGAAATCGACAAATCGAACATCCTGTTGGTCGGCCCCACCGGTTGCGGCAAAACGCTGCTTGCTCGCACCTTGGCCCGTTCGCTGAACGTGCCATTCGCCATCGGCGACGCCACCACCCTCACCGAGGCAGGCTACGTCGGTGAAGACGTCGAGAACCTGCTCCTGAAGCTGCTACACGCGGCCGACTTCGACATCGAAGCCGCCCAACGGGGCGTCTTGTACATTGACGAGATCGACAAGATTGGCAAGACAAGCCAGAACGTCTCGATCACCCGCGACGTATCTGGCGAAGGCGTGCAACAGGCGCTGCTGAAGATGCTCGAAGGCACTACCGCCAACGTCCCGCCGCAGGGCGGACGCAAGCATCCCGAGCAGCAGTACATTCAGCTCGACACGACGAACATCCTGTTCATCGTCGGAGGCACCTTCGACGGCATACAAGACGTGATCGGCAAACGCTTGGGCCGACGTTCAATTGGCTTCGGCCAGTCGGACTTCGACTCCACCGAGCTAAGCCTCGGCGAAACGCTTTCGCACGTCACGTCCGACGACCTGATGGAGTACGGCTTGATCCCCGAGCTTGTTGGTCGGTTGCCGGTGCTCACTTCTTTGGGTCCGCTCGAAGAAGATTCTCTAGTTCGCGTGTTGCAAGAGCCGAAGAATGCTTTGACCAAGCAATATCAGCACTTGTTTTCGATGGAAGAAGCCGATCTTCAGTTTACCGACAAGGCCTTGCAGGCAATTGCCCGTCGGGCCGCCGAGAGAGAAATTGGTGCCCGTGGATTGCGATCGATCATCGAGAACGTGATGCTCGATATCATGTTCGAATTGCCGGACCAAGAGCGGGGTAGTCGCTACGTGGTGACCGACGACGTTGTCGAGGGTCGCGAAAAACTGTTCGGCGAAGAACCGCCCCAAACCAAGAGCGCGTAACGTTCAAGCCTGCGGCACGGCAGACCGCCGCACGCATTCAAGTTACGCTTGCTAACGAAAGGCGAGCCCGGGAGGCAAACCCCTGGGCTCGCTTTTTTCGTTTACTTCTGCAGATGCCGCAGCACTTCCAACCCGCGTTCAATCGTCTCGACATTCGCCGCATAGGAGATGCGAAAATGTGTGTCGCGGGCGCTGAAAATATCACCGGGGATGACCAGGAGCTGGTTTTCGATGGCCCGCTCAACGAACTGTGTGCCGGTGCCCGAGCCGTCGGGGACTTTGGGGAAAACATAAAACGCGCCGCCCGTGGGGGCGACTTCGTAGCCCGCTTCGCGCAGGCCCGTGACGATCAAGTCGCGGCGCTTGCGGTACTCGCTGACGTGGGTGCTGACGTCGGTTTCCAATGCCGCTAGGGCCGCCCATTGCAACGGGTGCGGCGCACAGACGAACGTGTATTGTTGCAGCATCGTGAGCTTGTCGATGATTGCCGCCGGGCCGTGTATCCAACCCAATCGCCAGCCGGTGACCGCGTGCGATTTGCTGAAGCCGTCGACCACGATTGTGTCGGGGTTCCACGTTGCGGGGCTCACTGGCGGGACGTCGTAGCAGAACTCGCGGTAGATTTCGTCGGAGAGTAGCGCGATGTTGTGCTTCGCCGCTAAACCGGCAAGCGATTGGACTGCGTCTTCGTCGGCGACCACGCCTGTGGGGTTGGCGGGGCTGTTCAGCAGGATTAGCTTCGTGCGGGGGGTGATTGCAGCGGCGACTTTTTCGAGGTCGATGCGGAAGTCGGGATACGTATCGACCAGCACACACTTGCCGCCGGCCATGGCTACCAGTGCCGGGTACATCACGAAATAGGGATCGAAGCAAATCACCTCATCGCCCTCTTCGACCAGGGCCAACATCGCCAGCACCAGTGCCCCGCTGGTGCCGGAGGTCACCAGCACGCGGCGATCGTCGTGGCCATACTCGGCGTCGATCCGAGCTTGCAGCGCTTCGCGGAGTGCGGGAATCCCTTGCGTGACGCTGTAGCCATTCTTGTCGCCTTGGATCGCTGCGACGGCGGCGTCTTTCACGGCGTCGGACGCGGGAAAATCAGGCTGGCCGATCGAGAGATTGATCGGATCGCTCATCGACGCCGCCAGATCGAACACCTTGCGGATGCCGGAGCTGTCGAACTGGGCAGTACGCGCCGCGAGCCAAGGATGGGACATGGGAGGGTTCAGGGTTCAGGGTTCAGATTCGTAAGGCGATAGCCGACGATCGATGATCGGCCGGGAACTGCCATTCAATCCAACAACGGTTCAGGCAACTTCTCAACATTGTTTGCCGCGCCCCATTGTACAAGGGCAACCATCGCCAAGACACCGCCCATCGCGGCGAGTTGCAGCGTGGTGAGTTTTTCATTGTCGAACTGGCCCCAAGCCAGGGCCACGAGCGGGATCACGTAGGTAACCATCCCCGCGAACAACGGGCCTTGGTGCTTCACGAGATGGATGAACATCAGAATGGTCAGACCCGTGCCGATGACGGCCAGCAGACTGATCGACACCAGGGCCAACGGCCAATCGGAAGGTTGGGCGGGGCCGCCGATCCCCGCGACAGCCTGGGCAGTCGGCCAACACCAGAGCGGAAACAAGATCAGCCCGCCCGAACCCAAGAACAACACGGTCAGCGGCAGCGGGTGCAGATGGTCGAGTTTCCACTTGATGTAGGTGTTGCCGAGGCCGTAGGTGATCGGCACGGTCAGTCCCAGCATCAGCACGCTCAGCGAAATGCCTCGTTGTGAACCGTCGAGCACGACGCCCGCCATGCAGACCAACCCGCCCAGCACGCCCGCCAACTGCCGGGGCGTGGGCCAGATGCCCAGCATGGGAATCGTGGCCAGGATAGTCACCAACGGCACGAGCGCGACCATCATGCCAAAGTAAGCGTGCTCGTCGGCCTGTGTCATAACGTAGGGCAGCACGACAAACGGCAAGGAGTTCGACAAGGCCGCAACGATGAAGATGTGTTTGAAGTCTCGGGCTTTGAGCTGCACCGCTTGCTTGGTAAGAGCCCAATAGATTGCCAACACGAGCGACCCGCCCAGCAGCCGGCACATGCCAATCGTCACCGGCCCCAGCGCGTGCGCCGCCCGATCGACGAGGATGAAGCTCGAGCCCCAGACGAAGCAGATGAACAAGAAGGAGAGGTAGGGCATGGCGGGAGAGTCGAGGGTCGAGAGTCTAGTGTCGAGAGTACGGAGTGTAGCCGTTTCTCCGTTTGAACCCTAGTGCCTAGCTCTAGACACTGGACTCTCGACCCTCGACTCGTTCACCTTACCCGGCACTTAAACTGCAGAATTCCGCCCTGGCCGGCTTCGACCGGGGCGGTGATTTCCCAGCGAATCACTGACGAGCCGTTCGCGTTGGGAATGGCCGTGAAGTCGGCGTCCACGCTTGCTTTGGCGCTGTCGGGCACGTACTGCAAACGCGTCGTGAGATTGTCAACGATCGTGACGTTGCCGATCACGCGGTTGCCGATGTTATCGAATCGCAGCGTGAACTCGACTTCTTCGCCCGGCAGAGCCGAACCGGTCGAGGCCAGTTTTACGAGACGGAGCTTGGGTTGGTTTGGTTTGTCCTGGTGATAGACGACGCCCGGCTGCCTCAGGCCGACCTCGGCCTGGGCGTGACGGCTGTCGAGCGTGATCTGCGCCGCCTGATCGCCCGACCAACTGATCGCCGCTTGCACGGCTTCGGCGACCCGTGCTTTCTCATCGTTGCTGACCGTACCGGCCCGGATGATCGACAGATCGGCATAGGGCGCCAGCGAGCCGTTGAACTCAACCAATTGCACCTCTTGAGCCAGCTCGCCCAATTTCTGGTGTTCGCCCAACAGACTCGGCGGTCGTTCGGCCCGGTTAATCGTCGGTTCGAGTTGGTTCAGCGAGGTGGCCACCTCTTCGGTTTCGTCGATCTTCGACAGCGACATCTGTTGATCGAAACCGCCTGCCATGTCGAAGCGGGCGTATTCGTGCAAGTCGACGACCCGCCGCACTACTCCGAAACGCGGCGCGTAGATGCAAACCCGATTGCTGGGCGTGACGACCGTGCGGCCGTCGACCGTGTCGTAATGGGCCACCGTGTCTTCCTGTTCCAAGCCGTCCACTTGCCAGTCACGACGAACTGCGGCCGGCAGACCGAAGTCGCCGCCATCGCACAGGTATTCGTCCGCCGGTCCAAGTGCGCAACTCTCGGAAGCACAAGGTCCGGCCACGGGTGCCTGACACGCGGGGCAAGCACACTCGGCCCCGTGAAAAGCCGGCTCCACGTAGACGGGCGCCGCGTTGGCGTCGGCAACGTACAAGGCCGTAACGACGTTGGCTTGAGCGGGAGCATTTTCTTTCGAGGCAACGTGACTGGCCAGCCGCACCGTTTCTGCCGGTGGGGCAGGGCGGCGCGAGTTGGTTGCGATCGATCGCGCCGGCCCTGCTGCTCGACACGAACAGAGAATCAGCGTCGCCGCCGCGACCACGCCATAGCGAAACCAGGCCGGTGGGCGGGCGTGCTGAAAATGAGTCGAGTTGATCGAAGTTGGCGAAGACACAAGATTTTCTTCTCGCTCAAGTAGCGGTTTATCTCACCGAGGCCTGCTGCACGGTTGGTCGCTTTTGCGGTTGTTCGTAGACCTGCACGGGCGGTGCGCCGTACAGAAAACCAGGGGCCGGTTCGCCGACGTCCGGCACACGACCTCCCAGCCGCACGATGGCCATGGGACGACCCAAGTGGTCGGCCACAACCAGGGGATCTTCGCCCGGTCGGGCCTCGACCCAGCGCTGACGGTCCTCTTCGTCGAGCGGCACGGCCAGCATCGGGTCTTCCAAATAAATCACCCGTGTGATGAACCGTCCTTCGGCAGCCGAGAGGAGTTCCTCTCGGGTGAGTTCAATGGGAATCGGAAACCGCAGCATCTCGCCCGGTGGCGGATGGAGCCGATCGACGATCTCGACGGTCGGGAAAAGTTCCAGCCCGGGTTGTCCGGGGATCTCGGTGACGCGAAATCGATAGACGGGCCCAATGGCCAAGCCGACGAGCAGCCGTTCCGGACGGCCCTTGAGGAAACCGGAGCCTGCCGCCGGAGAGATACGCGCCCCACTGGGGGCCCGAATCTCCACCGGCTGACAGAATCCTGACAACGGTCCGCCCCGCATCAATCGCTGGCGACCAATCGCTCCCGGTGGCATGGCGCCGGCATGGCGCCAATGGACTGGTCGGTCCTCGGCCAGCACCGAAGTGCTAACCAAGAGCGTGACCAGCACTGCCCATAGCAGTTTGCCAGCAACGAGCGTCCGAACAAGTTCGGAGCCTGAATAAGAGCGAGCCGTTGTCATGTGTTTCCATAGCGAAGTACTGTTGCAAGTTACACATCCTGGTGCCGACGTCTTGTCGTTGTCGTTGTGACTTTCTTGCGGACATGCAGTTGCGTGTTCTTGATACGTTGGTTCAGTCGCAGGAACCGTCGGGGCAATTCTTCTTGCGGGTCAGCCGATCCATCAACGAAGACTTGCCCGAAGATGACCTGCCCGAAGAAGACTTACCCGAAGAATTCGTTGGACCGCCGAACAGTCGGAGTCCTGCACGATTGGTTTCGGCAATGTTCACGTGGTTCACCGGACGCGGATAGTTCATGCCGGGACGCTGCCGGACGGTAATCGTTTCCTTGTGTACCGGCGGCGGCATTCTCACTCGGGTGCGGTTCTTCATGGTGTGGCTCGTTAGGCCCGCTTCGTGACCGAGCGGAATGTGCGGCGGACCGGGCAGGCCGATCGGCGTGCCGACGCTCGGCATTCCCCATTGCGGCGTGCTCATGCCCGACACCAAATGAGGAGGCATGGCATGCGGTGAGAAACCGGTGGTGCTCATCCCCCGAGGCGAGCTAAGCCCGCCGTAGCCTGTCGGATTGGCGTAGCCTTGGCTCTCAGCGCCCATGTACCCAGCGTGCTCCACGCTGCCCTGCATCGCCAGGCCGTTGCCTGGAAGCTGCAAGTCGAGGTTACCGACGCGGAGGACCGCCATGATCGAGCCGCGACGGTCCGCTTCGGAGATCGGGTCGACGCCCGGATCGAGTCGCGTGCTGACCAGCGTCTCGACGCCGGCCAGGGCCAATTCCTGAAACTCGGGATCGGGTAGATAGATGACCTTGGTGACAAAGTTGCCGCTGAGAATCTGGTCCAGATCCTCGTCGGTGAATTGCACGGGAATCGGCGCGTGAGCCAAGTAGGCGTCGGTGCGCGGCGTGACTGGCGCGATCTCGAGCGTGGGATACAGTTCCACGCCAGGACGGTCGGGCAAGTTCGTAAGCTTCAAACGATAGATGGCACCCTGATAAAAGTTTTGCCGACCCGGCATCACCAGTGGCACGGAGTCGAACGTCTGCTGACCGCTGACGTCCCAGGAGACTTCGCTCCCCTCGACGCCGAGAAAGGCGATCTGCGACGTAGCGCCCGGTCCGCTCGGAGCGGCACAGCCGGGCGAGTACATCCCCATGGTCTGCGAAATGCCGCCTTGGCCTTGCACCATGGCGCTGGCCATCGGGTGCAGCACGCCGGGGCCAGGACCGCCGACGCCGGGACCCGGCTCCATGAGTCGCTGAGTGGGCGGCAGATTGAAGGCACGATTCTGGCCCAGGCAACTGGTCGAAACCAGCATGGCTGCCATACATAAGGTGACGGTGGTGAGTTGACGTTTCATTTCGTTCCCCCTGCTTTCGTGGGCGAATGCGACTTGTGGTCCAAATTGCGGAGACCGTGCCAACCTGGCGTGGCGTCCGCTAGCTTGATGCTGCTGTCTCGTGCGGCTGCTAGCACCGCGGATCGGCTTTCGCTTTTCCCGCAGTTGCCGTGGACCGCTACGGCAGACTCCCACTAGAATCCGCCCGCAACGACCCTTGTTTTTCTGCAACGCGACCAAGCCAAGCTCAGCGCACGCTCCTCGGAGTTAGAAATCGGCTGGGCGTAACCGTAATCTTTGGTAAAACCGGCAAATCCATCGGAGATAGAATATCTTGCGCCCTTTAACTGCGTTCTGCTGGCTAGTCTCGTGGGGGGTGACTCTCGCCGCGTTGACCACCCACGCGCAGCAGGCGACCCCTGAGAATGCTCCCGCCGCGGGCGACCAATACCTGGCCGAGGTGCTGGCAACCCTCCAACGTCGGCCGAGCGTCGCGGCCCGGCTGCGCCACCAGTCGCGACTGCACGAGGTCGCGCTCTCCGGCTCGGGGAAGTACTGGCAGCGGGGTACCGGCAACCAGCGGGTGACCCGTTGGGAGATGCAAACTCAGGTCGCTGGCAAGACCGCCAGCTACCTGCAGGTGTTCGATGGCAACCACCTGTGGACCGATCGCACGCTGCCCAGCGGTCGAAAAGTGCATCGGCTAGATACGGCCCGACTGCAATCGCGACGCCGCATTGCCGCCGCATCAGCGCGCTCGTTGAATACCGAAGCGGAGTGGGAACCCGAGCTCGCGGCAGTCGAAGGGCAGGGGGGGCTCTCGGAAATGCTTGCCGACGCGCTGCGCCGATTCACGTTTGCCCCGCCGCGTCCGACGCAGCTCAACGGACTCGCGGTTCACGCCCTGGTGGGGCAGTGGCGCCGCGCCGAGTTGGAGAAACTCTGGCCCGAGCTCGCCAGCGGCGACGATTCACCCATTTGGCCCAGACAATTGCCGCACCATGTGTTGATCCTGGTGGGCCAGAACAATCGGTTTCCCTACGTCGTCGAACACCGCCGGGTGGAAGACTCCCAACTGGCCGCCAGCGCCGTGGGCGACCGCCCCACGCGCGATCCTCTGCTGCGCTACGAGCTTTACGAAGTGCAATTTGCCGCGGCCATGGACGACAGCCTGTTCGAGTTCAAACCGGGCGACGTCCAGTGGTCCGACGAAACCTCGCTCGTCTTGGAACGGCTTCTCGCAACAGCGCACACAGAATAATCCCAGCGAGCCGGCTCGTCCCCGAGCCCGGCGCCGTGGGCGAGGACGCTACGGCTCGCTAATCGGGTCTCCGAGCCAGTCGCGCCGCGGTGAGCAGCGCCGCAACCATGCCGGTCGCTTCGGCGGTGCCTTGCCAAGCGCGGTCGAAGGCCGTGCCGTGGGCCACGCTCGTGCGGATGATCGGCAGTCCCAAGGTAATGTTCACCGCCCGGTGCATCCCCAGTAGCTTCAGCGCGATGTGGCCCTGGTCGTGGTACATGGCAACCACCGCGTCGAACTCGCCGTCTCGGGCTCGACCCATTAGCGTGTCGGTGGGAAAAGGGCCCGCGGCGCGGATCCCCACCTTACGGGCATGCTCGACGGCCGGGGCAATGAGCTTGGTTTCCTCGTCGCCAAACAGTCCTTCTTCTCCTGCGTGGGGATTGAGCGCACAGACGCCGATCCGCGGCGCATCGAGGCCAAAACCTTTGCGCATCACGGTCGAGGCCAACTGACACTTGGCCAAGATCGCCGCCGTCGAGAGATGGGCGAACACGTCGCGCAACGCCATGTGCAGCGTCACGTGGGCGACGCCCAATCCGGCAGGGCAGTGGGGAACTTCCGCTGGGGGCAGGTAGAGCATCATCGCGAAGTCCTCCACTCCGCACAGCTCGGCCAACAACTCGGTGTGGCCCGGGTAGCGGTGCCCCGCGGCATGCATGGCGGCCTTGCTCAGAGGGGCGGTGACCAAGCCTTGAAACTCGCCGGCCAGGGCCCCCTGGGCGGCTCGCACCACCGCTTCGTAGGCGGCCTGCCCCGTGCGGCGGTCGAGCTCGCTGGTGGTGACTTCCAGCACGTCATCCGATCCGACCGGCAGGCAGCCGATCACCGCGGGGTCGTCGGTCAAGTCGGCCAAATCAGTCAGAGTCTCGACCCGCAATTCGCCCCCCACCAGTTTCACCGCCGATCGCATAACCTCTGGGTGCCCCAGAACCACCGGCCGACAGGCGTCGTGAACTCGCTGCTCGCCCCAGGCCCGCACAATCACCTCCGGCCCAACGCCGGCGGCATCCCCCATCGTGACGGCAAGTAGCGGTTTCTGTGGCATTTCGGATTTAGGAATTCGGATTTCGGACTGGGGACGACGTCGAGAAGCGCATTCTAGACCCTCCCTGTGCGGAGGCAACGCCCCCTAACGCTTCGCTCGGATTGTGGGTAGAATCCCTCACTCCCTCCAACCTCAGTTCATGACGCCAAGCCGCTGGCGGCTGGCCCCCAATATCTGACGCATGACACGCATCTTCACTACGCTCGCTTTGCTTTCTTTAGGGTTGTTTCTCGCGGCGGGGGTGCTGGGCCTCTCGATTGGCGATCTGTATGAAAGGGCCGATCAGACCGCCTTCCAAGAAGCGTTTCAGACGCGGGGCGTCCACATGCTCACCGGCACGGCGGCCGCCCTGGCGGTCGTGTTCGTGCATAGCATCGTGATCACCTATTTCGTCGGCACGAGCCGCTGGTGCAAGGAGGTGACCGAAACCTACCTGCTCGACTCAGCGACACTGGTGCGCAGCAACCAGCTCAAGCGGCGGACGTTTCCCTGGAGCGTGTTGGGGATGCTGACGGTGGTGGCCGTGGTGGCGTTGGGCGCGGCATCCGATCCCGCCACGGGTCGGGCCGACACCGCCTCGATGGTCAGCGTCCATCTGGCGGCTGCCTTGGCGGGCCTGGCCCTGGTGGGCTGGACCTTCCTCCGTGCCTGGCTGAACATCCAGGACAATCAGGCGGTGATTCAGAAGATTCTCGACGACGTCGAGCAGATCCGCGAGGAGCGGGGCCTCGATGCCGATGTGGAAATCGACGAGTCGCCCCTGGCCGCCGCACCTTGAAGTCGCCCCACGACGTCCGCCGCAGCCAGAAAAGGGCCGAAATCCTCGCGTTTTTCACAGCTTTGCGGGTCCTCGTCCTGACAAGGGCGAATCGCGAATTATACTAGAGAATTCCAGCCAGTCTGGAGATCATACTCCCCATGCATGTGTCCACGAGTTCCGGAGCACCTATGTCCAAATCCATGACGATCTTTGGTATGGTCGTTGCCGGCTTGTTGGCGCTTGTCTTCGCGCTGGACATGGCCCTCGGCATTCCCTTTGGAACCGCCAGTTGGGCAATGGATATTGGGGCCTTCACCGCGGCCCTGATCCTCGGATACATCAGCTACAGCACATTCAGCGAGCAGCGCTAGAGTGCCTACGCCGCTGCGCGAAGAATCGAGCGCTGCGGCTTCACCTCGCGACGGCTGACCAAGTCGGCGACGATCTCCGAAACGGTGGATATCTGCATCTGCCCTCGACTCGCGCTCCACGAAACTTCGCGCAGCAGCTTTTCGAAACTCTGCAGGCCACGGGCACTGACTCGCTGCAACTCGGCCGACTCGACGCTTACAAGGACTGCCCCCTCGCAAGCGGGGGCTAAGAGATCCCTGACCGAGGTAGACCGCGAGGGCAGCCAACGCGTCAGACGACGCTTCGGCCAGCGCACGCTGGGGACAAGCTGCCACAGACCGCAGGGCAGGGGGCGAGACTTGGCTGCATCTGATGTCGGGCAAGAGCTAGCGAAAATCGCCCGGATGCCCTGCTCCGAAAGACTGGTCATGCGGCTGCTGAGCTGGCGACTATCTCCTACCACGAGCGTCGGCGTGGCGCCGACGAAACTGGTCAGCCCCGCCAACCGATTAGCCAACTCTTTGCCGAAACGCGAGGGGGACACTTGCGCCGCACCCCAGGTATCGCCCACCGTCAGAGCAATTTCGCCGGAGGCGGAACCAGGCGACGAGTCGCGTAGCAATCGGGTCTGCGAAGCGTCGGCAACCGCCCAAGTTGCCGCCACGCGGTGCCCACGGAACAGATGCAACAAATGCCGCAGCCGGGCCAGATTGGGCCTTGGGGAGTCGGCCTGAGCGAGGTTGATTACGAATGCCACCCTGGGCACAATGCCGGTCTGGTCCATCATGTGGCGTCCCCGATCCCTGGAGTTGATAACGCATGCGGCCGAAGGCTCGACCCTAACAGTAGTTTCGGCCTTGCCGCAGCGTGCTCTCGACGAAACGGCTGCTGGCGGTGATTAGCCTATGCTGGCAAAGTGTACCACTTGTATGGGTTACGTCGGAGAAGACGACCTGTCAGGATTTGGGTAACACCCAGTACGCCTCTTCCGCTAAACTGTAGGGCAAAGCAACCCAAAGATGCTCTCTTCCCTTTTCGTTGGACCAGCCATGACCACTAAACGTGAGACATGGAAATTTCACGCCCATCCGCTGATGGCGAACGGCCATCTGCAGACGGCGCTCGGCATCCAATGGCCCCGACGCTACACGCACGCTTCCGGAGTGAAACATTTCGTGCCGGTGAGCGACGGAGATCAAATCGTCCTGCACGAGAACACTCCCGCCGCGGTCGACGACTCGCTGCCGATCGTGTTGATGATCCACGGCCTGGGCGGCTGCCACATGAGCACCTACATGCGCCGCATGGTGGAGCATCTCACCGAGCGGGGCTACGGCTGCTTTCGCATGGACATGCGAGGCTGCGGCGCCGGCGACGTCGTGGCCCAACGGCCGACGCATTGCGGCCGATGGCAAGACGTCGTGGCGGCCCTCAACCAAATCGCGGAACTCCATCCCAATCGCGACACACAAGTCGTCGGTTTCTCGATGGGCGGCACACTCACACTGAACATGTTGGCCGAAATGGGCCACATGCCGGTGGGCAACCTGCAACGATCGCTGATCATTTCGCCCCCGATCGATTTGGCAAGGGTCGAACGTAGTTTCCGCATCGGAATGGGCCGGCGCTACGACAAGTTTTTCGTCAAGCTACTTTGGAACCAGAATCTGGAGCGCTGGAAGCTGCATCCCGAAGCAGCGCCTGAGAAAATTCCCGATCCGCCGCGGCGACTCATCGACTTGGATGAACTGGTGACGGCTCCCACGGGAGGCTTTCGCTCGGCCCAGGACTATTACGAGCAGAGCTCGCCAGGCCACAAACTGGCGACGATCTGCCAACCGGTGACTATCTTCTCTGGCGAAGACGATCCGATCGTGCCCGTCGATTCACTGCTTGGCAGCTCCTTGAGCGCTTCAACCGAATTGTTCACCACCGCCCACGGCGGGCATCTCGGGTTCCTGGCGGCTCGCAACGGCGATCCCGACTTCCGCTGGCTCGATTGGCGAATTCTCGATTGGCTCGAGCAGGGGCAATCGCGAACTAAAACCCCTCGGCGGCGCAACGCCAACTGGGTTTCTGCGACTTA
>CAXMSB010000366.1:0-27985 GCA_964195615.1 uncultured Granulosicoccus sp. | reverse complement strand
CAACTTCTATGCGCTCGAAGACGCTGTCCGTACACTGCAGCCAGAGGTTCATTATTTGCTGATAGAGCCGGGCAGCGTCTTCGAGCGCATAGAAGTTGGCCATGGCAGTGTTGGTTTTGTACATCTGCATGAAGTTGCTGAGCACGACGTCGCACGGATGTCGCAAGGCCAGGATGATTTGGGAGTTGGGAAATAGCCGCATGATGAGCGGAACGTGCCGAGTGTTCAGCGGGAATTTGTCGACGAGGATGGTATCGGGGCGTCGGTCCATGTCCCGATTGACAACCTTGAAGTACACCTCGCGAAGGGTCTGGATGTTGACCTCACTTAGCGAGGTGAGGATACCCGGAAATCCTCCGGGAAGATGTTCAAGCTTGGAGAGAGTTATATCGAGTGCCGGTTTTTCTTCCATCACTTGCAGCCGTGGATGGCTATCGAGAATTTGGTCGAGCAGCGTGGTTCCTGAACGAGGGAATCCGATTAGGAACACGGGGGAATCCACTTCGGCAGCGCCGGCGTCTGGCTGCCAGGAGTCGACCAGTTCACGGGTTAATCCGTCTGTCGCGCGATCAACCTCCTCGACGAATTTCTCAGCTCGGATGCCTTTGCCCCAGAGCTGTCTGTGAATTTGATTTCCCTCGCAATAGTTCGCATAGGCCTTCTGGCTATCATGAGCCAACTCATAGAGTTTGCCGAGTTCATAGCGCGCTGCTGAAGCGATATCTTTACTCAGTTCTTCGAATGGCAAACGCTCTAGAATCTCCGTGGCCTCCTGGGGCTTTCCTCCCCGCCGCAACAGCATGGCCTGACGAAGGAGGGCGCCATGATGAAGGGGATCAATTTCCAACGCTCTCTGTACATGGGTTTCCGCCAGATCAAGGCGGTTGGTTCTCTCGTAGAGATGGCCCAAATTGCTGTGCGAGTGGACATTCTTGGGATCGAGTGCCAAAGCCTTCTCGTAGCTGGCGGTGGCTTCATCCAACCGGTCTAGCTCCTGCAATGAGCTGCCGAGGTTGCTGTGCGCTTTCGCGTAGTTGGGATCAATGGCGAGAACCCGTTCGTAACTGGCAATCGCTTCTTCCTGTCGTCCCAGCTCTTGGTATGCGTTTCCAAGATTACTATGCACCTTGGGCCACCCAGGCTTGATTGCTATCGCTTTACGATAACAATCAATGGCTTCTTCGGTCTTCCCCTGTTTCCAAAGCGATATGCCAAGATTGTGATGCGCTTCAGCGAAATTGGGATTCAGTTTCAAGGCCCGGCGGAGGAAGCTTGTTGCTTCGTCTAATTGTCCCATATCTAACAAGGCATTGCCGAGGCTGTTTAGCAATGCGTGGCAATCGGGATTTAGCGCGAGAGATTTCCGATAACTAACAACGGCTTCCTCCAAGCGATTCATCATCTGCAATACGTTCCCCAGAGTGCTGTGTGATACATCGCAATTGGAATCTGCGGCAACTGACTTCGAGACCAACTCCAAGGCTTGATTGTTCTTGCCGAGTTGAAGTGCAATGACACCAAGCAAACGTAGGGCATTGGGATGCTGAGGATCTTTTTCCAATACTTTCCGATAAAGACTCTCCGCTTGCGGAAGCTCGGCCGCGTTGTGATGCTGGATTGCCTGCGTGACGGCCTGCTGAATGGACTGCTTTTCTTTGCTCACACGGGTTTGCCGACGAGATTTTGCTTCGGCTCTCAATTTCTTGCTTTGCTTGGCTTGCTTGCCGGAATGTTTTTTCTTATTGCGTTTCGACATGAATGATCCTTCGTCTGCGATCGGTCGGTACGTAGGCCATCGCGAAGGATAGCGGCCTTGCACATCCCCGAACATGGCGAAACATGCTATGCTAGCGTTTATGTACGGGTATCACGGCAGCTATCTTCGAGTCGAGCTAGACTCAGGGCAGACGAGCAGCGTCGCGCTGGACGAGGGGATGCTGCGCGACTATTTGGGCGGCAGTGGGCTGGGCGTAGCAATTCTGCTCGACGAGGGCGCGGCGAGCGTGGAGCCGTTAGCGGCGGAGGCGGCGTTGGCGTTTGTGTTTAGTCCGTTGGTGGGAAGCCCGCTGACGACTTCGGCCAAGTTTGCCGTGGTGTCGAAGAGCCCGCTCACGGGGCGGATTAACGATTCGCTGGCTAGCAGCGGTTTTGCGATCGCCGGCAAAAAGACGGGGCACGATGCGCTGGTGTTGGTTGGCAAGGCCGCGGAGCCTTCGATTCTGGTGGTCGACGACGGCGAGGTCCGACTGGAACCGGCCGGGAAGCTGTGGGGACTTTCCAACTCCACCACGCAGGCGAGGTTGCTTCAGCAACTGGGCCCCGATTACCAAACAGCCACCATCGGCCCTGCCGGCGAGCGGCTGGTGCGCTACGCCACGATTTCGCACGACGGTCGCCACGCCGGTCGCGGCGGCAGCGGGACCGTGCTCGGCTCGAAAAACATCAAAGCGATCGCGGTGCGCGGTGCGCGGCTCTGCGATTGGGCCGAACCGGCGGGGCTCGTCGAGTACGCCAAGCGGCTGTCGGAAAAATCGTTCGGGCCGGCCACGGCCAAGTACCGGGAGTTGGGCACGGCCTCGAACCTGTTGGTTTTTAATCGGCTGAACGTATTGCCAACGCGGAATTTCCAGCAGGGCAGCTTTGCCGGGGCGCGGGCCGTCTCGCCGGAAGAGCTGAGCATCAGCCGCGAGCGAACTCGCAAGAGCTGCGCCGCCTGCACGATCGGCTGCGAACACATCTACGCAGTCGCCGGCGCGGACGGCGTGCGGCTGGAGTACGAAAACCTGTTCGCCCTTGGGCCGCTCTGCGAAGTCGACGACCCGGAGATTGTGCTCAGCGCCTCGCAGCAGTGCGACGAGTTGGGGCTCGACACGATCAGCGCCGGCGGCACGATCGCCTTCGCCATGGAATGTGCCGAGCGGGGGTATCTGGATGCACCATGGCTCCGCTTCGGCGACGGCTCGGCATTGCTGCGAGCGCTGGGAGAGATTGCCGCAGGCACGGGAATCGGACCGCTCTTGGCCGAGGGCAGTCGTCGGATGGCTTTGGAGATTGGCCAGGACACGATTAGCTTCGCCCCGCAGGTGAAGGGGCTGGAGATTCCTGGCTACGATCCACGGGGGCTGCAGACGATGGCCCTAGGCTTTGCGGTCGGCACACGCGGGGCTGATCACAATCGCTCGGGGGCGTACGAGGTCGATTTCTCGGAGGAGGTCGACCGCCGCGACGTCGGCCCCGAGGCGGCGGCCCTGGCGATTGAAACCGAGGACCGGGCGGCGCTGATGGACTCGCTGGTGCTGTGCAAGTTTCTGCGTGGCGTCTTTGACGATTTTTTCGGCGAGGCGGCCCAGATGTTGCGGCTGGTGACGGGGTGGGAGACTTCGGCCCGGGAGCTGCGCGAAACCGGCAAGCGGATTGTGAACGCCAAGAAGCGGTTCAATATTCTCGCCGGCTGGACGCCGGAGGAGGATACGTTGCCAGAGAGAATTCTTCGTCAGCCGCTTCCCGAGGACGCCCGCGCCCGGCTGTCGCCCGAGCGACTGGCTGCATTGGTTCGTGCTTACAATGTCGGACGCGGCTGGACGGAAGAGGGCTGGATTCCCGAGAATGTGAATATCGAATGTCCAACAGGGAATGTAGAATGACGACTGAGCCGTAGGCGCTAGCCTCGGGTTCTTCACCATTTCACTACTTCACCCGACGCTAGCGCGTTCGGCTCACAGCGGACTGAGATTTCATGGCAGACACGTTCATCCTCATCCCCGGCCGGACGAGTGCCCAAGGTTGCGGCATCAGCGAGGGGAAATTTCAAGAAAAGTACCAGACGCAGATCAACACGCTGCAAGTCGCGCCGGGCGACATGGAACGGCTAGGCCTCGCCGCCGGCGATCGCGTGCGGCTCACCAGCGACCACGGCCAGGCGGAAGTCGCCGTCACGCCCTCCAAGGGCGACGAGCTGCCCGAGGGTCTGCTGTTCATCGCCTACGGCGACATCTCCAGCCGCCTGATGGGGGGCGACACGCACGGCTCTGGGATGCCGACCAGCAAGGGGCTGGACGTCGAGATGGAAGCTCTGAGCGTCGAACCATCTGAACAAGGCTAATCGCGCCTAGCTGCCGGTGTCATGCGACTGGTATTTCCCGATCAGCTCGCGTATCGCTGGGAGCAGCCCGGTGGGAACTTTCACAATCGACTCTGTCTGTTCCTCGTAAGCGGCTTCATCCTCGGCCACAGCCTGCTCTGGGCTCTGAGCCTCGTAGTGATCGAGGACTTTGCGGACTCTGTCTTCATCCCAACCTGGAGGAAAGCTGCTATTCGTCATTATTGTCTTCTGCGCCTTCGGCGACGATAGGCTGTCAGTGCCTTGCCAGTGAGTTCGTAGGCCGTCACCACAAACACACTGTTGGGTTCTGGGTCGGGTACGTATATGACACGAAGGTATCGCCCGGCAAGGGTCTGTCCCAAAGCAACACGGGAATCATCCCGCCCGGGCCGATCCTCGCCTGGTTGTCTCAAGACATCCTTGATTTCGTCTTCTTCGATACCATGTCCTTGGATATGCGGCATTCCAGTGTCGGGATCAAGGTAGAAGCGTATTCGCATCCGCCCAATATCAATTATACAAGGTTCCGCGCCAAGACTACGCTAAAAGGGGCAAGTTTCGGGATATTGAAAGCTGGGGGCGTTGAAAAACACTCCCTCTTCGAGTCATAATAGGCACCAGACCGGAGCGTATGCTCCCGTCGCGGGGTGAAATAGGTACGACATTGGATGGTCGCCTCGCGAGATTGAAACTTGTCGTGCCATGGGATGAACTGAATCCATGGCCACTGCTGCTACCGACGACGCCACCGCGGGCGATCTGAAAATCGTCCAGGATGCGACTTGCACGTTTTGTGGTTGCGTGTGCGACGACATCGACCTGAAGGTTCAGGACAATCGCATCATCGAGGCCAAGCGGGCCTGTGTGCTGGGCAAAGCCTGGTTCTTGAACCACGAAATCGAGGAGGGGCCGAGCTGCCTCGTCGATGGCCAGCCGGTTTCGGTCGAAGCGGGTTGCGATCGGGCTGCGGAGATTCTCACTGCCGGCAGGTATCCGATCATCTACGGCTTGAGCGACTCGCCGAGCGAGGCGCAGCGCGTCGCGGTGAGCATTGCCGACTGGATCGACGGCACGATCGACACCACCACCAGCGTTTGCCACGGCCCGTCGGGCATGGCCTTTCAGGGCGTGGGAGAAGTGACCTGCACGCTGGGCGAGGTGGCCAACCGGGGCGACTTCATTATGTTTTGGGGCTCCAACCCCGCCGAGAGCCATCCCCGGCATTTCACGAAGTACAGTCTCATGCCGAAGGGGCTGTTCACGCCCAACGGTCGTAAGGATCGTACTTGTGTGATTGTCGACGTACGCAAAACAAAAAGCGCCAAGGCGGCCGACATTTTTCTGCAGATCAAACCGCGCAAAGATTTTGAGGCGCTGTGGGCTCTACGGGCGTTGGCCAAGGGCGTGGAGCTGGATCCGGAAATCGTTGAACAGGAAACGGGCATTGAGCTGTCGGTATGGCAAGATCTCATGGAACGAATGAAGGCGGCCAAGTTTGGCGTGATCTTCTTCGGCATGGGCCTCACCATGACCCGCGGCAAGCATGCCAACAGCGAGGCCTTGCTGGCCCTGACCCGCGACATGAATGCCTTTACCCGGTTTGCCGCCAAACCGAACCGAGGTCACGGCAACGTGACGGGGGCCGATAATGTGGTGGCCTGGCGGACGGGGTATCCGTTTGGCGTCAATCACAACCGCGGCTATCCCCGCTTCAATCCGGGCGAGTACACCACCAGCGACACGTTGGCCCGCCGCGAGGCCGATTGCGGGATGATGATCGCCTGCGACCCGATGGCGAACTTTTCGCAGCCGGCCCGCGAGCATCTGGCGTCGATCCCGTACATCGCGCTCGACGCCAAGGAAACGCCAACCACCCGCGCCGCGGCGGTCGCCTTCAAGGTGGCCACCTATGGCATCAACACGGGCGGCACGGTCTATCGGATGGACGACGTGCCGATCCCGCTACGGCCCGCGTTCGATTCGCCCCACCCCAGCGACCAGGAAGTACTCACGCAAATCGAAAAACGGATTAAGAAAATTCTGGGATTGAAAGGATAAGGCTCTCGCAAAGGCGCTAAGGCGCAAAGGACGGAGAGCGTTCTGAATATCTATCCTTTGCGCCTTAGCGCCTTTGCGAGAAACATAACTGAAGAATTAAGACATGACTGGCTATTTGAAAATTTCTCAAGGAACCGTCTGCGACCCCACGAACGGGATTGATGGCGAGGTGCGGGATTTGTGGGTTTCGGGCGGCCGCATCGTCGAGCCGCCCAGCGATCCATCAGTAAAACCGAGCCGTGTGATCGATGCGTCGGGGTTGGTGGTGATGCCGGGCGGGATCGACATGCACTGCCACATCGCCGGGCCCAAGGTGAACGTCGCCCGCAAGATGCGGCCCGAGGAAAAACGCAAGGGCGAGCTGCTGCACCGCACGGCCAACTTGCACAGCGGCACGATGGGCAGCGTGCCCAGCACGTTTGCGACCGGCTACAAATACGCCGGCCTCGGTTACACAACGGCGTTCGACGCGGCCGTTCCGCCGTTGGGCGCCCGACATGCTCACGAGGAATTCGAGGACACGCCCTGCATCGACAAGGGTTTTTATGTCCTGATGGGCAACAACCATTACGTGATGCAGTCGATTCGAGACGGCGAGCCGCAGAAGCTCAAGGCGTTTATTGCCTGGCTGTTGACGTCGGCCAAGGGGTTTGCGCCCAAGCTGGTGAATCCGGGCGGCGTCGAAGTTTGGAAGCACCACGCTTCGGGTAACGTGCATGGGCTTGACGAGGAGGTCGACCATTTTCGAGTGACGCCCCGGCAGATTATCAGCCAAGTGGCCGCGGCGGCGAACGAACTCGCCTTACCCCATCCCGTACACATCCACTGCAACAACCTCGGCATGCCGGGCAATTGGCAGACGACCCTCGAAACGATGAAAGCCCTCGAAGGACGTCGGGGGCATCTCACGCACATCCAGTTCCACAGCTACGGTGGCGGCGAGGGCGACGAAAACACTTTTAATAGTAAAGCCACAGAGCTGGCTGAGTATGTAAATTCGCACGACAACGTGACCGTTGACGTGGGGCAAGTGCTGTTCGGCGAAACCACGAGCATGACCGGCGACGGGCCGCTCGGTTATTTTCTCTCGAAGGTGTACGGCGGCAAGTGGTTTTCCTCGGACACCGAAATGGAAGCCGGCTGCGGCATTACGCCGATCAAGTACAAGAACAAGTCGCTCGTACACGCCCTGCAGTGGGCCATCGGGCTGGAGTGGTATCTGCTGGTGGAAGACCCCTGGCGGGTGGTGATGAGTACCGACCATCCCAACGGTGGATCGTTTTTGGCCTATCCGCAGATCATCCGCTTCCTGATGGACCGCACCTATCGGGCCGACATCCTCAAGACGTGCCACCCGCTGGTCGGCAAGCGCTCGACGCTCGCCGACCTCGATCGCGAATACACGCTCCGTGAAATCGCGATCATCACCCGTGCCGGCCCGGCTCGCATTTTGGGTCTCAAGAACAAGGGCCACCTCGGCCCGGGAGCGGATGCCGACATCACGATCTACACGCCGCACGAGAACAAGGAGCTGATGTTCGAGATGCCGCGAGTGGTAATCAAGAGCGGCCAAGTGATAGTCGAACAGGGCGAAGTCCGCGACCCGATCCTCGGCCGCACGCTGCACGTAGCGCCGGAGTACGACCTGGAGGTCGAGCCCGACATCCAAGCGTGGTTCGAGAAGAGCTACTCCATCCAATGGCGGAACTACCCGGTGGACGACAGCTACCTGCACGAGCCGGAGATCGTGGGATCAAGGTGATCAGCTAAGCAAGGCGCAGCCTGTAGGGAATGCCCTCTGTGGCATCCCGGGCGGAGGGGTTGGCGGCGCGTGCGACTCCCGCATGTCGATGCATTGCAACGGGGCTAACGTCGGCGCGTTATCCTACGTGACAACCTCCGGTGCATCGTCCTGTTATGCACCATTTGGGTGAAGCTTGGAGCACAATTCGTCGAATTCTTTTGGAAGTTCGGTTAACGGCTTTAGCCCTTCGGTGTCGGGGTTGGACGGAAGCTGTTGATGATCAATGTATCGTATTCTTGTGGACACGTCATATTCGCCAATAGCCATGTCCAGTAGGATATAACACGCATTGACGAATTCTTTGCGGTTGTCGTCCGTGAGGCCGGGAACAAAAAGAATTAAATCGATGTACTGATCTTCAGATTGGAGCCAAAAATAGAAATCCTTTGCAGCAAGTTTCCTGCCATCGTATAGAAGGGTGAACTGCGTGACATCAACTCGTGGGCGGAACGCGGTAATCGTCCATCCGGGGATCTCGGGTGCGGTCTTGGTGAGTTCGACGACAGAAGGGAACGACTTTTTGATGCCATCAGCACTGATGACAAGTTCACGAATCCCGGATTTTGCGATGTAAACTTCATAAACCAAGTTCTCGTCGATTTCGTGAAGTTGATCCGACAATTCATCCATTAAGCGTTCCTGATCGTCCTCGAAGCGGTTGAATCGATCAATGTTGTCGTGAAACCATTGCCAGAATGCTGTGTGTGGATCGGTGGATGTCATTGGCAACCTTGTCGGGGCGATCGTCGTGGCACCGTCATCGTCGGGCTTGCATGAGACCAGCGACAGGGCGATGATTATCAGGATGAGCTGTCGCACGTTCGGCTCGACTTGTGGTGCATAACTTGTTATTCGACACAAAAAGTGTAGACAAGCTCTGCTTGTCGACAAAGACTGTGAACAAACCTCTTGACGAAGGCTCACCATGTCCACAGCTTATCCAGCCGCCGCTGGCAATGCAACAACATCTGCGAAGGCCTACAAGTCGAACCCTGCTTCTCGCAGCGCTGATTGGTAATCGCCCGGTTGATTGACGTTGCGGAGCGACTTCAACTGCGGGTCGACATCCCGCAACTGCTCCACGGCGACCTCGCGGGTTTGGCATCGCTCGAACAGAAACAGCGGCCGTAGCCGATCGGCGGCCAGCAGCTTTTCGACCTCTGGCAACACGCTCGCTCGATAGACGGCGGGCAGCGGGTGGTGGAATTTTTCTTCTTTCGGCACGGCGATTTCGTGGTCGGCGAGCAGCTCGAACATCCGTTCGATCAGCGCGGGCATCAGCAGTGGGACGTCGCAGCCGGTGGCGAAAGCGGCGTCGGCTCTTCCGGCCAGGGCGGCCAGTCCGCACGCGAGGCCTTCGAGGGGACCTCGGTTGGGGCGGCGGTCGTGGATTACGACGATCTCACCAGGAAGCGGCGGCAATTCTTGACCCTCGGCAGCCACCACCACGATGTTTTCCCGCGGCACCGCCTCGCCCACGAGCCGCACCATGCGCTGGAGCATCCGCTCCGGCCCGAAGGGCAGCATCGCCTTGGAGGAGCCCATCCGCGTGGACCGTCCACCGCACAACACTATCGCGCCTCGATTCACCAAATGACTCCTTTAATTGAAGAAGAAGATCTCTCGCAAAGGCGCTAAGGCGCAAAGTCTGGTAAATTTGATTTCTTTGCGCCTTCGCGCCTTTGCGAGATGATCTTATTGTAGGGTCTTGTCGCCCAACTTGATGGGCCAATATATCGCATCGTCGGAAACAGGCACCATGGCACTCACGCTCACCTACCAAGGAAAAACCTCGGTCCCTGTCGAGATCGAGGGGCTCACGCCCGATTGGGCGGTGGACAAGTCGCTGGCCGAGATCGAGAAATTGGAAATCCACCACGGCAACGAGAAGCTTCCGCTGGCGGAGATGTTCGACGTTGCGGGCTCGGCCGACGACCGGCGTTTCGATTTCCACGGCGATCTGTCGGGCGTCCACTGGATCGGCGCCCACATGAGTACCGGGCACATCCAGATTCACGGCCCGGGGGGTCGGCACATTGGCAGCGAGATGAGCGGCGGCGAGATCCACGTCGACGGCGATGCCGGCGGTTGGGTCGGGGCCGAGATGCGGGGCGGGCTGATCCACGTTCACGGCAATGCCGAGCATCTGGTCGGGGCGGCCTATCGCGGCTCAGCCATTGGAATGACTGGCGGCACGATTCTGGTGGACGGCGACGTCGGCAACGAAGTGGGCCTGACGATGCGACGGGGGATTATCGCCGTTGGCGGCCGCGCGGGCGACATGCTCGGCTTCAACATGCTGGCGGGCACCGTGCTGGTGCTGGGCGAGTGCGGCATCCGACCGGGCGCCGGCATGCGGCGCGGCACGTTGGGTTTGTTGGGCCCCAACCCACCTGTCCTGTTGCCCAGCTTTCGTTACGCCTGCACTGCCCGGCCGACGGTGTTACCGTTGATGTTGCGCGACCTGCGGCAGCGCGGTTTCGCAATCGACGACTCGCTGCTCGCCGCGGAGTGCGACATGTTTAATGGCGACATGGTGGCGCTCGGCAAGGGCGAAATTCTTCTGCGCCACACGGCTGCGTGACTCAATCGTAGAGAAACAGCTCGATCTCGGCACCGGCCTCGTAGCCTTCGCATTCGGCGGGGATCACGACAAAACCGTCGGCGCGCGTAGTGGAACTCAGCACCGACGCGCCGCTCTTGGGCACGGGCTCCGCGCGACCTTGTTTCACGAACATGCGAATGTAATCGAGTCGACCCGCCGGCGATTTTAGGTTGGCTGAGAGCGTGGCCCGAACCGTGCGATAGGGCCAAGCAGTTGCGCGACCTCCGCGGGCACGGATCGCCGCGCCGGCGAAGAAATCGTAGCCGCACAGGCACGCTACGGGATTGCCGGGTAGCAGAAACACTAGTCGCCCGTCGAGCCGCCCCATGCCCACCGGGCTCGCGGGCCGCATCGCCACGCCATGAATCGCCAACTCGCCATGCTCGTCGAGTAGCGTCGGCACATGGTCCTCCTGCCCCACGCTCGTGCCACCCGAAACCAGAATCACCTCGGCATCGTCTCTCAAAGCGGCAAGGATAGCGTCGCGATTGTCGGGCACGATTCCCGGATGCAGCGGCACGCCGCCATCCCGCGAAACGAGCGCGGCAAGCATCGGCCCGTTCGAGTCAACGATTCTATCCGCTTGCGGCTTCGCGCCCGCAGGCAACAACTCATCGCCCGTCACCACAATCCGCACCCGCGGCCGGCCAGCGACGCTCACCCGACCCACGCCAATCGACGAGAGCACGCCCACATCCTGCGGCCGCAACACGCGACCCGTGCGAAGCACGACTTCGCCAGCGCGGATGTCCTCGCCGACGTGGCCGATGTTTTTTCCCGCAGTGATCGATTGCTGCGCGAGCACACGCTTTCCGTCGGCGCCGGTCTGCTCCACCGGCAACACGGCATCGGCGCCCGCCGGCAACGACGAACCAGTCATCGCCCGCACGCATTTCCCGACGGTCACTTTTCCTTGGAAGGCTTGACCCGGAAAGGCGTCGCCCAGCACGTCCAGCGGCACGGGGCTTTGCGGCGAGGCGCCCTCGGTGTCGCTCGCCCGCACGGCAAAACCGTCCATCATGGCCCGTTCGAACTCGGGCACATTGACTTCGCTCACGACGTCGACCGCCAACACTCGCCCGGCCATCGCGTCGAGCGAAACCTCTTCGCTGGCCACTGGGCCTAGTTTTTCCAGTTCGCCATGGAGCCAATTTTTCGCCGCCTCGACGCTCACCTTCTCCACGAAGCCTCGCATGCGAACATCAGCGTTCGGGTGTGGAGAGGGAGGCATGGCGGTGGGTTCTTTCGAAGACGAAAAACGATTTCGAGGAATGTAAGCCGCGAGGCGGTAGCCGAGCGCTCGGCTGGCACCTCGCGGCTTACATCTTGCTGCCGATTCATGGTACGCGATGCGCCGGCAACTCTCCAGTCGGCCTCTTGACGCTCATGGTCAATCAGTTCGCAAATAGGTACAATGGGGCCTCCCCCGCCGTTGTTCCCGCCATTTCATGACGAGTCTCTTGTGGCACAGCTGTTTCAAGACGTGGCCTGCACTGTCTGCGGCTGCGTTTGCGATGATCTGACGCTGCACGTTGCCGACGAGCGCATCATCGCCGCGGAGCGAGCCTGCGCGTTGAGCGAACCGTGGCTGCTCGGGCAAACGGCAAAACACGATTCGCCGATTTGCGTCGATGGCGCCCCGACTACCTTCGACGCCGCCGTGCAGCGGGCGGCGACCATCCTGGCGGGCAGCCGAGCCCCGCTCGTTTACGGCCTGTCGACCAGCAGCACTCCTGGGCAACGAACCGCCGTGCGTCTGGCCGAAACGCTGGGGGCGACCATCGACACCACCGCCAGCACCTGCCACGCCCCCTCAATCCTTGCCGTGCAAAGCGTGGGGGAGAGCACCGCTTCGCTGGGAGAGGTGAAGAACCGCGCGGATCTGGTCGTCTACTGGGGGAGCAACCCGCTGGCGAGCCATCCCCGCCACGTGGAACGTTACGTCGACGCCGAAGGCCTGTTCGTGCCGGGCGGACGCAGCGATCGACACTTGGTGGTCGTCGACGTCGAGCGAACCGCAACGGCGGACTTGGCAGATCGATTTGTGCAGGTCGAGCCGGGCGGCGATTTTGATTTACTGTGGGCACTGCGTGCCGCTGTGAAGGGCGTCGAACTGTCAATCGATTCAGCCGGCGGCGTGCCTCTCGACGCGATCAACGACTTGGCCGAGAAATTGAAAGCGTGTCGCTACGGCGCGGTGTTTTTCGGCTTGGGGCTCACCAAGCACTGCGTTCCCCAGGCCAACGTGGAAGCGCTGCTGCAATTGGTGACCGACCTGAACGCCCACACGCGATTCGTCGCCAGAAGAATGCGCGTGCCGGGCGACGTCGCCGGGGCGGATAGCGTCCTCTGCTGGCAGACCGGTTTTCCATTCAGCGTGAATCTCGCCCGCGGCTATCCTCGGTACAACCCGGGCGAGTACACGGCCAACACGTTGCTCGAACGGGGCGAGGTCGACGCGGTCGTGTTGGTCGGCACCGAAGGCGTGTCGAAGCTGTCGGATACCGCGCGGCAGACGTTGGCGCGGCTGCCAGTGGTCACACTGGACAACCCCTCGGAGAGCTACCCGTTGCCCGCCGCGGTGAGTTTCACCACGGCGGTGTACGGCGTACACCGTCGTGGCACCGCCTATCGGATGGATGAAGTGCCAATCCCCCTGCGCGAAGTGCTGGACAGTCCGCTGGCCAGCGACGCGGAAGTGCTCGCAGCAATTGACCAGGAGTGTAAGCGTGATAATTCGTAACCAGATCACGGAATACTCTCTCATATTCGTGTTCGCATGGGGACTGTCGGTGCTCCCCGCGTCGGCCAACGAGGTACCTGGCATCGCCACGACCGCGCCGCCAGTCCACCGCTCGGTGAAGACGGACCAAAGCTTCATGGTCGCCTACGAGGAAACGATACCGGGAACGAACATCACTTTCAAAATGACACCCATCCCCGAGGGCTCGTTTACTTTGGGGAGCCCCCATGGCGAAGCCCAGCGGAGCGACGACGAAGGTCCACAATCGCAGGTGCGCGTCGCGCCGTTCTGGATCGGCATGTGCGAAGTCACCTGGGCCGAATACCACGCCTACATGGCCACGTACGAAGCGTTCAAGAGTATCAATACACTGCGCGACAACGCTGAGCGGCTTGAGTCGTTAGCCGCGACGCGGAAATTCTTGGAAGCCGAATCACTCGAAGTGGATGGCGTCACCTCGCCCACGCCGTTGTACGATCCGAGTTTTACTTACTACCCGGGGGAAGAACCCGAGCAGCCGGCCGTCACGATGACGCAGTTTGCCGCGAAGCAATACACCAAATGGTTGAGTGGCATCACGGGGCGGGAGTTTAGACTGCCCACGGAGGCCGAGTGGGAATTTGCCGCCCGCGCGGGTTCCACCGGGGCCTATTCGTTTGGCGAAACCGCGAGCGAATTGGGCGACTATGCTTGGTTCGTCGGCAACTCGGATGACGAGACGCACGCCGTTGGCACGAAGCGGCCGAATGCCTGGGGGCTGCACGACATGCACGGCAACGTGGCCGAGTGGGTGCTCGATGGTTACGTGGCAGACCACTACGCGAGTTTGCAAAGCAAACTGAACGACGCGGCCGAGGCAGTCGCTTGGCCGACGAAGCTCTATCCTCGCGCAATCCGGGGCGGCTGTTGGTTCGACGAACCGGCCCAGTGCCGCAGTGCGGCGCGACACAAGTCGGACGATCCCGATTGGTGCATCTCCGACCCCAGTCTTCCCAGGAGCCCGTGGTGGTTCACCGAGGATCCAGCCACCGGCGTGGGATTTCGCATCGTGCGTCCGCTCGCGGCGATGGACGATTCGCTGAAGCAGAAAGTCTGGGAAGCCGATCTGGAGCGGATTCGCCAAGACGTGGCCGACCGGCTCGACGAAGGCCGCGGCACGCAAGGCGGAGCGGACGAGCGACTGCCCAAGGCAATCGAAGAGCTGCGCGCCGCTGGTACAATTGAATAACTGACGCCGGACGGATAAACTCACTCGACCGCCCAAAAGGACAACCATCAACTGGAGACGCCATGACTGAGTCCCAAGATTCGTCACGCGATGATCGTTCGCAGTTCCCTTCACGGCGAGAATTCGTCAAGAAGTCTTCCGCCTTGGCGGTCGGCGGCGCTGCTTGGATGTCGGCGCTCGACTTGGCAGGCGCGTACGCGGGGGGAGACGACGAAATCAAGGTCGCCCTGATTGGCTGTGGCGGTCGCGGCAGCCAGGCAGCCGTGCAGGCCTTGAGGACCGAAGGCAAGGTGACGCTGTGGGCCATGGCCGATGCGTTCTCCAAACGTATTGAGCAGTCGCTCGGCAAGATTCGTCGTGAACTCGAACGCGACAGCGAAGCCGAGTCGCCGGGCTCACTCTCGGAGCGAGTCGACGTACCGCCGGAACGTCAGTTCGCCGGTCTCGACGCCTACCAGCAGGCGATCGATAGCGGCGTCGACCTGGTGATTCTCGCCACGCCGCCCGGCTTTCGGCCGATGCAGTTCGAGGCGGCAATCAACGCGGGCAAGCACGTCTTCACCGAGAAACCGCTCGCGGTCGATGCCCCAGGCATCCGGCGCGTGCTCGCCGCTGGCGAATTGGCTTCCGAAAAGGGCTTGGCCATCGGCGTCGGTTTGCAGCGCCATCACGACCCCGCTTACATCGAAACGATCAAGCGTCTGCAGGACGGCGCGATCGGCGACATTCCGCTCACGCGAGTCTACTGGAACGGCGGCGGCGTGTGGGTCCGCACGCGTGCCGATTTTGCCAAGACCTACGGCCACGAGCCGACCGAGATGGAATATCAAGTGAACAACTGGTACTACTTCAATTGGCTCTGCGGCGATCACATCGTCGAACAACACATTCACAATATCGACGTGAGCAACTGGCTCAAGAACGCCCATCCGATCGAGGCCAATGGAATGGGTGGCCGCGAGGTGCGCACGAGCAACGAGTACGGCCAGATCTTCGATCACCACTCGGTGGAGTTCACCTACGCCGACGGCTCGACGATGATGAGCCAATGCCGCCATCAGCAGGGCTGTTGGAGCCCGGTCGACGAATACGCAACCGGTTGCAGCGGCTCGGCCCACTTCAAGAAATTCCAAATCATTTCGCCTTCCGGCGAGTGGAAATACTCAGGGCCGCGAGTCGACGCCTATCAGCAGGAGCACGACGACCTGTTCGCCGCGATTCGATCGGGCACGCCGTACAACGAAATCGAGTACGGCGCCCATTCCACGATGACCGCGATCCTGGGCCGGATGGCGACCTACGGCGGCAAGGTTGTGAAGTGGGACGACGCGATCAACTCCGAGATCGATCTTTCGCCCGCTGAGTACGACTTCGCCGCGGCGCCGCCGGTCGTGCCCGACGCCCAGGGCAATTACCCTGTGCCTGTCCCCGGCAAGACCAAGGTTGTCTGACGCATCCTTTCTCGCCACTCCCAGCCGCCACGATCGCTACAACCGCCTCCGGCTGTCTGTCTCGCAGAAGAAGCTATAGTTGATTAGGCTCCGCGCCTTCTCCGGTACGCTGCGCCGTCTATCTCGACATAGCCCAAGAACACTCACGGAGTCTTTCCATGCTTTCGGCCCAAGATGAAACGATCGGCCTGGAAATCGATCAGGCTCTCGCCAAGCTCGACAAACTGCACAGTTCGCCGCTGGTGGCACTGCGCGTGATGGAGCTGACGCGCCAGGAAGATTTCGAAATGGCCGACGTGGCCGAGTGTTTGGAAAACGATCCCGCGCTGACCGTGTCGATTCTGCGACTGGTGAATTCCTCGTACTACGGCCTGCCGCGGAAGATCACCGGCTTGAGTCACGCGCTGAACTACCTGGGCCGACGTAGCGTGCGGCTGGCGGTCTTGAGCTTCGGCCTGGTAAAAGTGTTCGTCAGCGGTGCTCCTGGCCAACTGCATCAACTTTATTGGAAGCGGTCGCTCACGATGGCCGCCGCCGCTCGGCGTTGTGCCTCGCTGTCCGACGATCCCGAGACCCACCCCGACACCGCCTTCACCGCGGGCCTGTTGGCCGATCTGGGGATGCTGGTCCTCGCACAGATGGAAACAGAAAAATACCTGGAGATTTGCCAGGAGCCCGACCACCTGATGGAGCAGGTTCGACTGGAACGCGAGACCTTCGGCTTCGACCACATGGCCGTGGGAGGCCGACTGCTGGAGCGCTGGAATTTGTCGGACGAAATGGTCGAGGCGGTTGCCAATCACCACGTTTATCTGCCGATGTGTCCCGAGTTGAACCACACGCTGGTGGTGGCCAATCTGCTAACCGACGTGTTGTGGAACCCGGCCAGCCACTACATGCAGCCGCTACATGTCGTGCTGCACAGTCGCTTTGGCATGGGGATCGATGAACTGATTACCCTAGCCAACGATACCAAGCAGGCGGTGCAAGAGAGCATGGTCATCTTCGGCGTGAATCTGGACGTCGACATCGACGTCGACGCCATCGAGGCCGAGGCCCGCGAGGAATTCAAGCAGGCCGTCGACGACGAAGGAACCTTCCTGGGCGGGTTTGATACGCTGATTCTGGACTCGTGAGCTCCGGGCGTCACTTCGCCCCGGTTAGCCGCATCGCGAACCAACCGGCCAGCGGGTCGACCCAGCGGCGGACGGTTGCCGGGGAGAGAAACGCCAGATTGGCGAAGACCATCGCCAGCCCGAACGTGATCATGCCCATCGCGATCGCGATGCCGCCGTGCATGAGGACGGCCAGCCAGACCACGATTGGCCGAGTAAAACGGTTCCAGACCAGGAAACAGTAAAACAGCTCCCAGAAGATCGTGACGTGCGTCGCCAGCGCGACCAGCACGGGCCAGTTGGCCAGCCAGGTCATGTCGAGCGATTGGTATTCGAGATTGGCCACGGCCCACCACACGGCCGTGCCCGCCTGCCAGTTTTCGCCACCCAGCTTCGCCAGGGCCGAGAACAGGTAGATGACGCACAGGTGCAACTGGATCAACCGAATGGCGATGTTGCCGGAGGTGCTCGGCATGGCGGGGCTGGTGTCGCCGCGGCGGAGGCGGCGGATGCGATCGAGCGAATAGCGAGCGCCGCACGGCCCCAGCATCAGGTAAGCGGCCAGCATGCAGTTGGTCTTGTCCAAGCCAAAAAAGGCCCCGGGGCTGATGCGATGCGCGTACGACACCGCAAACAGGAACGCCAACACGGCCATCGGGCGTGTAAACAGCCCCAGCGTCAGACAGAGAAACACGATCAGCGCGAAAACATGCACGCCCCACAGCAGCCAGGTCGGCTTGATCCAGAAGAACACACTCCAAACCGACCAAGTCTGGACGGCGTTGCCGTCGGCATCGGTTTGGATCGAGCCGTCGGCGAGCGTCTCGACGTGAATCTCTGAGCGCAGGTAATCGACCGGCAGCCAGCCCTCTTGACCGACGAACGCCTGTAGATCGAACGACCAGACCAGATGGGTGTAAAGCAACATCCCGCCGGCCAGCAGGCGGATCAGCGAGAGCGTTGCCGGATCGGTCGGCGTGAACCAGAACCGATTCCAGGCCTGCCAGGCCTCGGCCACGTAGTTGCGCACATCTCGGAAAATGCCTTTCATCGGCCGGCTCCCGGGATGGCGATGGCTTCTTCACGCGTCGCGGCGCGGCGGGGCCGTCCTTCCAACGATTCGATCACCTCGTAAGTCGAGCGGTCGTCGGGCGGCAGGCCGTCAATCACGTCTTGCGGGGAGAGCAAATGGTGAATCATCCAGTCGATGCGACTCGGCCCGCCGTGGAGCGTCGCCAGATAGTCGGCGTAACTTTGTCCCGACGCGCGGCCCATCATCTGCGTTTGCTCGGCAAGCATCATGTGGCGATGGTACAACAGCCGCGGCCACTGCGTTTCGAGATCGGGGAAACGTCCTTCGACAGTCGTGCCGTCGGGCTTCGACACGCGGAAGCTAATCAGGTGCGTGCCTGCCGGGTCAGGCGCGAAGAATTCGTAACCGTGATTCATGTAGATCAGGTTCAGGTAGTGGCTAAAGAAGCGGTGCAGCGGGCGGGTCACCGGTGGCTCTTGCCAGAGTGGACTGCTGCGCTCGGGAACCTTGGTCTCGTCGGGCGGCAGCGCGTCGCCGGTCGACAGGTTCCACGGCGCTGAAACAACAGCCGCCATGTGCGCGATCACCAACAGACTAACCAACCACCGCCACACGCCATGCCAAGGCAACCCGGAGGCCGGGCGCTTAGGCTTCGGCGGAGGCTGCTTCGCCTGCGGCTGTTGTGCCCGCGGGGCGGGGGGCTGATAGTCGGGTCGCTTTTTGGACATCGGGATTTCGCAGCGGGAATGCGTCGAGAGGGCGTCGTTTCAGCTTTTACCAGAAAGAATAGGAGCCCCTAGCAAAAGAAAAACCCCCGCACCGGTCAACACCGATACGGGGGCTATGATAATCGGCCAGAAAAGTCGCCCTACTTGTCCAATTGGGCAAGCTGGGCAGTGGCCGTCGAGGCAAAATTGAATGCTAGCTCGTAAGAGCCACCCCCCTCAACCGTCAATTTCTTCTCGCGGACCAGCGTCTGGCCGTCGCGATCAACTTCCACGCGGACGGTGTAGCCCTCCCACCGCTGGCCGGCGGCCAGTTGCGTGGAGCTGTACGTCCGCAGTCTGCCGGTCTGCTGCGTCGGCGAGCCCGACAGAAATACCCGAGCATCTTCCGGCACTTCGATCTTCACCTCGGTCTCGACCGGCTCATCCGCTTCCGCCTCGGCCATGGCATCGTCGGCCTGACCAAAGGTGAGCGACACGGTTTCGCCCGCACTGAGTTTTACCAGCTTACTATCTTCTTTAGTCTTGCCGTCCTCACCTAGGTATTCCACGCGGATGTTGTAGGAGTAGGTCATTCCCGTGCGTAGACCGCGGGAAACGTAGCTCCGCTCGGCGCCGGTGCTGGTCGTCGGTGCGTCGTTGACAAAGACCTTGGCATCGGCGGGTAGCGTCACCTTGATCGAGGTGTTGCCGGTGGTCGTGGTGACGGCATCGGGCTGGGCGGCATCGGGTTCGGCGTTGATGGGGGCGCCATAGCTGCCGCTGCTGCCGTAGCTTCCGTAACTGGCGCTGGAGCCATAGCTGCCGTAGCTCGCGCTGGAGCCGGAGGAACCGTACGATCCGTAGCTGGCATGTCGGGCCGCGCGACGCGCCCTCATGCGAGCAAAGAGCCCCATTCGTCCGCTACTGCCGTAGCTGGCGCTCGAGCCATAGCTGCCATAACTGGCGCTTGAGCCGTAGCTGCCGTAGCTTCCCGAGGACCCCCAGCTACCGTAAGACTCGGCCGCGGCATCGGTTCCAGCCATCGCCACAGCCAATCCCGCCACCAGGGCGAGCCCGCCGAGCCGATTGATTCCTTGAACTCTCATCTGTCTTCTCCTGATAGACCCCGAACCTCAACAGCGGTACTGATTCTCCCGCGACAAGCTCACAAGATAGCAACTGTCGCCCATAATTCAAGTAATCTAGGCAAAATTATCCCATTTTGGCGATTGGGCGATTTCGGGCGCAAATCGTGCTCAACAAGGGACTTGGCGACTGCGGCGGCTGGCACAGCCTGGGCGATTCTTGAGAAAAGGCGTTATCCCGAGGGCAGGCTCTCCGAAAGAGCGTCAGAAAACCGACGATTCTGTTCGCCGCGATTTCGCCTCGCCAAGAGGCGACCTTTCTCTTGGGGTGTACTCAGCTTCAGGCAATCGAGTTGGGGCTGAGAGTGGTGGTTTGCAGTCAGGTGAAGTGGCGGCGTTGTGTGTCACACCTCCCGCAGTTAAGTGTTCGCCAAATTGTGCCCGTTTTTGCACAATGACAGCCAAAGGGGTCTCTATTCTCTGTTGGTATTGGCTCTGTTAGTTGTTTTCACACCTGCTCTAATAGACGTGCCCTCGGTACGGCACACACTCAGTAGCATTGACTTCATACGGACTTGCAATTGCGTTTACAAAGGGGAATTGTTCCACAATTTCGAATAGGACTCAGATAGAGACTCAAATGCCCACTGTGCCATACAGGTTCAATGTGAATCGCCTTTTTAGGCTTGTTCTTGAGAGTTTTGTGATAATTGGATCTTGGTCTGCCATAGCCACACTTGATTTTCACAGCCAGGGACTTTTCTTTCTATTCTTCAGTTTAGTTCCTCTAGTGCTCCTGGTTCTCATTCTGTTTGTGCCGAGGAAGTATTTCTTTGATTCTGTTTTCCTAGCAGTGGGCATGGCGGTGATGTGTATTAGCTTTATGGGTGATATTGGAAAAAAACACATGACTGCAGCTCTTCCATGGTTTCTTTTTTCAATCCTTGCGTTACTGGTGTACCCGCTTCAAGGCAGATTGTGTTGGCTGTTTCGTGGCAAGAAAGGGGACGAGAGGAAGAAAGGGGACGCAGCTAATTAAGAACGGGGGCAGGTCACCCGCCAGACTGCCGGCGGTCACATCGACGAATGTCGCCCGCCGGAACAAACGGCAACTTGCGCGCTGCCGGGTGGTTAAATAGGTTTGCGGTTGGCACCGACAGTCGTTCGGAGTAGACGCCGCCTGCGATTGAGCCTGTTCGAACGATTGAGAGTGTGCGTGGCTCAAGAGGTCAGTCGGGTTGGCAGGCTGCTATCCATGGCGCATTGCGATGCGAAGTCTTCGGGAGGAGAGACTCGGAGAATTCTTGAGCGATCTGGCGGTTCGGACCCTCCCCTAGCCCCTCCCTGCGAGGGAGGGGGATTTTTTCTCGCCGGTGGCTTCTTCATGGCACCGCCCGTAGCGAGAGCTCGTCGATCTCCAGCCGTCCGGTGCCGCCCAGCAGGCCCAGACGCACGATCGCTTCGCGAGCCGCCGCCGGCACGCGCAACTCGGTCGTCACCGGTTGCCAATCAAACGTGCCTTGCCAGGTGGCGAGTTTTTGGTTGTCGATGGCTGCCCGGCGTTGGTCGTAGAAGGTGATCAGCACGGCGGGACGCTGTTGGGGCGTCGGGCCGTTTTCTAGGTCCCGGCCGCGAACTTGGGCAGAGAGACGCACGACGCGCACCCGCCGACCGTCGAGCGCCAGCCCCTGCAGCGCCCGGCTGGCTCTTCCTTGCTCGTCGTTGGTGAAGCGCAGATACCTTTGGCCCTGTGGAGCGTCGTCGCCGGAAACAACCTGGACAGCGCGCAGGTAGTGCCAACCCGCGGGCAGGGCCTCGTCGGTATCCGCGCGGGAGATGACCTCTTCAAAACTGCCGTTGATGACTTGCGGGCTGCTGGCGTCGGGCAACACCTGCCGAGCCTGTTCGGCCGCGCCGGTCATCGGCACAAACAGCGTGGCCCGCAACGGCTCACGGTGGAGCTTGCCGCCCTGTTTGGTCACGCGAAACAGATTCTGTTGATAGCGCTCACCGACAGGCACAATCATCCGGCCGCCCTCATTGAGTTGCTCCACTAGCGGCGCGGGAATTTCTTCGGGCGAACAGGTGACGATGATCTTGTCGAACGGAGCCGCCTCGGGCCAGCCGCGATAGCCGTCGCCCGTGCGGACGTGTACGTTTTCGTAGCCGAGCCGTTTCAGGGTACGCTCGGCGCGGCGGCCGAGCCGGTCCACGATTTCGATCGTGTAGACGTCCGCGACCAGCGGGCTGAGGACGGCGGCCTGGTAGCCGCTGCCGGTGCCGATCTCCAGCACGCGGTCGGTCGGCCGAGGGTCGAGCTGCTGGGTCATGTAGGCGACAACGAACGGGGGCGAGATGGTTTGGTTGTTGCCGATCGGCAGCGCCGCGTCGAAATAGGCCTGTTGGCGAAAGCCTTTGAGGACGAACTCGTGGCGGGGCGTGGTGCGCATTGCCTGGAGGACCCGCGGATCGGTGACGCCGGCGGCTTCGATTTCGTCGGCGACCATCTGGTGGCGCTGGGCGGGGTAGTTTTCCTCTGCGAAACCGAAAGCGGGGTGGTGCGCTAGTAGGAGAAGTGTCGTGGTCAGGAAATGTGGGAAGTGGCAGCGCATTTGCAATCCTCATCGCGGCTCGGTTCCGTTATTATGCAGGAGAACGCTCTGATTTTTCAACCGGTCTGGAATGATGAATAACATAGAAGAAACCCGCCGGCAGTTGCGCGAGGCGATGCCTGTGGCGAAGAAATGGGCCTATTTCGATCACGCCGCCGTGGCGCCGATCTCCGGGCCGGCCGCCGAGGTGCTGAGCACCTGGGTGCGCGAAGCGGCCGAGGAGGGCGACACGGTTTGGCTCGGCTGGGCGCGTCAGTTGAAAGAGGCTCGAACCGCCGCCGCCGAACTCCTGGGCGCCGAAGAGGACGAGATCGCGCTGGTGCCCAACACGACCGCGGGAATCAACCTCGTGGCCGAGGGTTTCCCCTGGCAGGCGGGCGATAACGTGGTGTCGCTCGACGACGAGTTTCCGGCAAACGTCTATCCCTGGTTGAATCTCGAAAGCCGGGGCGTGGAAACACGCCGGGCGACGACGACCGACGGCCGAGTCGACCTCGATCAGTTGGCCTCGCTGTGCGACGAGCGAACGCGTGTGGTGAGCGTGAGCTGGGTCGGCTACGCCAATGGTTGCCGGCGCGATCTGCGGGCGATCAGCGAAATTGCCCACCGGCATGATGCGATCTTTCTGGTCGATGCGATCCAAGGGCTGGGCGTGTTTCCCCTGGACGTCGCGGAGATGAACATCGATTGCCTCTCGGCCGACGGGCACAAGTGGCTGCTCGGGCCCGAGGGGGCGGGGATCGCCTACGTCAGTCACGCATGTCTGCAACGCCTGCAACCGATCGGCGTCGGCTGGAACAGCGTCGTACACGCCACGAACTACAGCCATATCGAGTTGGTGCTGAAACCCTCGGCGTCTCGCTATGAAGGCGGCTCGCACAACATGGCCGGCTTTCTGGCCCTGGGGGCGAGCGTCCGGCTGCTGCTGTCGCTGGGCGTGGAAAACGTGGCCGCGGCGATTCTTGATTTTACCGACCAGACAGCAGAAGCTCTTCAAGGGCTGGGCGCGGTAATCCACTCGCCTTGGCAATCCGACGAGCGGAGCGGCATCGTCTCGTTCGAGCTGCCCGACCGCAACCCGGTCGCGATCCGCAAGCACTGCCTCGCGAAAAATGTTGCCCTGAATTGCCGCGCAGGCCGCTTGCGAATCAGTGCCCACGCCTATAATGATGAGCAGGACCTGGAGCGGTTGGTCGGCGCGTTAGAGTCTGCTCCGTAGCGGTTTAATGACGAATGTAGAATTGGTGTCATTCCGAGGTCCGCCGAGGAATCTAGTTGGCCACTTCTGCACAGTTGGAGCGTAGATTCCTCGGCGGACCTCGGAATGACCGGTGTTCAAATCCCACTTCCACTTGAATAGCAGAAACCAAATCTCTCATGTCTAACCGCGCAGTCTACACAGGTTCGTTTGATCCGATTACGCTGGGACATCTCAACGTGATCGAGCGCAGCAGCAAGCTCGTCGACGAGCTGGTCGTGGGCGTGGGGCTGAACATCGACAAGCAGTTGCTCTTTACGGCCGACGAGCGGGTCGACCTCATCCGTCGCACGACGAGCCATCTCGCGAATGTCGAAGTGAAAATGTTCGACGGTCTGGCCGTTCATTTTGTCCGCGAGTGCGACGCCCGGGTGATCGTTCGCGGCGTGCGCTCGCTTACCGACATGGAAAGCGAATTCACAATGACGCTGGCCAATCGCAAGTTGGACCCCGACATCGAGACGGTCTTTCTGATGGCCGACGAAGAGTTCTCGCACGTCTCCAGTTCGCTGATCAAACAGATCACACCGCTGGCGGGCGACACCGAGTTGGCCCGGTTTGTGCCGGAAATGGTGATCGCCGACCTGCGCAAGAAGCTGGCTAGAAGCAGCTAGTTGCTGGTCGCTAGTTTCTAGTTACTGGCCACTAGCAACTAACGACTAACACGCGGCTTTTAATAGCAACATACTGAGCGCCAGCAAGCCAATCGCGGCTAGCGCCGTTTTGGTTTGTTCGAACCAGTTGTGGCGTTGCGCCGGTTGCGGTGGGGCATCCGTTAGCAATTGCTGGTCGGCCTTGGATTGCTGCAGTGTGGCCCGCATTGAGGAGCCCTGGCGATCGCCCACGGCGGCCCACATACCTGCCAACTGCGGTTCAGGCTCAGTCCAACCATCGTCGGTCTCTGTGCCGGTTGGCTCTTCAGTTTCTGGCGGAGCATTTTCTGGAAGACAACAAACACCATTGATACAAACCCTCTGCTTTTCGGGAGTTGGGGGTGGGCAACTGACGAGCGCGTCGTCGGCCGCTTTGCCGATGTCGGGCGCAAGCGTGGCGAGAAACGACTCGACGCGGCCGCCGAAGCTGCCGAGCGTCGTGCCCTGCCCCGCTCCGAAGAGCACACCGGCCAGTTCACCACGGTCGTTGAAGATCGGCCCGCCCGAGTCGCCCTGGCGTGCCTGGACGTCGAGTTCGACCATCTGCTGCGGAAAATCTGCACGCGGGGCGTAATATTGGGTACACCGTCCGGTGGCGGATCGGTACATCCCCTGGCCATAGCCGCAAATGGTCAGTTGATCGCCCGGCTGCGGAGCCGTGGCGGAAAGTCGAACCGGTTCGATGGGCGGACGCCACACCACCAGCGCCGCCAGATCCCAGTCGGCGTCGACCTTCAGCGCCCGCGCCTTCGATCGGTAACCGCCTGGAAACAACACTTCGACCGGCCCCTGTGCATCGCGAACCACGTGCCAGTTGGTAATCACCAAACCAAACTGGTCGCGCGCGTCGATCAGGGTGCCGCTGCCGTAGGAGGTCGCACCCGCTTCGGGTACGATCACCCGCGCCACGGCAGGATGGGGCCGGTCGCTCCGCAGATGTGCCCCGGGCGCGTACGCGACGTCCGATGACGGCGCGTCGGTTGCCGGCAAGGCACTCGGCGGCGGTGAGCCAGACAACGGAGTCCGACTGGGCGCCGAGCCAAAGAGCTCTGGCGCTGCAAACTGCCCTTGCCACACGCGAGTCATGTGCGCGCGGACGTCCTCGTCGATCACGGCCGCAGTTGCTGAAGGAGCCAACAACAGCAACAGGCCGACCACGAGCAGCCGAGGCGTAACATTCGGGCAACTATCTAGGAATCGAAACGGTTTAGGCATCGAGTTGGTTCTGTGAAATCGGGGTGGAGGAAACGAGAGACTTACGTTGTTGCTCATTGTCGAGAATCATTCTCAGCAGTCGCGAGCGGAGTTCGCTCGCATGGTCTCGCTCCGTCGCTATCGATTCTTCAGGCCCCGTCGTCGGTGAATCAGGGTGTTGATCTGGTTGGCCGGAAGGTAGCCAATTTCGTCGTGCTCTGGGTGAGGGTTTCATCGGGGCTTTCTCCGCTAAGCGGCAATGGGTCGGCCTCCGCGCAAGTCTTCGTCGCGGGGAGGGAAGTCTTGGCCGTTGTTGTACAATGCCTTCAGTCGACTGAGTTCCGTGCGGAAGGCGTTCTCCGCCAATTTCGTCAGTGTCAGTCGAGCCGGGTAGCCGGCCAGGTGGACCGCCGCATCGCGGGCCTCATCAATTACGTCGAGCGGCAAGTAAATGGTCGCTCTCACTTTGGGAGAATTGTTTCTTTGCATGTCTACTCCTGGGAATATGGGTGTACCTGTCCCACCGTGTATGAAAGATCGGACGTTGGCGCACATTACTTCAAACGTCAGACGTTTTCATGAATAGCTTCGCCCACCGCGCGGACCGCGCAACGCCGAGCAACGAGCACAGGTGACAAACTTTGCCGAGACGCAAGTGGGTGGCCGGGGCAAAGCCTGACAGAGCGTGCCCCGGTGAAGCGGATTCAGCCTCACTTGACTCACCTTCCCGTAGGCGGAACTGGGCTTGCCAGAAGGGTTTGACATCTGTGAGCGAAAACCGGGGCACGCTGCGCTTTGCCCCGGCCACCCGGAGCTTACGTCTCCGCCGCAAGAATGGCCACGATCAGGCCTTCGGTCGTATATTCCGAAGCCACCACGTCGGGCGGAAAGCCGGCCTTGGTGAGCACTTCGGCCGTCAGCGGGCTGATCGCCGCTAGCCGGCTTCGTCGCAAGTCGTCGCCGAACAGCCGTACCAGCGATCGGGCGATGGCCGAGCTGGTAACGGTGACCCAATCGATACGACCCCCAGCGAGCGCAGCGGCGACGTCCGGCTCGGACGCGGCGACGTCGTTGCTCTGATAGACCACAACCTGCTCGACCTGGGCCCCCGCATTGGTGAGCATCTCGGCCAACACCTCGCGACCCCGACTCGCGCGGAGCAGCAGCATCCGCTGGTCGGCTGCCGTAGCGGACAATTCTGCCGCGAGGGCTTCGGCCCGATACTCGACCGGCAGCAGGTCGGCGCGCAGGTGGTAACTGGCTAGCGCCTCGGCGGTGGCGGGTCCGATCGCCGCCAACCGACAACCGCCCAACAGCCGCAGATCGCCGCCGGTCTGCAGGATCCGCTCCAGAAAAAAGTGTACGCCGTTGGCGCTGGAGAACACGAGCCAATCGTAGGTCGACAACTCGCCGATTGCTGCGTCGACCGCGCTCCAGTCTTCCGGTGGCTCGATCGCAATAGCCGGCTGCAGCAGCGCAGCTGCGCCCCATTCCCCCACCGAAGCGACCATCGCCGCCGACTGCCGTTCGGGGCGCGTTACCAGCACCGTGCGGCCGAACAACTGTCGGGCGGTCAGACAATCGGCATCCGCCTGCACGCGCACCACTTCGCCGACAATCATGATTGCCGGTGGCCTTAGTTTCTCGACACCGAGCATGGCGGGCAACTGGCCCAAGGTGGTCTTGAAGATTTCCTGCCGCGGCAGACCGCAGCGACGCACGATTGCCACCGGGGTGTCTGCCGGCTTGCCATGCGAGATCAGCTCGGCCGACCACTGGGGCGCGGTGGTGACTCCCATGTAGAACACCAACGTGCCGGGAAAGCGAGCCAAGCTTGCCAGGTCGAGCGGCTGGCCGTCTTTGTCGCGACACTCCCTGCCCGTGACAAACGCCACCGACGAGGCCCACTCGCGATGTGTGAGCGGGATGCCCGCCACGCTGCCGGCCGCCAAAGCCGCGGTGACGCCGGGCACCACTTCGTAGCGAATCCCGGCTTCTTCCAACGCTGCAATTTCCTCGGCCGTTCGCCCAAAAATCGCCGGGTCGCCCCCCTTGAGCCGCACCACGTTTTTGCCCGCCTTGGCGGCGGCAATCATCTGCTCCTGGATTTCCGTCTGCTGAAGAATCCGCCCCCCGCCGTGCCGACCGAGACAGACCAACTCGACGTCGCTCGATCCGCGCTCCATGAGCCCCGCCTGGTGCAGGAGGATGGGATTCACCAAATAGTCGTAGAACACGACCTCGGCCTGTTCCAAGACGGCAAAACCGCGCAGCGTGCTCAGCCCCGGGTCGCCAGGGCCTGCTCCCACGATCGTCACTTTGCCGGCGCCGTCGCGC
>CAXMSB010000365.1:0-2383 GCA_964195615.1 uncultured Granulosicoccus sp. | reverse complement strand
CAAAGACGCCTGGATCAAGCGATTGGAACCCGTGGCGATCGAGTGGTACCGGCAGCAGTCGTAGGGTGGGCAGTATCCACTTTACGCGGATTGTGGCAGGCTCGTTTACGAGTCTTCTCCGCGCAGCGGTATTAGCCCCGTCGTTTACGGCGGGGTAACAGGTTCCATGAGACAGCTTCAGGCCCGTTCACGGGTCTTCTCGCTGGAAGAAAGGTAAGACCCGTAAACGGGCCTGGAACGGAGATAGTCAGTCCATTTCCCCGGCATGAATGCCGGGGCTATTACAACCTCCCAGACACGTGACAGTTATTCTCTTATTCTCTGGCCATTCCTTATTTTCGTCCATCAAAACACCTCTCCGCGACTCAGCGTCTCTGCGAGAGACATTCCTTGACTGAGGCGTTCTATTCCTCGCCCCGCTTGCCAGCAAGCGGCCGGCGAACCACAATGGGCTGTTTGTGTCCGGCTGTTAATCGGCGGTCGGTCTGCTGTTTCCTGACATGATGAAAGTGGAATGTTGCGATGTCTAGTTGTGTGTTAGCTTACTCGGGTGGTTTGGATACGTCGGTCATCTTGGGATGGCTCCAGGACGAGGGGTACGAGGTACACGCCGTCTACGTCGACCTGGGCCAGCCTTGCGAAGATCGCGAGGCGATTCTGCAAAAGGCCCGCGACCATGGGGCCAAGTCGTCACAACTGATCGACGCCCGTGAAGAGCTCTGCCGCGACTATGCGTTCCCCGTCATGCAATGGCAGGCCAAGTACGAAGGCATCTATCTGCTGGGCACCTCGATCGCCCGACCGTTGATCTCAAAAGTCTGTCTGCAGGTGGCCCGTGAGGTGGGCGCCGAGGCTTACGCCCACGGCGCGACCGGCAAGGGCAACGACCAGTGCCGCTTCCAGCTCGCCGCTGAAGCGCTCGATCCCAATATCAAAATCATCGCCCCCTGGCGGGTCGAAGCGTTCCGCAACCTGTTCCCCGGTCGGACCGAGATGATCGACTACTGCGACGTAAAACAAATCCCGGTCAAGGCCTCCCTCGCCAAACCCTACAGTAGCGACGAAAACTGCCTGCACATCAGCTACGAAGCGGGCCAACTCGAAGACCCCGATGTGAACGGCTTGGCGATCGTCGACTTCGGCATGACCGTCTCGCCGCAGCAGGCTCCCGACGAGGTCGAGGAAGTCACCGTCAGCTTCGAGCACGGCGTGCCAACCGCGATCAACGGCCAGAAAAAGAGCCCGCTGGAGATGGTCGAAGAGATGAACCAGATCGCCGGCCGCAACGGCGTGGGGCGTATCGACATCGTCGAGAACCGCTTCGTCGGCATGAAAAGCCGCGGCGTGTACGAAGCACCCGGGATGACGGCTCTCTACGCCGCCCACCTAGCATTGGAACAACTGACGCTCGACCGCGACTTGGTACACCTCCGCGATCGGCTCTCGCCCGAGGTGGCGGAGATGGTGTACTACGGTTTCTGGTTCGTGCCAAAATTCGATTCGCTGCTGGCGTTCATCCGCGAAACCCAACAGCCCGTCACCGGCAACGTAACCCTCGGCCTTTACAAGGGCAACGTGATGATCCACGGTCGCACGAGCCCCAACAGCCTCTACGACGCCGAAGTAGCCAGCATGGAAGGCGGCGGCAGCTACGACCAGACCGATGCCGAAGGCTTCTTGCGCTTGCAGGGTTTGCCGAGTCGCGTGTTGGGCAAAGTGCGGCCGCGAAAATACTGATAGAATAAATGACGAATGACGAAGGCGGCGGGTCATTCCGAGGTCCGCCGAGGAATCTACGTTCCAGCCTTGCACGGGTGGCCGACGAGATCCCTCGGCGGACCTCGGGATGACAGCTGTTAGAAACTACCTGGCTGCGCGTTCCAATCATGTACCTATTCGAAAACCCCGTCCTGCAGCACGAGCTAGTCGTCAATCTGCGAATGAAGCGCAGCTTCTTGCTGTTGTTCGCCTATGTGGCGTTCTTAGGGCTCTTGGTCTACGCGGCCTGGCCGGCAGAGCAGCGGCTTGATCTGGCACACTCCGACAAAGCGAAGCCGCTGGTGAATCTGATCTTTCTGGGCCAATACCTGCTGATGTCGCTGATGGCGCCCAGCTTCGCGGCGGGGGCGATCACGGGCGAGAAGGAACGCAAGAGTTACGAGATGCTGTTGGCCAGCCCCCTGCAGCCGGGGGCGATCGTGTTGGGCAAGTTGGCCGCGTCGCTCTGTCCGCTGGCGGAGTTGATGTTCTGTTCGCTGCCGATCGTGATGCTCTGCCTGCCCTTGGGAGGAGTGCATTTCTCTGAGGTGGCTGCCGCCTATTTGGCGATGATTATGTCGGTAGGCCTGTTTGGCATGGTGAGTCTCTGGTGCAGCAGCTTCTT
>CAXMSB010000364.1:0-23319 GCA_964195615.1 uncultured Granulosicoccus sp. | reverse complement strand
TCGCGGCTTACCCGCTGCTGTTCATTCGCCCTTGATAAGTATTCATATGTATACTATACTCAGCCGGCTATGATTGGTCACGTCGATGCCGACTGTTTTTATGTTTCTGCCGAGCGGGTGCGGTTGCCGCACCTGGCGGGGATGCCAGTGGCCGTGTTGGGGAACCACGGGGCCTGCATCATCGCTAAGTCGTATGAAATGAAGGCCGCCGGCGTGGCGACCGGGGTGCCGATTTGGGACGCCACGGAGATCTGCCCGCAGGCGGTGTACGTGAAGCGCGATTTTTCCTGGTACGAGGTGCTATCGCGCAAGATGCTGGCGCTGATTCAAGAGATCAGCCCGCGGGTTGAGTTTTACTCGATCGACGAAATGTTTTTCGAGGCGGTCGAGCCGTCGTTGGCGGCGGCGCGGCGGTTGCAGGAGCAGGTTTTGGCGAGGATTCAGATCCCGGTAAGCGTGGGCATCGCCCCGACCAAAACGCTGGCGAAGCTGGCTTCCGATTCGTCAAAACCGTTTGGCTGTCGGATGGTGCTCGACGAGCGCGAGCGGCGGGAGATTTTGCACGATCGGCCGGTGACCGACATCACGGGCATCGCCCGACGGAGCGCCCGGCGTTTAGCGGCGCAGGGCATCGCGACCTGCGCCCAGTTCGCCGACGCCGATCGGGCGTTTATCCGCTGGCTGTTGACCAAGCGGGGCGAAGACCTGTGGTGGGAGCTCAACGGGACGCCGGTGATGCCGATCCTCACGGCTCGGCCCGAGCACAAGTTTGTTTCGCGGGGCGGCAGCATCGGGCGAGCTTCGCGCGACGCTGCGCGGGTGCATGCCTTCGTGGTGCGCAACGTCGATCGGCTGGTCGAGGCCTTGCACTACTACCGAATCGTGTGCGATCAGTTGACGCTGTCGCTATTGTTTACCGACGCACCGGAGCGCTCGCTACGGGCCAGTATGCTGGGCAGTACGAGTGATTTCGAGCAACTCTGCGAGGCGGCCCTCGAATTGTTGCCCCAGGCGTGGCAACCGTCGACCGCCGCGGTACACTACATGCACGTGATCGCCGGCGGCTTGCGGCCGAGCGACCATCGGCAGCGGAGCTTGCTGGAGCAACTCGATCGCCGCCGTGCGGTGCTCGCAGAAGTGAAACGACAGATCAACGACCGCATGGGCCGTTTTGCGCTGCGCAGCGGGTCGACGTTGCCCCTGGGCGACGTCTACGGCGACGCAGCGAATGCGTATGATATTTGTGACATCTATGGAAAGATGTGTTTTTAGCAGAGAGCCGTAAGCCGCGAGGCGCCAGCCGAGCGCTCGGCTGGCGCCTCGCGGCTTACGAATAATTCTGACCCCTGAACCCACCCATGTGCAAAGGCATTTCCATCTTGAAGGCGCGACTGCGCCAGGAGCTGTTCGACCAGTACGAACTGGCTCAGCGGGTCACGATGCGCGGCGACGAGGCGCAGCCGGAGTTGCACTTCATGTACACCGACCCCGTGGTGCAGTTGCCGGTCGTGCATGATGGGCAGTTGGTGATTTACGAGTGGGGCAACCGGGGCAACAAAGAATCGAAACTGCCGCGGACCGGTTGGTGTCGCACCGAAAGTCTCAAGGCAGGCAAGTGGCGGTGGTTGTCGCCCGAGCCGGTCGACATCCCGGCCGACTTCGGTTTGGAGAAAGGCGTCTGGTTTCAGATCAACCAGGGTTTACGGGGCGTGTTGGTCCGCGACGAAAGCGAGCGGCCTCACGTCTACATGCTCACCCAACAGGCGAGCCACTACTACCAGACAATGACCCGGCACGAGCGAATGCCGATGCTCATCGATCAAGAAATCTGATCGCCAATTCCTCGACTTTGCAGTTAATCTTCAGTTGACATTAAGTCGACAGGATAGACTCGACCTGTGACAGCTCCGCGGCGGAAAAGGAAGCGACGTCCAGACAGGCCAAGTTTTGTTCGAGTTGCTCGACGCTGCTTGCTCCGATCAGCACGGTCGTTACGCGGCGATCCTTGAGCACCCAAGCCAACGCCATCTGAGCGAGCGATTGACCCCGGCCGGCAGCCAGTTCGTGAAGCTGGCGAACTTTCTTGAGCGTCTCGGCGTCGACTTGCTCGGTGCGTAGGAACCCATGCGGTTTGCCGGCCCGCGAGTCGGCGGGGATGCCGTCCAGGTAGCGATTGGTGAGCAATCCTTGCGCCAAGGGCGAAAACGGAATACAGCCCACCCCTTCCTCTTCCAGAACATCCAGTAGTCCGTCCTCCACCCATCGTTCGAGCATCGAATACTTCGGCTGATGAATCAGGCAAGGCGTGCCCAGTTCGCGTAGGATGCGACACGCCTCGCGAGTCTGTTCGGCCGGATAGTTGGAGATGCCCGCGTACAGGGCCTTGCCCTGCCTGACGGCGGTGGCGAGCGCGCCCATGGTTTCTTCCAGCGGCGTGTCGGGATCGGGGCGGTGCGAGTAGAAAATGTCGACGTAGTCGAGCCCCATCCGCCCGAGACTCTGATCGAGGCTGGCCAGCAGATACTTGCGCGAGCCCCACTCGCCATACGGACCAGACCACATCAGATAGCCTGCCTTGGACGAAATAATCAACTCATCGCGATAGGCGGCCAGATCCTCCCGCAGCAGCTTGCCAAGATTCTCCTCCGCCGAGCCGGGCGGCGGGCCGTAGTTGTTGGCCAGGTCGAAGTGGGTCACGCCCAGATCGAATGCCCTGAGGGCAATTTGCCGAGAGGTTTCGTAGGCGTCGACCCCGCCAAAGTTATGCCACAACCCCAGCGAGACGGCGGGCAGTTTCAGACCGCTACGCCCGCAACGGTTGTAGGTCATCGATTCGTAACGATTTTCGGCGGCCTGATACATCCCTCACTCCTCGAGTTCACGGCAAGAGCCAAGCTTCAGTGTCGAGGCTCTTTGTAGCCCATTCGGAGCCGCAACTCAACTCACCGCGGGGTTAGTGTTCCGCGAATATGGGCCAGGCGATAGCACTGATCGAGATTAGTACCAGCAAACCGTAGGTGATTTTCTGGAAGAGGGGTTTTGACAGGCCATGGCCCCAATGCAAGCCGAGCCAGAGGCCGCTCAGGATCAGAGGCATCACCGTCAGCGTGGAAAGCGCCGCGGGGATGATCTTCTCGCCATGCTTCAGCCAGAACATCGCCGCTGCCAACGGCACGCCCGTTACTGAGCAGGCGAACAGAAACGCTCGCGATTTGGCCGCTGTCCAGGTCAGCGCGTTCACGTAAAGAACCATGGGCGCTCCGCCAATCGAAGCAAAGCCGAGCATGAATCCCGATCCGGAAAAGATGAGGGCCTGCCAGTAGCGGCTGAGCGACTCGCGTGGCGAGACTCGACCGAAGTAGAGTAGGAGGACTGTCGCCAACAGGATGAAGCCGATCAACTGCTTCGCTTGATCCTGCACGAGATGCTGGTCAGCGACCCATGCCACGTAGGTGCCGACGGGGATTACCAACCAGCGGACGACGACCGGGAACACCAGATCTCCCGGTTCCAGGTGCGACCACAGTTTCACCGCCCCGGTGGCGTTCTGCAAGCTGGTCGACACCAGGTTGATCGTTGCCGCTTCGGGCAGAGACCAACCGCACAGCACCAACAACGGTACGCCTAACAGCCCCGAGGCAAAACCGACCGCGCCTTGCACCACGCTGCCGAACGTCATGATCAGTGCGATCAGTGCGATCTCGGTGGGGGAGTAGAGCATAAGCGGAGGGGGGAAGGGGGAGGGGGGAGAGATTATTTTTGATTCGCTTTGACGATCTGTTGCACTCGCTTGCGGAGGTCGTCGCTGTTGAAGCCTTCGCGTTCGGCTTCGGCCAGCAGGCGGCGTTGTTGGGCGTGGGGCAATCGGGCCACTGCGGCATGGGCCGACCACGACAGGGCCGCTCGGCGATTCTGGGCGGGCACACGACGGGCCACTGAAGCGTAGCGGCTGACCATCTCCGTGGAAAGCGTCGCGCCGCACACCTCGCCGAACTCTTCGCCGTAGAGATCCTCGCCGGCGTTGATCATGTCGCCGATCCACCAGGGGCTCGCCCGTTGGCACCAGAGGGCAAATTGCAGGGGTCCCTGCCACTCGGCCAGTGGCGGGCGGCCTTTCACTTTTGCGCTGGCCGGGCGGAAATCAAACGGCCCCAGCCCCATTTTTGGTTCGTTGGTTGCCATAGTCGTCCGGGAGTATCGTCGTCTGGAAGTCAGGAGGAAAGAACATGAGAAACTGCCGGTAGATTTTACGGGCGTTATCTCGGATAATGATAGTCGGCTTTTTTGGACACTCCGTGCCCGCTCCTTTTTCCGTGATCGACGCGAGAAATTATGGCTGATTCCCCCCCCTCGGGCCCTTGGGGCTCCTATCCCGACACACGACTCCGTCGCCCGCGACGCGAGGATTGGTCTCGTCGTTTGGTACGCGAAACGTCTCTGACGGTCGACGACCTGATTTGGCCATTGTTTGTTTGCGAGGGCGGCAACCACCGTGAGCCCGTGCCCTCGATGCCGGGCGTCGAGCGGCTGTCGATCGATCTGCTGGTCGAAGCGGTCGGCGAAGCAGTCGGGCTGGGGATCCCCGCGGTGGCTCTGTTCCCGGCGACCGATCCCGACAAGAAAACGGCCGAGTGTGAAGAAGCTGCGAATCCGGAGAACCTGGTCTGCCGAGCCGTGCGTGCGGTGAAGAGTACCCACGGCGCCAAGATCGGCGTGGTGTGCGACGTGGCGCTCGATCCCTATTCCAGCCATGGCCAGGACGGCCTGGTCCGAGATGGATATGTCGTGAACGACGAAACCAACGCCATGCTTTGTCGGCAGGCCCTGGTACAGGCCGAGGCGGGCTGCGACGTCATCGCCCCTTCCGACATGATGGACGGCCGCATTGGCGTAATCCGTCGGGCGCTCGACGAGTCGCAATTCGAGCACGTGCAGATCATGGCCTACGCGGCAAAATATGCTTCGGCGTTTTATGGGCCGTTCCGCGACGCGGTTGGCTCGTCGGGCAACCTCGGTAGCGGCGACAAACGGACTTATCAGATGGACCCAGCAAACGGCGACGAAGCGCTCCGCGAAGTGGCGCTCGACGTGGCCGAGGGGGCCGACATGGTGATGGTCAAGCCGGGGTTGCCGTATCTGGATATTGTGCAGCGCGTGAAAGAGACGTTCCGCATGCCGACGTATGCCTATCAGGTAAGCGGAGAGTACGCGATGCTTGCGGCCGCGGCGGAGCGAGGTTGGCTCGACCGCGAGCGGACGATGCTGGAGAGTCTCACGGCTTTCAAGCGGGCGGGGGCGGATGGCGTGCTGACGTATTTCGCTCGTGACGCGGCGCGGCTACTTCAGTAGCCCGGCGATGCGTCGCATCGCGGCTATTGTTGTTGGTTACACGTTCCTTAGAACGCTTATGAGAGCAATGATCTGCGGGCTGAAAACCAGCCAAACGAGCGCTCCACAGAATGCTCCGATCAATCGTTTTGACCCGGAAGGTATTCTTTCCTCTCTATCGACCAGATTCCAGATTCCAGTAGAGATACTGGAGAAGAAATAAACGAGGATTGCGCCCTGTGCTCCGATATAAACGGCAGCAATTATGAGCATCCACCGAAATCCGTAAAACAAAACAGGCGAAATATTCTTGCAACGAAGAAAGGCTGACATCTGCAGTATGCCGCAACAAGCGCCCCCGACAATTCCTACTGAGAGTCTTACAATGGGCGTGTGCCATGCGGCAATCGTCACTGAAGAGTAGGTCCAACCTAATGGAGCCATACACCCAAAAATCGCAGCGAAGATGAGCAGCGCCCGCGGCAATTCTTTCCCGTCTTGAGCAATCAGCATGGCACACATCAATAGGCAGAGTAGCAGGCAGTTATAGGCGTAGGCGCCAACCACCTGCCACTGGGGATTCCAAACGATATCCGCCGCGCCGGTGAATGCTGAGATCGGCCCACCGGGCAGATTCGCCCCTCCGCTGAAGAGTTCGACGTAGGCCAGCACGAAGAACGCCGCGCCCATCACCGCTTCGACGATCGCATAGCGGGGCGAGATCGGCTCGCCGCAGTCGCGGCATTTTCCTCGTAGCATGAGCCAGCCTAGCACCGGCACGTTGTCGCGGGCGCGGATCGGGTGGCTGCACCGGGGGCAGTGCGACGGTTTCCAGACGATCGACATCCCCCGCGGCATGCGGTAGGCGACGACGTTCAAGAAACTGCCGATGCAGGCGCCGACGAAGCCGAGCCAGAGTGCGGTGATCAGGTCGATAGCGAAATTGGCTGTCAAAAGTCCCCCGTTTCTTCAACCCACTATACAGAGTACAATCCTGGCTTAGAATCACTGTGATCTATTATCGGCCATTCCCGCATGCAGGAAATCGAAAAATGTATATGAAAAACACACCTTGTTCTCGAATTCTTTGGTTGTCTTTCTCCTGGAGCGTCGTGTGCGTGATCATGCTCAGCCATGCCGCGCATTCGGCGGAGGTTGCCGGCGAGTCGTGGGAGAAGCTGTTGGGAGACGATTGCCAGCAGCTCTGGCGGGGATACAAGGACGAAGCCTGGCCGAAGGGTTGGGCTGTTGAGAACGGTGTGCTCACGCGCTCCGAAAGCGGCGGCGATCTGATGACGGCTGCCAGCTACGCCGATTTTGTCTTGGAATTGGAATGGAAGATATCGCCGGGTGGCAACAGCGGCATCATGTACCGCGTTTCCACGGGAGACAAGGCCCCCTTCTTTTCCGGTCCGGAGTTCCAGATATTGGACGATGGTGAACATCGCGACGGCAAGGAGACCAGCACTTCGACCGGGTCGCTTTACGCACTTTACGTCCGCGAGCATGACGTCGCCAAACCGGTGAGCGAGTGGAATTCGGCTCGCATCGTGATTCGTGGCAATCATGTCGAGCACTGGCTCAACGACAAGAAGATTGTCGATTGCGAAATCGGCAGCGACGATTGGAACAAGCGAGTGAAGAACAGCAAGTTCGCCGAGTGGGCTAAGTTCGGTAAGAATCGCGAGGGACACATCGTCTTGCAAGACCACGGCGATTTGGTGTGGTTTCGCAACATCCGCGTTCGACGGCTGGCATCGGATCCCTGATCGAGACGGTGGTTGCTCACGGACTCAGGTACTTACGGAACTGCGCTTGGTTGACGCATCACGGAAAGTTAAAGTAAGAGTTGCCAGACAGCTCCCACCTCCTCCCCTTCCGCGACCAACATGGCAAGTGATTCTGGGCCACACAATAGCGAGCTTGCCGACGGTGGGGGCGACCGCAGCCTGCTTGCCGGCAGCTTCTTGGGATTGTTGGTAACCCAGTTTCTGGGGGCGGCCAACGACAATATTCTCCGTTGGTTGGTGATAGGCATCGGAAAACAGTTCGTCGCTCCCGAGCGAGTGAGCTGGATCCTCGCCGCGGGTAGTGCCGCTTTTGTGTTGCCCTACGTGCTTCTGGCTGCCCCGGCCGGCTATCTGGCTGATCGTTACAGCAAGCGGAAAGTCATTGTCACCTGCAAAGTCGCCGAGATATTCATCATGGTGCTGGCCGTGGTGGCGATCAAGCTCGGCAGCGTGCCGCTGATGATGGTGGTCGTCACCGCGATGGGCGCGCAGAGTGCTCTGTTCGGTCCCGCGAAGCTGGGCAGCATTCCCGAGATGCTTCATGAGTCGAAGATATCTTCGGGCAACGGCGTGCTGGAGCTCACCACGGTAATTGCCGTGACGGTAGGCATGGTCGTGGGCAACGTGCTCACCGAATCGATGGGCTTCAGAGGACAGGAGCATTGGTGGCTGGCTGCGGTGGTGTTGGTGGGCGTTGCCGTGGCCGGGCTGGCGGCGAGCCATCTGATCAAACGACTGGCCGTGGCCAACCATCAGCGAACATTTCCCTGGGACGCCGCTAGCCAAACCTGGCGCGACGTAAAGACATTGGCCTCCGATCGGACCATGTTCCGCGTGGCGTTGGGGATCATGTTTTTCTGGTCGCTGGCGATGTTGGCCCAATTGAACATCGATCAGTTCGCCTTCCAGGGCGGAGCCACCAGGCAGACTCAGGTCGTGCCGCTGTTGTTGGCACTGGTTGTGGGCGTCGGCCTGGGCAGTGTGCTGGCAGGCGTGTGGTCGGGGGGACGCGTAGAGCTTGGCATCTTGCCACTGGGCGCTAGCGGCTTGGCGTTTAGCGCGGTCATGCTTTTTACTGTTGAGGGCGAGCTGTACGACCCCAGCGAGCATTGGACTATCAGCTACGTGGGGGCGTCGGCGCTGTTGTTTCTGCTGGGCACGTTTGCCGGACTGTTCAACGTGCCGCTGGCCGCCTACATGCAGCGGTACAGCAAACCGGAAAACCGAGGAACGATTCTTGCCGCGAGCAATTTCCTGACATTTGGCGGAATGCTGGTTACGTCTGGCGTCTATTGGGCGCTGACTAGTGAATTCCTAAACTTTACTCCTCGCCAGGTGTTCCTGCTGTGCGGCATCGTGACGTTACCGGTGTTGATTTACATCGTCTGGATGATTCCTCAAGCGTCGATTCGCTTTCTAGCCTGGCTGGTGACGCACACGGCCTACAAAGTCCGCGTTCACGAGCGGCACAATCTGCCGGAGACCGGCGCAGCGCTCTTGGCTCCCAATCACATCACCTGGCTCGACGGGCTGTTCCTGATTGCCATCTCGCCTCGGCCGATCCGCATGATTATTGCGGGCAACTTGGTGACCAACCGCTGGACGAAGGGGCTCGCAAAAGTGATGGGGGCGATCCCGATCCGACGCTGGAGGCCCAAGGCCACCCGCTCGGCTATTGAAACGGCCCGCGAGGCACTCAACAACGGCGAGTTGGTTTGCATTTTTCCCGAGGGGGGAGTCAGCCGCTCAGGCCAACTGCAGGAGTTTCGCAGCAGCACGCTCGAACTGCTGCGGGGCACTTCGGCCGCCGTGGTTCCCGTCTATCTGGATGAGTTGTGGGGGAGTATCTTTAGCTTTCGCGGAGGCCGATTTTTTTCGAGATGGCCCACGCTGCGGGCGCGGCCCGTGTCGATTTGGTTTGGAGAGAAGATTGAACAACCCCAAAGCATCCACGCCGTGCGGCAAGCCGTGCAAGACCTTGGCGCGGAGGCAGTGGCGGGACGAAAGGGACGCATGATGGTTCTTCCCCGGTTGATGCTGCGTAAGTGTCGCAAGAAGCTTCTGCGTCTCAAGATAGCCGACTCGGCTAAGATGAAACTCACGGGCGGGATGCTGTTGATGCGTTCGCTGATCGCCCGCCGGCTGTTCCAACGGGAAGTGTTCGCCCAAGACGAAAAATATATCGGCATCCTCTTGCCGCCCTCGGTGGGGGCCGTGGTGGTCAACTCGGCGGTGACACTTGCTGGCAAGGTGTCGGCAAACCTTAATTACACGGTGACGAACGACGTGCTCAACGCCTGTATTCGTAATGCGGGCATTCAGCACGTGCTTACCAGTCGGAAGGTGATGGAGAAGCTTGAGCTGGACATCGACGCCGAAGTCGTGCTGCTGGAGGATCTGAAGGCAAAGATCACGCTTGTCGACAAGCTGGTCGCGGCGCTCTTGACGTTCGCCACACCGATGCCGCTCTTGGAACGCGTGCTCGGCGTACACAAGATGACCGGCGACGACGAGTTGACCGTGATTTTTACCTCCGGTTCTACCGGCGACCCCAAAGGGGTGGTGCTCACCAATCACAACGTCGGCTCCAACGTCGAGGCGATCGACCAGGTGGTCCATCTGCGCTCCGACGATACGCTGATGGGTATTCTGCCGTTTTTCCATTCCTTTGGTTTCATGGTGACGCTTTGGACCGTGCTGGGGCTCGACGTGCGCTGCGTCTACCACTTCACGCCGCTGGATGCCAAGCAGGTCAGCAAGTTGGCCGGGCAGTGGGGCGTGACTGTGCTGTTGTCGACGCCCACATTCCTAAGGTCTTATCTCCGCCGCTGTGACCCGAAGGATTTCGCGAAGTTGGAGATCGTCGTTGCCGGGGCGGAGAAGTTGTCGGTTGACTTGTGCGAAGCGTTCGAAGAGAAATTTGGCGTACGGCCCGTGGAAGGTTACGGGGCGACGGAGCTCTCGCCTTTAGTGTCGGTTAACGTGCCGAGTGAGCGCTCGCAGACCGACGAGATCGACTGCAAAGAAGGAACCGTGGGTCGTCCCGTGCCGGGCGTGACGGTGAAGACGGTTCACCCCGAAACATTCGACGACCTACCGGTCGGCTCCGCGGGCATGTTGTTGGTTAAGGGCCCAAACGTGATGCAGGGCTATCTGGGTCAACCAGAGAAGACAGCGGAGGTCGTCCGCGACGGCTGGTACGTGACCGGCGACATTGCCGAGGTCGACACGCAGGGCTTCATTCGCATCACGGGTCGTCTGAGCCGTTTCTCAAAAATCGGCGGCGAGATGGTGCCGCATGTCAACATCGAAGAAGCGATTCAAGAGCTCGTTCAGAGCGAGGAGGAAGAGGAGGTGCTCGCCGTGGTGACCGCGGTGCCCGACGCGAAAAAGGGCGAACGATTGGTGGTCGTCCACCGGCAGCTCGAACATACGGCCCAGCAAATCTGCGATCACCTGACGCAACTCGGCCTGCCAAACCTGTGGATCCCCGGCCGGGATAGCTTCCTGCAGGTGGAAGCCATCCCGCTGTTGGGTACCGGCAAGCTCGACCTCAAAGCCCTCAAGCAAGTGGCCCTTGAGCATTTCGGGTAGCTCACTTCAATCACCCGTTAGCCGCGAGGCGCCAGCCGAGCGCTCCGCTACCGCGTCGCGGCTTACTCTCTGGTTCAGCGAGTGCTTGTCTCCGCTGGCGGACGCACTAGCGTCACCGAGTGCCTGACATAGGTATCCGGCGAATCCCCCGGCTGCTCGACCGTCAATCGCGCTTCGAGGAAATCGAACTTCTCCACCACATTGGCCAGGCTCGGCAACAATCCCAGCAGTTCCTGCACCGGCTTCAGGTCTTCTGGGTTCCCCTTCGCGCCGACCATGCCGATGATTGCCGGGGCAATCATGCCGACTTGCCGAACTGCCTGGGCGGCATGTCGGGTATTCTCGGCCAAGTCGGCATAGCTCAACGATCGCACGGGGCCGTCGATCTCCAGATCAAAGCGTTGGAAATCTTCGCTGGCGTCGATCGTTTCGACGCGATTGTCGCGGGCGTCGAGCACATGCTCAACAGCCGCTTCACTGCTGCCGAGGACCATCCAGCCGTCGTGAAACCCGATCACGGGTTTGACGTTAAACATGGCGAACACCAGCGCGTTGAGCCGCTCAAAATGGGGCAGGTCGTCGCACGATTCGAGCCCAAGCTGCTGGGCCTGCACGGCCGGAATCGTGTTGAGGCCGTCCACCAGTCGATGCAGCAGCTCTCCGATCCGCTCGGGATTACTGCATCGCAGGGCCGTGACCGACTCGTGCCCGTTCGGCTTGGCCGCGTCGCTTGAGGGCAGCGTAATCGAAACACACTCGCCGCTGAACGACTGCAGAATGTCGCGATCGAGATGCACGCCAAACTGCTCTTGGACTTGCTCAAACTTCGCAAAGCCGGCATGTGTTTCCGGAAGCTTCTCGCGGAGCAGTTCTGTCAGCCGCTCGTAGAAGGGGTGCAACCGCACGCCGCTCGACAGCGAGTAGGCGATCGCATCGGCAGGAATCCAGTTCTGCCACTGATCGAAGGGCTCTCCCCCTACCAGCATTATCCCTAACAGCTTGTCTTCGGCGCCGGCCGACAACTTCCCGAGGACCGCCGATCGGTTTTGGTTTCCCTCGGTGTATTCTACGGTGACTTCGTAATCGTTCACCGCCAGTTCGTCGATCAACAACTCCACCAGTCCGGCAACTCGCTCGGCTTTCTCGTTTTCGTTTTCCTCGCCCTGACGACGACTTTCCTGGCGGATGAATTCGCCCAAGCCGTGCAATTGAGTGAACAACTGCTGCCCATCGAAGAAGACGACCGCATCTTCCGGCTCGGGTAGTTGAGCCAAGGCTTCGGCGAGACGCGGATCGTCGAATTTCGACGGGCCACTTTCCCCTTGCAGCCGAGCCAGGCTCTGCAGTGCGATCTTTTCGGACGTGGAAATGATTAGCACGTCGCCCAGTCGGACTACCGCAGGACTCATCGGCACTCCCGAGGGCAGATTCAAGATTGTGAGTTCCGCCCCGCTCTCGGGACCGGAACTCACAGAGATGCGGCCTTCACTCTTCTTTTCCATCAGGGCAAATAGATTTCTTAGACTGGCTTCCATCTTTTCGGCCCCGTCGGAGGGCAGCCGCAACACGATCAGGTGGTGGTTGAAGGGCACCTTCATCTGTTGGGCGTACACGATTTCCTGACAGTCAGCCAGCATTTGCCAATCCGCCGGGCTGAGGGCCGTGCGGAGCTCTTCGAAAAGGCCCTTCGCGTCGTTGAGCTTCTGGTCTGGCATTCGCGAGGTGATGATCTCCAGGAATCGCTCGACGATCTTTTCGTCGCGCACCGTCTGACAAATCTCCTCCAGATAAGCCGTCTGATAGTCCCGCTCTGGGTTGTGCTTGCCATAAATGGCCAGATGGGCCTCGACCGGCGCGCAACGACGCAGATCCGTTTCCACCGCCGCCTCGGCAGCGACGGCCCACGGCGCGCAGCACAGGATGGCCGCACAACACATCGAATTGATTGTCTTCATCTCAGGTTCCCCTTTTCAAAAACAGGTAACACATGGGCCAAGGTAGCAAGATCGAACGCGGCTGAACACGCAACAGGGCTGTGGCAGCCGTCTGTTGGACAGTTGCGTCAAAGCGACAGCGGCGTATTGAAGGGCCATTCGCTGGAGATATCGCCATCTTGGCAATAATTGTGCGAGAAACCAGATTGGCTGCGGGCAGCCGCCTATTTAGTCGCTCTGGCGAGCCGCTCTGTGGTTGAGTCGCCGGGCGGGGCCTGCTGGTCGGAACATTCGTGCGTGATCTGCACGAGCTGGCGCTTCTGGGCGTCGGAAACTTGGGACAAGCTGTTGGCCAGGCGTTCGATCGTCCGTGGACGCTTCTCCGCGGCTTGCGACATGTTGCCGACGAAACTGATGGTGTCGGCAAAATTGCGGTCGGCCATTTTGCCTACCAGTGGGTGTACTGCCCTGGCGAACAGTTCGAGGCTGGTGCGGTCGATCCGCAGAAACGTGTCCAGCCGCGTCGCGACGTAGTGTCGACCGTTGGTTTCCTCGACAGAACCGCTGCGCAGCAAGAGCACGCATTGCGCCCGCACTGGTTTCTTGAATGGTTTCCCTTCGTAGGCGCCCTCGACATACATGACCAGTCGGTTCTGGGCGTTTTGGTCGCAATTCTGCTCGACGATCACCAGACGCCCGACCGTGCCCACGCTGTCAGTCAGGCGAAACGTGCCGTCTTTGGCGCGTACGAGATCGATGTTGCTGATGCCCAATTGTCGCCAGACTTGGACCAACACGTCGGGATTCTCCGCCAGATAAGTGAACAGCGGCGGGTGGCAGTCGACCGTCATCGTCGGCAAGCGGCGATAAAGGCTCGTGTCGTTGAGTACTTGCTTGACGCGCCGACGATATTCGGGAGCGATTCGCTGGAAAGGGATCGCGCGAACCGCCTCGGCGCGGGCTTGCCTGGATGTCGAGGACGACGAAGACTCAGCGGCCCAACCAGCGCTCGCCGCGGCAACGGTGCAACAACACCATGACAGCGCAAACAGTGCCCAACAAAAATAGCGTTGCATGCATCCCCCTCATCGGACGCCCGCAACAGATGGAAAGATGTGCGGGTTGTAGAACTATTTCGGCTCGGCGACGGTCTCTGCCCCAGCAAATCCGTGCGAGCCGACCGACACCACTGCTAGCAGGCGGTCGCTCTTGTGCCCTGCAGGTCATTGCACGACAATCGCCGCTTCAAACGCCCGAGGGTCTGTATGTTCGGTAGACGCTGGAAAAAATTCTGCGATAGCTTGGGTCTTATGGCGACGCTGGCCGCTCTCATCGGCGGCTGTTTTCTCGTCAGTTGGGAGGCCTGGCCGAGAATCGGACGCTGGCACCAGCATCGGTTGGCCGGGCAGTTTGCGGCTCAGATCGCGGCCACCCCCGACGGAGAAGTGACGATTCCGATCCGTCAATTGGCTAGTCTGGGTAACGCTGCTATGGGGCCGCTGGTCGAGGCGGCAGCTTCCGAGCGGGCCGCCGTGGCGGAAATCGCCCGGCAGGAAATCGGCCTGGCGTTTGCCGCCTGTCAGATCCAGTTGCGCGAAGCGGCTGACGACCAGACGGCCGAGGCAATGGTCGCTTTGGCCACGGCTTTGGCCGAGAACGTCGAACGATTTGGACCAGCGGGAAGACAATGGGCCGAGCGCATCGCGCTGCAGATGATCGACCAGGCCGACCGGTTCTCCGCCACAACGGCGACCAGTTTGCTCGGCCAGTGCAGCCGAGTGTTGGAGTCGGTTCCCCCGCGGGGTCCTCGACTGCAAACGCTCGGCGCGGCCGTCGCGGTGCCGCGGCAAGAGAACGTCTTGCGAGTCCCGCCGCCGGTCGATTTGCGGATGCTGGCGGCCCCGTCGGAACAGGCCCTGGCGACCGTCCAGCGGCAGCAACCCTTCGCCCAGCCGTTGGAAAGCACGCTCGTCGAGGTGCTGCCGGAGGACGGAGCGAACCTGCCTGGGCCGGCTCCAGCGGAAGACTTTTCACCCCCCTGGAATGGCCTGCGGCACGACCACCAACCGCCGCTTTCCGGCGATGCCTCGCTCTCGGTCGAAGTGCTGCCGGGACAAGCCACTCCACTTCCGACCACGCCTCGGACCAGGATCATCGAGGTGCCCACCCCGCTCGAGATGGAGCGCCAAATCGTCGAGTTTCGCGGCCTGTCGACCGACACTCTGCTGGCACGGCTTGCTGGTTCCGACAAGTACGTTGCGGGTGCGATGCGAATCGTACTGACTGAACGGGGCATGACGGATGCGGGACTGGACATGGCCGCGCGGACCAAGTCGCCGGACGTCGCTGAGCGGATGCGACTGGTCGAAGACGTTTCTGCTCTGCCTGCCGCCTCGGCTCGACGTCTGTTGCGGTTGCTGCTCGGCGACGACAGCGGCGAGGTCCGCCTGCAAGCGTTGACGGTCTTGGCGACGACCAACGATCCGAGGCTGGCCGAGTTGGCGCGAACGATCGCAATTGGCGACGAGGACCCCCGCGTAGCGGAGCTGGCCTCGCGGCTATTGCAGAAATAGGGACGACGTCAGCGACGGAGGGGAGCGTCGATTGGCGTGACGCGACCGGCGGTGACGTGGGCACGGTGGAACTCGTTCATAAAACCGCGGGTGCCGTTCACGCCGATGCGACGACCGACGTAGGGCTTCAAGTTGAGGTCCGGTGTGGGCGTGACGAACGAGACGACGTCGCCCTTGCCGTCTACCAGTGCATATTGCGGCGCGTTCTCACGACGCGACACCACCGGCTTGAGCAACCCGACCGCGTCGTACAGAGGCTCGTTAATCGAGCCCGACGAAGTTTCGGCGCCGGAATTGGCAAAGTCTTCGCGTACACGCCGGCGGACGTCTTTCACGAGATCGGCCATCGGATCTACCGGCGCACCAAGCTTGGGCACTGGAAACTCTTCCTGGGGAGCTTCTGGTTGGGATATCTGGTTGTAACCGTCGCGCACCTCCTGGAAACTGGCAACGCGGTCGAGCAGATCGCGGAGTTGCGCCCGGACGGCCGGCGACTCGGTGTGCTGGAGCATGCTGTTGGCTTCCAGCCGAAGCTGATCGAACTGCCACTCTGCGGGCGGCTCGGCCACCATCTGCGACAGACGCAATTCGATTTCCCGCACCCACTCGGGAATCTCCTGCTGATTGATGTTCGCCGCCGTACCTGACAGACCTCGAAAACGAATTCGCGGCGAGGTTGATTCCGTAACCGGGGCGACCCCTGGCGGCTGACCCTGAAATTGCGCCAGTTGCAGGTCTGCCGGAGAACCCGCCACGATGTCAACTCGACCGGCGTCGTAGGTTACCGTTGGCACGGTCGTCGTGGGAGTCGACGCCGACAGCTTCCCGGGCGTCTGCTGGAGGTGATCAAAAGCGTTGGGTTGAGCGGTAGTCATCGCTGTGGATGGCACCGTCGAAGCTGAGGTCTTGCTTCGCGACCAGACATTGGCGGGCGACGTGGGCGGCGTCACTTCCAGCGGAGCCTGCCGACCGAGATCGCGCGCGGCGATCCAACGGAATTCACCCGCCGGCGGCACCACGCGCAGCCAATTGGGATCGTCCGTCGGCTTGCCCGGCGCGGCCGCCACGCGTTCGCCCCGTTCCAAAAGCACTTGCACAGCGCTTCGTGTTGGCGACAGCGTGCTGCCCACCCGGGTGACCGCCCGCTCGGCGATCACTTCTGCCACGTTCGGCTCGACGAGCCGCATCTCGTGCGCGGCGACCCAACTAAAACTTCCCTCGGGCGGTCGGATCGCGCACCAACCGTCGCCGTCGTGCCGATAGACTTTCACCGCGAAGCCCTGCGGCAGTTGTTGCGTGGGATAGTAACGTTGCCCGGGTCCGCTGCGGACGTACGAGTCGGCATGGACCACGTAGGCCACGTAAGAAGACGCTTCTTGTGCAAACAGATTGCCCAGAGACGAGAGTCCGACCAGAACGCCAAGCAGCGCACCAAGAGACCGGAAACTCTGAGTCGGCGGATGGAGCCGGACCATTCGACATACCTCGTATCGCGAGTCGAGCGGCGCGCGACACTGCCCTGACGGCGAGGTCGGCGCGGAACGGGGAAAATTAGGCCGAACTTATAGAAAATTAACTGCCAGAGCTCAAGGCCTGCATCAGCGAGAACTTGTCATCCTGAGGTCCTCCGAAGGATCTCTTTGGCCTTGCCAACCCGCATTCCGACGGAGCTTCCTCGGCGGACCTCGGAATGACAGCAGGGGCGTCAGGCGGCACTGCTAGCTCGCTTGTGGCAGGCTTGTTAGGATGGCACGGGGGATCGTTGCCAGCACGCTAGCACTCGACTGTGGCTGCGTTGGCGACGACTCGGACCAAGAGGCAAAGCATGCAACTCAAGCGACTGGGGCCCTACAAAATCGGCAGGCAGATCGGCAAAGGCGGCATGGGAGCCGTCTACGAGGCCGTCTACGACCAGTCCGGTCCGCAGCAAGGGCTGCGCGTTGCCGTCAAGGCACTGAGTCCCCAGATGGCTTCGGCCGAGGGGTTCCGCGAGCGATTCGAGGCGGAAATTGTCTCGCTGATGCAGCTCAGCCACGAGGGCATCGTCCAGATTTATGGCAAGGGCGAACAGGACGGCATGCTGTTCTACTCGATGGAACTGGTCGAAGGCACCAGTTTGGAAGAAGCGATCTCCTCCGGTCGTCGGTTCAATTGGCGAGAGACGCTACGGATCGGCATTCAGGTTTGCCGCGCGCTGAAGCATGCCCACGACGTGGGTGTCGTGCATCGCGACATCAAACCGGCCAATCTGTTGTTGACGTCTGAAGGCCGTGTGAAAATCGCCGACTTTGGCATTGCCCGCTTTTTTCATAACACGCAGTTGACCACGGCCGGCGGCGTTTTGGGCACGGCCGATTACATGTCGCCCGAGCAGGCCGACGGTCGGCACGTCACCGAGAAGTGTGATCAGTACAGCCTGGGCGGTGTGATGTACGCATTGCTGGCCGGGCGGCCGCCGTTTCAGGCCAAGACGATGCCCGAGATGTTGCAGTTGCAACGATTCGCCGAACCCGAACCGGTGCGCCGCTACGCGACGGATACGCCCGACCAGTTGAACAAGCTTGTCGGTCAGCTCCTGGCCAAGGAACCGGAGGATCGGTTCCCCAACGTGATGGTGCTGGGTCGCCACATGGAGGCGATGGAGAAGGCTTTGTCGCGTCCTCTGCAGCCGCCTGCGGAAGATGGTGAACCCAAGTCCGTCGAGGAGCCTCTCGACTCGGCCGCGAACCACGCCACCGCGGAACTTCGCGACGAGGCGACTCGCGCCCTGGAAGAGTCAGTCATTCTGCCGCACGACACGAGATCGGATCAGGTGGCCACCGACATCTACGACGCGGCGACCCTCGATCAGCCGAGCGAAGGTGAGCCGTCTGAACTCGAAGCCCCCGCGCTGACCAGCCCGGAGCCGTTGCATTCTAGCTTCACGACCGTCGACGAAGAGAAGCGGCGTCAACTGGAGTCTGCGGGCGGGAATATCTGGGTCGTTTCCGCGCAACTGGCTTCGCTGATCACTTTGTTGGTGGTGCTGGTGTGGGGCGGTTGGCGACTGATGCGGCCCGCCACGGCCGACGAGCTCTTTCAGGAGATCATCGCCACAGTGGAAGAGCAGGGAGATGACGACCTGCGGATGGTGGAAACGCAACTGGCCGAGTTCGCCGAGCGTTTTGCCGACGACCCTCGCAACCGAGAGCTTGACCCCCTGCGACAGCAGTTGGAGTTTCAGAAATTCGAGCGTCAAATGCATCGCAAGGCGCGCTCGACCGATGCCAGCTCGATCGGTAGCCTCTATCTCGAGGCGGATCGCCACGCCCAAGACGACCCGGGTGCCGCACTGGGGATGTTGCAGGATCTCGTTGCGCTGTATGATCCGTTCGGCGCCACGCACGAGTTGCAGCCGGCCGAGACGGGCGTCGAAGATAATCCCTTTGACGAAGCCGACCAGCGCTGGCTGGTGTTGGCCCGACAGAAGATCGACGAGATACGACACGATCTCGACGCACAAGCCGAGGCCCAGCTTCCCGCTCTGCGAGAACGTTTGGCCGCGGCCGTGGCGCTGGAGCGAACCGATCCGGCGCGAGCTCTGCGGATGTACCAGGCGATCGAACGCCTGTACGACGACCAGCCCTGGGCGGGTGAAGTAGTCGCCGAGGCACGCGCCCGAGTGGCAGAGCTCGACGAAGATTTAGCAGAGTGAGTCGGTTAGTCGATCTCTCCAGCAAACAGTTTACGAATCATCTCGCCCTCTCTCGCTGAGGAAACCCATGAGCAATACGATCGACACTGCCACAGCTCGCGAGCGGAGCGTGAGCGCCTTCGCACGAGCCCAGCAACTGATGCCGGGCGGCGTGAACAGCCCCGCGCGGGCCTTTGGCGCAGTCGGCGGCTCGCCCGTCTTTTTCGAGCGTGGCGAGGGCGCCTATCTCTACGATCTCGATGGCAATCGCTACATCGACTACATCGGTTCCTGGGGACCGATGATCCTGGGCCATCGTCATCCGGCGGTTGTCGCCGCGTTGGAGCAGGCCCTCGCTCGTGGAACAAGTTTTGGCGCTCCGACCGAGGCCGAGAGTGAATTGGCCGAACGGATCATCGAAGCAGTCGCGTCGATCGACAAGGTGCGACTGGTCAATTCCGGCACCGAGGCCACGATGAGCGCCATCCGCCTGGCGAGAGGCTTCACTGGACGCGACGTGATCGTCAAATTTGCAGGCAACTACCATGGCCACGTCGACAGCCTGTTGGTCGCGGCCGGCAGCTCCGCGGCAACGCTCGGCACGCCGAGTTCGCCAGGGGTAACCGTCGGCACGACGCAAGACACTCTGGTGCTGGAGTACAACGACGTCGCGGGATTGGAAACAGCCTTCGCCGAGCGCGGCGAGCAGATTGCCGGCGTGATCTTCGAGCCGATCGTCGGCAACATGGGCGTTGTGCGGCCCAGCACGGAGTTCTGCACGGCACTCACGCAGCTTACCCAACGGCACGGGGCGCTCTTGATTTGCGACGAGGTGATGACCGGTTTCCGCGTCGCATTTGGTGGAGCGCAGCAGCTCTTGGGCATCGAGCCCGATCTCACGACGCTGGGAAAAATCGTCGGCGGGGGATTGCCGGTGGGCGCGTACGGAGGCCGAGCGGAGATCATGGAGCATGTTTTGCCGGCGGGCGAAGTATTTCAGGCCGGCACCCTGAGCGGCAACCCGCTGGCCACAGCGGCCGGTTGCGCGACGCTCGAAGTGCTAAAAAGCGAGCCGCCCTACGAGAAGCTGGAACAGTTGGCCGCCCGGCTGGAAGCGGGGCTGCATGCCGCAGCCACGGCGGCCGAACTGCCGCACACGATCGCCCGCGTGGGAAGCATGATGACACTGTTCTTCCACCCCGAGCCAATCGACGCCTGGCCGGCCGCGAGCCGGTGCGACACCGACGCGTTCGCCCGTTACTTCTGGGGCCAGCTGGAGCGAGGCAGCTACCTGCCGTGCAGCCAGTACGAAGCGCTGTTCGTTTCCGCCGCTCACAGCGAAGCGGACATCGACCACACCATCGCCGCGGCTGCCGACGTACTGGCTGGGCAGTGATGAGTCAGTTCGACCGTCAGAACCTGCCGAGGAGCCCGAATTGGGGTGGCCGGGGCAAAGCGCTAGCGTGCCCCGGTGCGCCGCGAACCGGGGCACGCCCTGCGGGACTTTGCCCCGGCCACCCCGGCTCCAGCTATTGAAGATGCTATTACTCTTTCGCGTCGAACGGGTCGCGATAGGTTTCCGGGTTTCTGTGCAGTTCGGTAATCCGCTGGAAAGCCGCGTCCGACATGCATCGGCTCTCCTCAAATTCCTCGGCCGCCGATTCTGAGACGTAATCCACCGTGCCATGGTTGGCGACCACCAGACGCCAAATTGTCTGGATGTCGGTCTGGAAAAAATCCTTGGCGTGATTGAACCGATTGACGCGACAGTCTTGTAAAGCCTCGTGCAGGGCCGATTCCAACGCCGTTGCGTCCTCGCAGGCGATCATCATGTGTACGTCGTAGGGGAACGGCACCGCCGTGCCGCTGAGTTCTTTCACGTGCTGTCGAGGATCGAGATGGCGCGTGGTGCCTATTTTGAATACATTCCGACCGAAGGACCCGATGTTTGACAGCACGTAGACATAACCGGACGTCGGTTGGTGCAGGGCGTCAGTTGCCTCACGCATTCTTTTCTCAGCCGCATCAAGTTTCTCGCGTAGATACTCCGCTTCCTCGCCCTTCGCTCCTTGGGTGTTCTGCAAGACCGTGGCCAGCGTCTTCTGCACGGCGGAGCGTTCGGCCTCGGCGCTGCGAATGTGTTGCTCCAAGTCGCGCAACACACGATCTTCCTCCTGCATTTTTTCTTCGACGCGTTCTCGTTCGTTCTTATGCTTTGCTTCCAGCATCATGGCTTGGTAGTTCTGCTCCAGCAAGCTCAACAAGTCGGTTTCTCGAGCGCGGTTGATTCCGCAGCCGTTTTCGCGACAGAATTGGATGAGTTCCATGAGCTTGCGCCGGCGATCAGGAAGATTGCTGGCATTGAGTTGGCGAGACAGCCGGTCGATGCCCTCGTCTAACAACCTGTCGCTGAGCGCCTTCAGGTTCGGACTGTCAGTCTTGACTACCTCGATCTGATGTACCGCTTCGGCGTGCAAGGCCTCGGTACTTTCTTGCCGGGCGGCGATTTCTTCCTGAAGGCGACGTTTTTCTTCAGCGACCAGCGCGTCGAAGTTTTGCTTGAATCCCCGGTGGATCTCGCTGGCGGCTTGCAATTTGGAGTTGCTCACCTTCAAGGCACGCTCGGCCCGTTTCTGGGCTTCCGCCGTTCGCAGCAAGTCTCGCTTCTGACGGACGACGTGTCCCCCCAACGCCAAGGCGGCAACCAGACAGATTCCCGACCCGATGAGTGCCGCGTTGGCCCAGCCGTTGTAGAGAGACCACAGCACGATCAGTGCCGTTAGGCTGGCGACCGCCAGCGCTCCCCACAGTAGCCGGTCGTACCACGTCGTGGTGGGACGAGTGGCAACCTTCAACGGGGAAGCGGGAACTTCCCGAGGGTAATCGTAGAACCGTGACCGTTCGTGGCAGGTGGGGCAGACGCACGGACCTTCAAACGCACCTTCGGGCGCTTTCACTCGAGCACCGCATGCAGGACAGTACCGTATGACCGCCGTATCCATGAACCTTCACCCTGCGCGGGCAAGGGCCCGCTTGAATCGCGAGACAACGTGTCGGCAGCTAGGGTAGAAATACCCTCCCGCCCCCCATTCTGCCTGCCTATCGAGCCGCCCGCAACCGGAACCTCCCGGTAATCGGGCAGAAATTCTTGAATTCGGACGAGTCGATCCTTGCGCAGCCTATCCAAACGACAAAGCCCGGGGACGGCAATCCCCGGGCTTAGGGCGAATTGACTAGCTCGCCCAACCTCATCCACGAAACGTCTGTACGAGCTTGTTATTCTGCTCGTTCTGCTCCGGCAGATCGTTGCTGGGGTCGACGGTGTAATCCGTCTGCTTACCGACCGTGAGAGTGCGGACGTTGTTACGCTCATTCGACTCCCGCACTTTGGAGCCGGGGTCGACCGTGGCGAACACTCTCGAACCGGCAAGCGGCTGCGAGGGTCAACAACGTCGTCGATACAGCCTTCATCTCAATTCCTCCTGTTCGCTCGGGGGCGAACCATTCGAGTCGTGCTGCCCGGGGCAGCGGGATTCGGTGCGGAAATGTCCTTTGCTGCAGTGTTGAGCGACGTTTCGGCGTGAGTGTTACAGAAAAAACTGGGGGGATCTGGTATGTTGCGCCTGGGCGCCGTGCGCTGAGTGGCAACGCGGCTGTTTTTTGAACCCTGACCCACCGACGACAAGAAAGTACATCAAAGTTGCCTAGTGCAAGGTGCACACCCATGTTCCGACGATTTTCACTGTCACTGCAGATTTTGTGAGGAAACGCGGGAACGAGTTTTGGTAAGTTGCTCTAATGGATGCAACGGCCAGCGACCGCAGAGCGGCTCCACGTCCCCGACGTACGAAAGATTGCTGCGGGCTGTAAATGGAGTGTCAGTGGGGTGTTGGCCGCTTGGAGACCTTCAAGAGATTGACGCAACCCGTTAGGCTGCAACAATTTGGTCCGGTAGCTCAGTTGGTTAGAGCAGGGGACTCATAATCCTGACAAGGGTTACTGATAGATTGCCAATAGCAGCGAAGCCCTAGGAATAGTGCTCGTCTCACAACGAGAATCTTGGGGTTGCGCCGCGATTAGGTAACAATCGAGGTAACATTTTGGATCGCCCCCCACCCCTTCGCGCCTCGGTTCCATTGCGTATAGTCTCCCCGCCCCTCGCCACCGGTTTCCCGCTTTCGTTACGGGTGCGTGACGAAACCGCCGGCATGGGACCCGAATCCGCTCAGAAACTTACCCACCACTCCCGGCCTCTCGGCGCAGGGTAGTTCATTAACGACCAGCGCGCGCCAGCCCCAGGAATTCTTTCGTGGGTAGCTCATGCGGCCACTGACCGTCTCGTGGTGTGTCGCAAACCCAGGCAGCGGGGCAGGCCTAGCACGCGTCGGACGATGAATTCGACGCGTCGAAGCAATTCGCCGAAAACG
>CAXMSB010000363.1:0-2001 GCA_964195615.1 uncultured Granulosicoccus sp. | reverse complement strand
GGCCAATGAGGTCATGATTTTTGACAACCTGATGGGCGCCGAGTCCCTCTTCCTGACCGGCAACAGTTCGACCGTTTATGCCATACCCGACCTCGACCTTAAGCGCGATGGGCCGACCGTGGTGGAGGTGCCCGATGGCCTTCTCGGTGCCGCCAACGACGCCTGGTTCCGATATATCAACAACCTTCCGACCTCAGGGAAGTATCTCTACCTCCCGCCCGGATACGACGGCCCGGTTCCCGATGGCTTCGCCGTTTACCGGCCCAAGACCTATCGCATCTGGGTCTTCATGCGGTCCTCGGTGAAGAACGGAGACGTCAAAGCCGCCGCCTCTCTTGTGAAAGACAACGTCAAGGTCTACCCGCTTTCAAAGTTCGCCGATCAACCGGAGATGAAGTGGGTGAGTGCGTCCGGCAAGGCCTTTAACACTATTCACCCGAACAACAGCAAGTTCTACCACCACCTCGACGAAATCATCCAGTACGAGCCGCTGGAGATTCTTGACGCCGAGACCCGGGGTCTCTTCGCCTCGATCGGGATCGAGAAGGGCAAGAAATTCGCCCCGGACAAGCGGATGCAGAAGATCCTCGCCGACGGGGTCGCGCTCGGCAACGCCGCTTCGCGCGCCGTTGTCTGGTATCCCCGCTACGATATGAACATGAAGGGCGTGCGGGTCTATCCCGATACGGACAGCAACTGGATCATGGCTTACACGGCGCGCAACGTCCACTTCAACGGCGAGGACGGCCGGACCATGAACACCGATGCACGGGTCATGTTCCACTACCCCTACACGGCGGTCACGCCGGCCATGGCTGCCCCGAGGTTGGGCAAGGGTTCCGACTACGCCATCGCTTACGTCGACTCCAAGAATCAACCCTTTGACGGCGGCAAGACTTACAAGTTAAACATTCCTGCCGACCCTCCCGTCGGAAATTTCTGGGCCGTTACAGTCTACGACACCCAGACACGTTCCATGCTGCAGACCGACCAAGACGCTCCTACCGTTGGAGGAAACACCAAGGGTCTCAAGAAGAACGATGACGGGTCCTTCACCGTCTACTTCGGCCCCAAGGCACCGGCGGGTTTCGAAAAAAATTGGATCGAGACTGTTCCCAGCAAGAGCTGGTTCGTGATCCTTCGCATGTATTCACCGCTCAAGCCGTGGATCGACCAGACTTGGCGTCCCGGCGAAGTTGAGCTGGTGGAGTAGCAGCCCTTCGAACAAAAAAGCGAACAAGGCGCTGGACCGAACCGGCTACCGCCGGTCGGTCAGCTGGGACGTTATTCCTTGTAAAAGTAATTTCTCGACAGACCGCTTTGGGTCAGGCAACTCCGGATTACATACAGTGTGAACGGCATCGCCTGACTCTTCCCCGCCCACACCCAACTCCAAATACAGCTCATCCAAATCCCGCATAGTCTCGCAGGCGGCATACAGCTCGTATCCATTATCAGCAATCAGCACAGCAACTCCCAGAAAGGGAATAGCCTCAGCCGGGATGGCAGCAATGCTCTTCACAGCCACTCGCTTGGTCCTGTTGGCTAGCTTGGTGCTGAATTCCCTGGCAGCTGTTTTAAGCTCCCCAGGTGCTTGTCTGTTGTTGCTGTTGGATCAAGACGGTGGGGCATAGGCAGGGTAATGCCTGGGGAAAAGCGCTCCACAGCGTTGTCCCTACCAAAAACCACGTACACGTTGATTCTATTGACTTTAGTGGTGGTGGGCCGCTAGCGTTACAGACATGAAAACTGTGCTTGTACCACTCCTCGAAACTCTGATCGACCTCCTGCGAAGCCGGGCCTCGCTCCATCTCGAGATGCTTGCCTTGCGCCAGCAACTGGCAATGGTGGCCAACCGCAATAACAAGCGACTCCGCTTTCGCCCCAGCGAGCGAATATTCTGGCTGTGGCTCTATCAGCTATGGCCCACATGCCTGCAGACACTGATGATCTTCAAACCGGACACTCTGGTCCGGTGGCACCGCAAGGGATTTCGGCTGT
>CAXMSB010000362.1:0-1806 GCA_964195615.1 uncultured Granulosicoccus sp. | reverse complement strand
CTCCAGCTCCTTGAACGCCTCCGGATCCTCGAGCACGTTCTTCGAGACGAACGGCACGCCGTGGTCCAGCAGGAACTCCTTGGTCTTCAGGCAGCTCGAACAGCCCGGCTGCCAGTAGACCTTGACTTGCGGTTCGCCCGTCGCGTCGATGATGTCGCTCATGTCATCCTCCTACTTGGTCCCAAACAGCCGGTCCCCGGCATCGCCCAGCCCCGGCACGATATAGCCGTGCTCGTTCAGCCGCTCGTCCAGCGCCCCGGTAAATATCGGCACGTCCGGATGCGCCTTGCGGAAGGTCTCGACCCCCTCGGGTGCGGCGAGCAGCGCCAGAAACCGCACGTCCTTGGCGCCCTCGGCCTTGACCTTGGCCACCGCGTCCGCCGCCGAGCCGCCGGTCGCCAGCATCGGGTCGACGACGACCGTGGTGCGGGCGCCGATATCCTCGGGCAGTTTGCAATAGTAAGTTACCGGCATCAGCGTCGCCGGGTCGCGGTAGAGGCCGATATGACCGACCCGCGCCGAGGGAACCAGCTCCAGCAATCCCTGCAACAATCCGTCGCCGGCCCGCAGCACCGACACGAAGCACAGCTTCTTGCCGGCCAGCTTGCGCGCGATCATCGGGCAGACCGGGGTGTCGATCGCCACGTTCTCCAGCTCGAGATCGCGCAGCGCCTCGTAGGCCATCAGCATCGAGATTTCGCGCAGCAGCCGCCGGAACACTGCGGTCGGGGTGTTGCGGTCGCGGATCAGTGTCATTTTGTGCTCGACCAGCGGATGATTGATCACCGTCAGCCCGACCATCTTTCGCGCGTTTCCTGTTTCCTGATCCATGTCCCCTCCGTTCGATTGGTCCGGTCGCCAACCGACGATACTGGTTGGCGCCGCTACCGCAAGCCGTTTCCGGGATTGCCGGGCGCTCCTGGCTGGTGTAGTCATTTCGCTTGTGCGGGTGTAGCTCAATGGTAGAGCAGAAGCCTTCCAAGCTGATGCCAATCCACGAATATCGTAGTGACAGCAGATACTTATCCGATAGCACGATATCTAGTCCGGGACTATTCCGTGAGGCTTGCCAACATTTTTCGTTAATCGCTTTCGGTTGCAGCGCCAGACAACCTAGTGGATTGAATCGAACGGAAGAACCCCTCCGGTGGACACACCGGAAATCCAGATCTTCAATGGGAGCAATGGCATACCCATGGCGTCCTCGGACTCTTTCGTTTCGGACTGACCACTAGGGTCAGGACCTATTAATCCAGTATAGCTCTAACGGCGGCTGAGCGGGGCGAAGCAATCATCCGACCAAATTGCTCAGATGACGGGTCTTGACCGAGGCTGTGTGAAAACTCCGACGACCGCTCAACGTGGCCCAGTTTCATCGAGATTTCGTGCCCTCTGATCGAGGAGAGTTACGAAATTCGCTCCGACTTATTACGAGAGACGCGATTTTGATGAGAATGAAGCGTTTCCACACAGGCTGGACCCAAATGCGACTTAGGTTCGTGATCGTCGCCCAAACAGATGCGCCTGCCACTAATAGTATGTTTCCCGCCATAGAGCGTTTGCGCTACACTCCCGAGCAAACTGCGCTCCGCGAGGGGAGGAGTCTATTTTGGGAAATCAGCAGGGTGAGCGTCGACTCGCCGCCGTCCTTGCCGCCGATGTCGTGGGCTACAGCCGGCTGATGGGGCAGGACGAGTCCGGGACGCTCAATCGATTGAAAAGCCATCTCAGCGAGCTTGTGCTTCCGTGTATCTCCGAACATGGCGGTCGCGTCGTTAAGCTCATGGGAGATGGTGTCCTCGCCGA
>CAXMSB010000361.1:0-26878 GCA_964195615.1 uncultured Granulosicoccus sp. | reverse complement strand
GCCCTGATAAGGCTGAGGTCCCAAGTTCGAGTCTTGGCGCGCCCACTTTTATTGGTAGTGACGAGCAGGCACGTTGCGAAGAGCAAAAGGCAGAAGGTCGAGGGCTCGGGAACGGCGGTCGTGAACTGGACCTTCACGCGGCCGTATTCGTCGGTCCAGATTTCTTCGTCGGCGGTATCAACGGCGTGGTCTCCATTGGCGTCCCCGTCGGCCAGTGTGCAACTGGTGCAGAGTGGGTCGTAACCCCTCTGCCAGATAAGAAAATCGTGGCCGTCAACTATCCCGTTATCGTCGAAGTCTGCACTCTGCTCAGAGATACTTGCCACTCGAAAACCGATGAATAAGATCCCGCTGGACGGGACGACGCCGGTCCGGACCGACGACAGCAAGCCGAAGGAGTTCAAGCTCCAGCCGCCGCCGCGAGCGCCGCGACCAGACGAAGTTAAGTCATTCACCAAGTCAAAGTCCGTCTCCTCCCATTCATTAACATTGCCGCCTTGGCCCGCCGTGCTATAGGGACTCAAACCTCCGGCAAGAGTGATGTCCGCGGGGCCCGTGGAGAGTGACTGGTCGTATACGGCGGTATCCGCTGCTGTACCGCTAGCGACCGCCGTGGGAGGCGTGTCGCTGCCCGTGGGGTAATCGTAGTAAACGCCAGCCGCAGGATCGTAGTAGGCCGCCTTGTACCACTCGTCGACGCTCGGCAGAAAATAAGTAGCTTGACTGTTGCGATAGAGATTGTTCGGGTCGTAGCCCACATCGACCGCTGTCCACAATTGAAAATCTCCGCCGCCGTCGAACTTGTAGGCTTCCGTGCTGCCGGTGCTCGTGTTGAGCCAGTTGACGAACTGGGCCGCTTCGTACCAGCTCACTGATGTGGCTGGCTTATCCGGGCCACGGGTGTCCTTCGTGATACCCAATGGATCACTGTCGAGGACAGATTGGGCGTTTGCTTTGTCGATCATGTCCTCAGAAATTACAAATTTGCCGATGCGATACGTGCTGGCCACCGAGCCGGTTGGGTGCGGTGGGCTGGGGTTGCCCGTCGTATCGGCGACGTTGCCCGGATTGCCGATGGTAACGAACTCGATGTCAAAGGTGGTGGCCCCAACTCCGAAGGTGTCGGCGTAAGTAGTCGAGGCGTACGAGAGCGTCAACGACAAGACAACCAAAGCTGTGGTTGCCTTCATTAGAGCAGGATATCGAGCACGCATTAGCGTCCCTCCCATCTAATGGATTTCGGAAAAAGAGGGTCCAACACGCCGAGCCTACAGCGGCGACGGCGACGATGCAAGAAATTTATCCCCCTGGAATGGCTCACAGCGTACGACCTGCCACCGAGTAGGGGGGGCAATCGCGTCAAGAATCGGCGGACCGGCGGAGTCGTCTCGCCGCTGGATGGTCCTGCGACTCGCCTATCACGGGAACAAAGGCGACCGGAGCGACACCGTGCTGCGTCACTGTGAGAGCAGAGTCGTCTGAACCTTAAACTTCCAGTCCCACTCACCGAAGTACAAGTTGTGTCCGTCAATCTCTACTTCGCCGCGTTGGAAGTCGTTCGGCTCGCTACGGAAACTGATTTTGGGCGGCTGGAGGGGGCGGCCATAGTCGAGGTTGACGATCAATCGGTATGGGTCCATGTGCCCGCACAAGAAGTCACGGACGCGTGGGTCATCGTGCTCCCGAACGCCGTGCGACGCATCGGCCGGTAGCCAACCCCAGGGGGCGACGTAGAACTCCGACCAGTCGTGCATATTCCAGCTACGGGGTTGCGTCTGCCAGCCACTCTGCCAGCGGGCCGGCACGCCGGCGGCTCGGCACAGCGTAATGAATACCATCCCCTGGACGCCACAGTCGCCCCGCCGGGCCGCGAGACCCTTGGCGGAAAGATTGGGGATGATGCTGTACTCCATCTCCCCACACCACAGAACATTCTTCGACACCCACCGAAAAATGCGGAGCGTCTTCTCCAGCGGATTCTCTTCCTCGCCGACGATCTCGCGAGCTAACCGAATCACGTCGGGCGTGAACACAATGTGCGGTGAACGTTCTGCAGTATACTCCCGGTACAACTCACTGCTGGTGTCATACGGCTCTACGGCGGCTGGATCCAACTTGGGGCACCAGGCTGAAGTTACAAATTCAAACTCCACCGCGCATCGTGGCGGCTTACCGGAATCGGCAATCGTTTGCTCAAAGTAAATGGTCCGGTGCGGTCGGCCGTTCTCGGCGATGGCGCCACCTTCCGGTTCCGAGCGGATCAGCCGCACATCTCGTTGCTGGCGGTACTCCTGTGGGAACGGGAGCCAGGCGCGAAAGATCGCACCGGGCCGCAACCGGGGATGATCTGCCTTGACGGCAAGTTCGTAACGGATGGTGTGCTTGACGGGGAAAACCTCTGGCCCTTCTACCGTTTCAGAGAGTCGCACCAACTCGACGATGTGGGCCGTCTTATCGAAGCCGTCGTCCTCCGGTTGGCTCTGGCGTCGTAGTCTCGTCTGATTATTGAAGCGGAAAAGATTCGACACGGCACGCCGAAAATAGCGAATCTCTCCATCGATCACCCGAGACTGCAAATCGCCCACGTCACGCCAGCGAGTCATGTCCTCAAGGGTGGCGTCGGGTACGCTCTCCTGAATCTGCGCGAGAACCTGTTCGGTTGAAAGGCGAAAATCGCGTCGGATCCGGCGGAGCAACTCCAACTGAATCGCCGCCTCGCTGATCACGGGTTCCGAGGGGTCGACGATCCTAGCCTTGAGCAGTTTCTCGGCTTCGGCGAAAGCCCCGTCTGCAACTAGCGCTGCGATGGACGGTTTGATCGACGTAGCCTTCGGTGATGCCGCTTCATTCAGACGGCAGACATGGGTCCGCGATCTCATAACCAATCCCTCTCGCCCGGGCGCATTGTCAAAGAACTCCACTCGATCGCCGATGCCATCGGTCGACTTTTGCGAACTGCGGTACTTGAGTCCGACGATTGTATCGCCGTCGCGAATCCAATCGAGCAGAATCACGCTGTGTCCCGAGCCGCTGGTGCGCCAGAACTGCACGAAGTCGCCTGGCATCGCGTCTTCCATGTTCACAGATTTACCGATTCCGAGCTCTTCCACCGCATACTCACAGAGCGTTTCTTTGCTGACTTCGGTGCTGCCGTACCACTGGCGCTGAAAGGTGCGTACATCTTTCACTTGCTTACCATCGAGAAGTCCCCGACGCTTGGCAACTTCGATCGCGACCGCCAGCGTAAATCCACAGCAGATCGTGCTGTCTCCCTTGGCAAGGATACGCTCGCCCGCGAAGTCGATTTCTATCGGCGTGCCCGAATTCCCCGGGGTCCAGTTGTAACCTCCACCGTCCGGGTAGGCACGGGCAACCGTCAGGACGTCTGAGCCGAGAGAAGAACCGGCCGGCATGAGTGTTGCGACAAGAACCACCAATCGACGGCAGAGAGTCGAGCAAGACATTGGCACCCCACAGGGACTGAATAGGTCGAGACAAGCAGTAAGCACACTTCATCATACGGCGAATGCGCTAGCCTGAAAAGATTCTCCGACGATGTGCTGGCCCTCAGATCGCCAGTTTTACGACCGGTCTTCCCGTGGTACGATCGATGGAAGTGCTTATCAGCTCCCGTGATTCACCCACCATGCCCACCCCCGCTTACTGCCGACCCGCTGCCTATCGGATGTTTGCCGAGCAATTGGCTGATGCCGAGAGCGCGGCGGGATTGTTTCGCGCGGCGTTCGCCATTGCGCTGCACGAACGACCGGAGGCCAGCTTGGCTGAAGCGGAAACCGTCGTCGAGAATCTGGCCCTTACCGTGCAAGCTCGGGTGCGCTCCGGCTCGGCCGAGGCGCTGTTGGCCCATTTGCACGACGTGCTGTTCGACGTGTTCGGCCTGTGCGGCAACCGGGAGGACTACTACGCCCCGGCCAACAGCTATCTGCCCGACGTGCTCCGCACGCGGCGGGGGATTCCGATCTCGCTGGTGTTGGTGTACCGACGGGTGGCCGAGCCGCTGGGGCTCGTGGTGCATGGCGTGAATGCTCCGGGACATTTTCTGGCCGAGGTGGAACTTTCCGGCGCTGCGGGCGTCGAAGGGATGTATGTCGATCCGTTTTTCGGCGGGGGAGTGCTCAACGAGAGCGAGGCGGCCCAGCGCATCTCCCAGGCCGTTGGCAAGCCGATTTCGCTGTCCCCCGAGATGCTGGCCCGTGCGACGCCCCGCATTTGGCTGTCCCGCATGTTGAACAACCTGCAGGCATCGTTCGCCGCCGCCGGACACGAACGCGACATCTGCGCGATGCAGGAATTACACGATTTGCTGTAGCTGGAGATTGGAACCCGGAGATTCCTCGGCGGACCTCGGAATGACAGTAGTGCCGCACGTAGGAATGACCGTAGTGTCGCCGAGTTGTCCGTTCCAGGGTAAAATGAACCAAGCCCCCCTGCCCCGCACTTCTCTGTTGAAGGAACTCGCTTTGCCCCGACACAATTGGCACCCATTGATCGCACTGCTGCTGGTGGCGAACGGCGCCGTGCCGGCTTCTGCCGAGGTCGCGGTCTTCTCCAACCGCACGCCGCAGCGGCTGACGGTGACGGTCTTGCCAGATGGTGAGCGGCCTCAGCCGTTGACGCTCGCCGTCGGCGAATCGCGGCCCTTTTTCTACCAGCGAGCGCTGCGTGTGCGCTACAAGGAAGGCCTGGTCGAGCACAGCTACCAGGCGGCGGCGAAAAGCGCTTACTTCTTCACCCGCGGCCAAGGCAACGAGCCGTTGCGGATGGAACAGATCGGCTTCGGCAACAACAAGCCGGCAGCGAGTGAGCCTGCTCCGCCGGGCATCGGGTCCAGACGCCAGAGCGTAACCATAGCCGTAAAAATTCTGGTCGACGACGACGAGCCGACGCATCGCCAGCTCTGGGAAGCAAAACTTCGCAAACGCGTTGCGGCCGCTTCTGAGATACTCGAAAAACACAGCGGTGTGAAACTCAACGTCGTGGCCGTGAGTAACTGGGATTCGGAGGACCAGCAGCATAATTTCGCTCGGTCGATGCACGAATTTGAAAAAGAAGTGAGCCCCCAACCGGCGCAGCTGGCGATTGGCTTCAGCAGCCAGTACCGGGTCCAAAGCGGTCGCGTACACATGGGAGGCACACGCGGCGCGTTGCATCCTTACATCCTGCTCAAGGAGCGGTCTCGGAGTATCCTCGAACCGGAACGGCTCGAGCTATTGGTCCACGAGCTGGGTCATTACCTCGGGGCTTCGCACAGTCCCGAGCCGACGAGCGTGATGCGCCCGCTTCTGACCGGCGGCTTGCAGCGGCGCGCGGGCGCGCGCGTGCAGTTCGATCCGGTCAACACGCTGCTGATTGCGATGCTTGGCGACGAGCTGCGCAATCGTGACGTTCGGCGCTTGGGGGATGTCTCGCCGCCAACAAGGCAGCGGATGGGCGAGATATACAGCGTGCTCGCAAAGGCGCTTCCCAGAGATCCTGCGGCAGGCCAGTATCTGAGGCTGCTGGGCCTCTCGGGTCTGCGGCCCATCGCTGAAGAGCAACCCACCTTGCAGGACCGGTCGATGATCAGCGACACCCGTCGAACCGTCATGCAGCTACTGCGGGTGACCAAATCTCGCAAGCCCGACGAACCGGAAGCAGAGAATTCTTCGGACGCCCCCCAATGGTACACGGGCGACCAATTGACCGAGTTCTACGTACGCCAGACGGCGCTGGCGGCATTGCAGCTAGAGCCGGAACAGCTGGAGCAGGTGTTCCTGTTGTCGTTGGGGATTTTCCTGGACGATTCGGAGACGTTGCTCAAGTTTCCCGCGACTTCGGCGTTTGTTTCCCACGTCGAGAACGACGCACAACGCCAGGACCGCGTCAGCATCTTGGGCAGCCCGACGATGCGCGATCGGCGCGACCTGGCCCAACATTTCTTCGTCTCGGCACATCTGGCAACGACGCTGGGTCCGCAGGCGGCGCTGAAGCTGGGGCTGGGCAAGGAGATGCTGGACGCCAACGGCGGCTCGGGTTTTAGTTTCGCCGATCTGGCGGCCGATCGTGCGGGAGTCGAGTTTGCCAAGCGGGTTTCGGCCGGAGAGATCTCCTTGGAACAACTGTCCCAGAGCTTCGATGTCGCCGACTATCTGCCTGAGGTTCTCAATCTGGCCGAGGGGCTCGGAATTGCTGAATTGCAGGCCCAATTCGGAAAGATCGGCGACGAAGCCTTCCAGGCGGAACTGGCTCGAATCGAAAGCCTCGTGCTTGAGTTGCCGATCTACAGCCGTTCGAGCTCTGTTGAAAACGAGTAGGCCAGGTGCTTCCGATTTTCTACGGCACGGTTCCGTTTTCTGGGCCAATTGTGGCAACGTCTCTCGGGCGGTAGAATGGCCGGTTTGCGAATCCACACCGGACGCGTCCATCATGAGTCGACCAAGAAACCTAGTAGTAGCGCAGAGCGGCGGGCCGAGTTGTGTCATCAATAGTAGCCTGCGCGGGATCGTGGAGACGGCGAGGCAGTCGGCGGAGATTGGCGATGTCTACGGCGGGCATCACGGCATAGAAGGCGTGTTGAAGGAGGAGTTGATCGATCTCTCCGCCCAAAGTACCGAAGAAATCGCCCTGCTGCGGTTCACTCCCGCCGCTGGCTCCATCGGCACGTGTCGCTACAAAATCAAGGATTGGCAGAACGAAGATTTCGACCGCGTGATCGAGGTGCTGAAGGCCCACGATGTCGGCTACTTTCTGTACATCGGCGGCAATGATTCGATGGACACGGCCAACAAGGTCGCGGCCCTCGCCCAGGAGCGTGGGCTCGATCTGGTGGGCGTCGGCGTGCCGAAGACGATCGACAACGACGTCGGCGACAGCGAGTTCAAGCTGATCGACCACACGCCGGGCTACGGTTCGTGCGCCAAGTATTGGATGCACATGGTGCAGAACGCTAACGAAGAGAACGCCGGCTCCTGTCCGGCCGACCCGGTGTTGGTGCTGCAAGCGATGGGACGCAAAATCGGTTTCATTCCCGCCGCGGCCCGGCTTGCCGACCCCGATCGAGAAATGCCACTGCAAATCTATTTGGCAGAGCGTAAGGTGACGCTGGAGCAGATTGCCGATCAAGTGAACGACCAACTCAAGAGCGACGGCCGATGTATTTTGGTCGTCAGCGAGGGGCTCGACGTTGGCGATCTGGGTGAAGTGAAAGACTCGTTCGGACACACGTCGTTTAGCTCCAGCCATATGACGGTCGCCCAGATCATCGTCAATTACTTGAACGCCAACGGGCTGGCCGCCAAGGGGGCCGCGCGGTGCAATGTGTCGGGCACCGACCAGCGCAACGCGATTGCCTACGCTTCGAGCGTCGATCTGGACGAGGCTTACAAAGCGGGCGAGATGGCCGTCCAACTGGCGGCCAGCGGCCAAAGCGGGTTTATGTCGACGATCCTGCGCAAGCCGGGGCCCGTTTACGGCGTTACGTTCGACAAGGTCCCCCTCGCCGAGGTCGCCAACAGCGAACGCACTTTCCCGGAACACTGGATCTCCGCCAACGGCTTGGATGTGACCGACGACTTTGTCGACTACTGCCGTCCGTTGGTCGGCGACGGCATGGTGAGCCTGCCGATGATCGACGGTCGCCAGCGGCTGGCCCGGATCGAACCGATTTACGCCGAACAGAAACTCGACAGCTACGTCCCTCAAGCCAACCGCAGCAAAGCGCCCGTTTAGCGCGAACTCCTGAACCGTTTTCCTAGCCACTTACAACGAACAACCAGCAACGGACCACTGACAAAGCCATGATAGAAGACTACCAGCCCGAAAAAGATTTTCTGGTCGGCATCGATTCCGACGGTTGTGTTTTTGACTCTATGGAGCTGAAGCACAAGGAATGTTTCATTCACAATTTCATCAATCATTACGACTTGCAGGGTGTGAGCAAATTCGCCCGCGAGGCCGCTGAGTTCGTAAATCTCTACTCAAAGAGCCGCGGTATCAACCGATTCAAGGCCCTTGTGGAACAGCTCGACTGGCTCCGCCGGCGTCCCGAGGTGAAGGCCCGCAACGTCAAGGTGCCGCAGCTCGAGGGAGTCGTGAACTGGATCGAACAGGAAACCAAGCTGGGGAATCCCACCTTGGAGGTCGTCGTGGAAGCCACGGGTGATCCCGACCTGACGAAGACATTAGCTTGGTCTCGTGATGTTAATAAGTCCGTGGCGGGAATGGTCCGCAATGTGCCGCCCTTTCCAAATGTCAAAAGTTGCTTGGAGCGGTTCTCTGAAGTGGCAGACATGCTAGTTGTTTCCGCGACGCCGAACGAGGCATTGGAAGCGGAATGGGAGGAACACAGCATCGGTCAATACGTGCGGGCCATCTGTGGACAAGAGGCGGGCAGCAAAGCGGAAACATTGACCACGGCCAAGCAATATGGCGAGAACAAGACTTTGATGATTGGCGACGCCCCTGGCGATCACAATGCGGCTGTCGCAAATGACTGCTTGTTCTATCCGATCAATCCGGGCAACGAAGAAGCCAGTTGGAGACGACTCCTGGACGAGGGGATCGACCGTTTCTTCAGTGGCACCTTTGCAGGAGAGTATCAGCAAGAGCTGATCGACGAATTCAACGAATACCTTCCAAAAACGCCCCCTTGGCCTGTGGATGGTGAGTAGCCCCGCCTAGTCGGGCCTTATCGACCGAGAACGACCATGTTGTATTTCAGCCGCGGTTCGGTATCCGATCACCTCGACGCACGCGCTCTCGAGGAAGGCTTGTCTGCTGCGCTGGATCAACTCGGTCCCCGCAAGCGAGTGCTTGCTGTACCGCCCGACGCGACGCGACTGCACTCTCTGGCCGGAGATTTGACTCGGTACGCCTGGAAATACTACGGCGAGCGCCTTACCGACGTACTGCCTGCCCTGGGTACGCACACGCCGATGAGCGAAGCGCAGATCTCCCACATGTTTGGCGACATGCCCACGTCGCTCTTTCGCGTCCACGACTGGCGAACGGGCATTAAGACCCTGGGCACCGTTCCTCGTGAGTTTCTGCAGGAGGTCTCCGAGGGCAAGGTTGACTTCGATTGGCCTGCCCAAGTTGCCAACTTAATAGCGGAAGGAGATCATGACCTCATCCTGTCGGTCGGACAGGTCGTGCCTCACGAGGTGATCGGCATGGCCAACTACAACAAGAACATTTTTGTGGGAACCGGTGGGCCGCTGGGAATCCACAGGAGCCATTACCTCGGAGCAGTCTACGGTATGGAGCGGATCATGGGCCGGGCCGATTCGCCCGTCCGCAGTGTGCTCGACTATGCCAGCGAACATTTCGCAAAGGATTTGCCCATTGTCTACGTCCAGACGGTCGTGGCAAAGAATCCTGCGGGTGAACTCGAAGTCAAAGGTCTCTATATCGGAGACGACCGCGCGTGCTTTGAGCAGGCAGCCGAGCTGTCGCTCCAAGTGAACTTCGAGATGCTCGACAAGCCGCTCGACAAGGTAGTCGTCTATCTCGACCCCTCGGAATTCAAAAGCACCTGGCTGGGCAATAAGAGCATCTATCGAACCAGGATGGCACTTGCCGACGGAGGCGAGCTCATTGTATTGGCGCCGGGGGTCCAGGAGTTTGGCGAAGACAAGGAAATTGACCGACTGATTCGGAAATTCGGATACGTCAAAACACCCGAAGTTCTTCAAGCGGTCGACGAGGACGAATCGCTCCGGGGAAATCTCAGTGCCGCGGCCCACCTGATTCACGGATCGTCCGAGGGACGGTTTCGCATCACTTACTGCCCGGGACGCCTGACGCGTCAAGAAATCGAGCAGGTGAATTTCGAATACGCCGATTTGGACGAAATGACGCAAAAATATTCGCCCGAGCGCCTCACGGACGGCATGAATACGATGCCCGACGGCGAAGAAGTTTTCTTCATCTCCAATCCGGCACTCGGTCTGTGGGCGCACCGCGGGAGATTTGACAGCTAGCCCCGTTTTTTCCGGGCACCCCTTCAACAGAAGTTCAAGGAGAACACCCAATCCCATGTCACAAACCAATTTGTCAGGAAAAACTGTCGCCATCACAGGTGGCGGCGGGATTCTATGTGGAGCGATGGCCCACGCTTTGGCCAAGAGCGGCGCCCGCGTGGCAGTGCTCGACCTGCGCGACGAGTTCGCCGCCAAGGTAGCGAACGAGATCTGCGAGAACGGCGGAGAAGCCAAAGGCTATGCCTGCAACGTCCTGGAGATGGAGGGTCTCGAAGCGACGAATGCGAGCATTGAAGCCGATTTCGGGCCGGTCGACATCCTAGTCAACGGTGCGGGCGGAAATCATCCCAAGGGGACCACGTCGAAAGAGTATCTGACTCCAGACGACCTAAAGAACCCGTCAAAAGACCTGATTACCTTTTACGACCTCGATCCGGATGGGATCCAATTCGTGTTCAACCTGAACCTCTTGGGCACGCTGCTTCCGACCCAGGCCTTCACGAGATCGATGGCGGAGCGGCAGACGGGCGTGATCATAAATATTTCCTCGATGAATGCTTTTACGCCACTGACCAAGATCCCGGCATACAGCGGCGCCAAAGCGGCAGTCAGCAATTTTACGCGCTGGCTGGCAGTACACATGTCGAAGGTGGGCATCCGAGTTAACGCGATTGCCCCCGGTTTCTTTCTGACCGATCAGAATCGGAGTCTGCTGACCGATGAGAGCGGTGAGCTAACCGCAAGGGGAAAAGTCATCATCGAACACACACCGGTAGGCAAGTTTGGTGAGCCCGACGATTTGTCGGGGACGCTCTTATGGCTGGCAGACGACAGCGCTTCAGGCTTTGTCACGGGGACGGTTATCCCGATCGACGGAGGCTTCTCCGCTTTTAGCGGCGTGTGAACCAAGTGTAGTATCAACTGGTGGGTCACATCGAATGAGACTCACCGCGACCAATTTCATGCCATCAGGAGTGTCGGGCAAGCCCCGATACGCTTTACGGTATTAACATCCGACCGAGCAGGAGAAACGAAGAAATGGCAGCTAAGAAGAAAGCTAAGAAGAAAGCAACCAAGGGAAAAGAGTTGGCCGATATCGCTGTGGTTGGTTTGGCCGTCATGGGTGAAAACTTGATCCTGAACATGGAAAGCAAAGGATTCACCGTTTCGTGCTACAACCGCACGACGAGCAAAGTCGACGATTTTGTCAAAGGACGAGCCAAGGGCAAGAACATCGTTGGCTGCAAGTCGGTCAAGGCGCTCTGCACGAGCCTCAAGACTCCGCGCAAGGTAATGATGATGGTTCGGGCCGGTGCGGCGGTCGACGCTTTCATCGACCAGGTCATCCCCCACTTGGACAAAGGCGACATTATCATCGACGGCGGCAATTCCCACTTTCCCGACACCACGCGCCGCACCGAGTACGTCGAGAACAAGGGGCTGCTCTACATCGGCACGGGTGTTTCGGGAGGCGAGGAAGGCGCCCTGTTGGGGCCCTCGATCATGCCGGGCGGCTCGCGCAAGGCTTGGCCGGCGGTGCGCAAGATCTTCCAGACCATCGCGGCACACACCGACGAAGGTGAGCCCTGTTGCGATTGGGTCGGGGAGAATGGCGCGGGACACTTCGTCAAGATGGTTCACAACGGCATCGAATATGGCGACATGCAGATGATCTGCGAGACCTATCAAATGATGAAGGTCGGCCTAAAAATGTCGAACGACGAAATGGAAAGCGTTTTTGCCAAGTGGAACCGAGGGATTCTCGATTCCTATCTGATCGAAATCACCCGAGACATTCTCGGTTATCGCGATGAAAAGGGAGAAGCGACGCTCGATGTGATTCTCGACACGGCAGGCCAAAAGGGGACCGGCAAATGGACCGCCGTAGCCGCCCTCGATGCGGGAATGCCGCTCACCCTAATCGGCGAGGCCGTCTTCGCACGTTGCCTGTCTGCGATGAAGAAAGAACGCGTCGCGGCCTCGAAGGTGCTCAAGGGCCCGAGTGGACGCTTCAAGGGCGACAAGCAGCGGATGGTGCGAGACTTGATGCAGGCCCTCTACGGCTCGAAGATCGTCTCCTACGCCCAAGGCTACCAACTGATGGGGGCAGCAGCCGAAGAGTACGGTTGGAATCTCAATTTCGGCGGCGTCGCTCTGATGTGGCGTGGCGGGTGTATCATCCGCTCAGCATTCCTGGAAAAGATCAAGGACGCCTTCGACCGCAAACCGGGTTTGACGAATCTACTCATCGATCCATTCTTCAAGCAAGCAATGGTTAAGGCACAGAAGCCGTGGCGGCGCGTGGTATCGGCTTCGGTGGAATTGGGGATTCCGATGCCGGCCATGAGTTCGGCACTCGCCTATTTCGATGGCTATCGCAGCGATCGCCTACCGGCTAATCTGCTGCAAGCACAGCGGGACTACTTCGGTGCTCATACCTACGAGCGCACCGATAAGCCCCGTGGAAAGTTCTTCCACACAAACTGGACGGGACGAGGCGGCGACACGGCGTCTTCGACGTACGTGGTCTGAACTTCGGCGAAATGAATTCTATCGTCATATTTGGTGCGTCGGGCGACTTGACCAGCCGCAAGCTGGTTCCTGCGCTATTCCAGTTGTTTCGTAAAGGCCGATTGAAAGAGTCTTTTCGGATTGTTGGTTTTTCGCGCAGCACGTACTCGCATGACGAGTGGCGCACCCGACTGGCCAAATCGACCGCAAAAATGGCGGGCGACAGTTTCGACCCCCAGGCATGGGCTGAGTTTGCGCCTTGCCTGTTCTACCATCCGGGCGACATCAGCAAGCCCGAGGACTTTGTCGCCTTGGGCCAACAGCTCGACCAACTCGAAGCAGGCAAGCCAAGCGGACGACTTTACTATCTGTCGACGGCCCCTCGGTTCTATCAACAAGCCGTAAAACATCTTGGCGAGGCTGGGCTCGCCGAGGAAGGCTCCGCAACACGACGACTGGTGATCGAAAAACCGTTTGGCACTGATCGGGCGTCGGCCGAGAGCCTCAATGAGAGCGTGCACAAAGTCTTCGCCGAGCAACAGGTCTATCGGATCGACCACTACCTGGGCAAAGAGACGGTTCAAAATTTGATGGTGCTGCGGTTCGGCAATACCATTTTCGAGCCGATCTGGAATCGCAATTACATCGATCACGTGCAGATCACCGTGGCCGAGGAGGTCGACGTCGGCAGTCGGGCCGGCTACTACGACACGGCCGGAGTGGTCCGCGACATGATCCAGAATCATCTGCTGCAACTGCTGATGGTCACCGCGATGGAGGCCCCGGCTCGCTACGAGGCCGATGCGATTCGCAGCGAAAAGGTAAAAGTGTTGCAGGCGATCGTGCCCTTGGAGGCGGAGCAAATCGCAAACCACACCCTGCGAGCCCAGTATCGGGGCTACCGCGATTCGCCGGGAGTTGAGCCGGAGAGCCGTACGCCGACTTTTGCGGCGATGCGGTTCTGTATTCACAACTGGCGCTGGCAAGGTGTGCCGTTTTATCTGCGGAGCGGCAAGGCAATGTCGTGTCGCACCACGCAGATCGTGATCCAGTTTCACGCTCCGCCCCACAATCTGTTCGACGATAGCCCCGGCGACCTGGGCGAGGCCAACCGGCTAGTGATTCAGGTGCAGCCGGCCGAAGGAATTCAGATTCACTTCCAAACCAAAGTGCCCGATGCCGGCATGAAAATGCGGCAGACCGATCTCGACTTCAACTACCAGCAAGAATTCCGCGGCCAGATGCCCGAGGCCTACGAGCGGTTACTGCTCGACGCACTCGAGGGCGACGCCAGCCTATTCGCGCGAGCCGACGAGGTCGACGCCGCCTGGCGAATTTGCGATCCGATCATCGAATCTTGGAAAACGAGCGACACTCCACCGCTCTACCAATACGACCCCGGCTACTGGGGCCCCGACGAATGCCGCCAGTGGATGCTCGCCCAAGGGCGTGAGTGGTTTGATAGTTGCCCGGTGCTGGGTTAGAGACCTATTCAGCTTTGCGGGACGACGGAGGCAAAAACCCCCAAGAATTCTTCCTGCACTATATCTTGTGGTCGCGCATGGTCGAACCACAAGGTATGGTGGTCTTGAAAACCAAAGTTCTGTTTTTTCATGCGGCAAGCCTGTGACGAGATTGCGTCAAAAGCCCGGCTTTTTCGGAAAAGCGGGGCTTCTTCACGTGTTCTGTTAGGCGTTCCCATCATTCAGACTTGTCTATATCTGGTGGTCCCACAAGGTCGGTCCCCCAAGATATTGTGGTGTTCGGAACCGAGCAGCTTTCTTCGGCAGGCCGATCCGTGTGGTCGGTGGGCGGCTGATTTTTCTTGTTGACGGGGCCTCTGTTCATGGCGTGGCCAGCAATTGGCGCTTGACGAGGTTGGTCCGCTAGCAAGAAAGGGCCCGCGAATCACGCGAATAAGCGCGAATGTGTACCGCTTCCTTTAGGGTTCCTCTATTAATTCCGCCGAAGCTTCCCGTTATTTTCGGGTATTTTCCCTGTGGTTTGTCGGCTACTTTGTAGCGAGCGAGTGGGAAACGAACTAACAGCCTGGGGACGGCGACCGTCGTTTCGATTGGTCCCCTTATGCCAATCACGGTCGCCGTCGGAGACGCCTCCTACATGAGGTTTTCGACAGAGCCTTCCTGGAACCTTTTGCGGCGCGCCTCTGCGCGAGACCTTTCCCCTCCGCCGCACTGCTGGCAAGCCAGCAGTGGCACACGAGCCCCTCCTCGCCGTGCAAGACTCGCGATCACTCGGTGGCGCCACGGGCCGCGGCGTTTACTTCGTTGCGAAGCTCGGAAATCTGGCGGACGGCGAGAAATCGACCCAGCAGTTTGCGAGTCTGCGCGAACAGCTTTTCGATCTTTTGCTGGACACGCGGATCTGGGGAGACGTTGTTCGGAGCTCGCTCGGCGGAGGAGATCATCTGGTTGAATTGGGATCGACCGGGGAGATCGTCCAGCTCGTCGAGCATCTCCCTCGCTTCGTCGAACTGGCCCTCCTTCAGGCGATGGCGAACTCGTGCCATGAGAATGTTGCGGCGGGCAACGATGTCGATCAATTGCTCGCTCAGGGCGGTGAGCTCTGCCTGAGCGCGCAGTCGGGCCGTGTCGTCGGCGATCGGAACCTCGACGAGCGATTTCACGCCCGGCGGCACGGGCACCTTGGCCAGGAGTTGTCCGTCGCTACGCAGAAACAGTGTGACGACTTCGCCATCTGCCGGCACCACCTCGACGCTGCCGACCGAGTTGGTTAGCCCCAGCGGTTCACTCTTGGCGCCGACGGCGAGTCGACGAAACACTTCATAGCCGCTAAGTCCCCGGGTCTTGTCGTGACGAGCGTAGAAGCGCACCCGGGTGACGCCCGGCGGGTTGCGCACGGCGATGGCCAGATGCTCGCTACGGCCGCGGCGTCGGAGTCCAAACGGACGGCGGATCCCGCTATGCACGGTGCCTTGCCATTGGCCGTTGTTCGTCTCGTCGTCTGGCCCATCGTCAAGTTTATCGTCCGGCTCGTCGAGGGTGAGGTACGTCCAGGGCACTTCCGACACGCCATTGGGAAGCACCTCGCCGGTGTGGTCGGAACGGATCACCAACGGTTGATAAACGTCGCCCGCGTTGGCGGACGTTGTGTCGTCGGTGCGACGGGGCAGTTCGCTCCCTTTGAAAACGAGCGTGGCCCGCTTCTCGTCCTCGGGGTCGGCCCGCACCGTGGCCAGCGGGGCGAAGACGCGGCGCAGGAGAGCAAAACATTGCTCGGGCAGCATCAGTTCTTGACGAACATTTCGGCGGAGCACGGGGCCCCAACGGCGAGTGTACTGGTCCCATTCGCGGCAAGCGAGCCGGTAGCCATCGGCCTCGGCCACGACCGTCAAGAACATCCGCTTGTCGAATCGGCTGGTCGTTTCCGTCAGATGTTCTTCAAGCGTCGGCAAGTTGTCGAGGAGCAGATACCTTTCGGCTGCTCGGGCAACCTCCAGTTCGGCCGACCAGAGCGGGTGGAGCGTGTTGAGAATCCGCTGCTCGAGGAAGGCGGCCAGGTCGGTGTCGAGCGATGGCCGACTGCGGGCCGAATCGTCGACCGCCAGTTGAATGTGGATGGTGTAGGGCGAGAGCTCCCAATATTTTTTCTCTGCCGCTTGAGCCAGATCGCAAACAACAATCGCCAGGAGAGCCCCAGCCAAGGTGCCAGCGCACCGCGACCGAAGTTTTTGCACTGCAACAGGATGGACGATGAGGGACATGGCTAGCGAGTCCCTCCGTCGTAGGACATCTGCCAATCGGCGACGTTCTGGTACAAGGTCACGGGCCTCGTGCCAATTCCTTGGAGCGTTTTGCGATAGGCGAAGTAGTCGACCGTTTGCCACAGGGGGATCACCGGCAGATCGTAGTAAGCTACCTTATGCACCTCGCTGAGCCGATTACGGGCCTGACGCCAATTGCGGGCCCGATCGACCTGTTCCAAAGCCAGGCTCATCGACGAACTACAGATACCCGCGCTGCCCCGGGGACCAAGCAACCGGCGGGCGTCGACCAGCGGTTCCCGAATCGCCAGCTCGGCATACAGCAGGTCGTAATCGGGCGGCAGCGCCGAACTATGGGCGGGCAGCTCATTGAGCACCACCGGGATGCCGATCGCGCTGAGTTGCAGCTTGATGGTTTGGCAACAGGTGCGGGCGACCGAATTGGGCGGATACACCAGCAACAAGGGCGGCGTCTCGACGGCTTCCGGTTCCTCTTCGAGTTCGGCCTCACCAGCCGTTCGCTTAGCCAGCGAGTTCCTGGCCACGGTCGCCAGGACCGACGCCAGGCGAGGCTCGTAAGGGCGAGGGGAAAGCTGCCGATTGTATCCGTAGCCGACCGGGTCGGTGATGGAGACGCCCGCCGGCAGCGGTCCGCTCAGCACGCGAAAGCCGGCACGCTTTTCGCCTGCCAACAGAACGTCTCGCACGATTCGCGCTCGATCGATGCCGTAGCAGAGCGCCCGGCGGAACTCGCGACTGGTGAGCAGCGGCTTGGAATTGTTCAGTTGCAAGACGTGAACGGTCGGCAAGCGATACGACGCGACCGCAAGCTGCGGGTAGGCTCGTAACGGATCGATCAGCCAGGGCGCCACCTGATCCAAGACAGACACATTTCCCTGCTGCAACGCGGCAAGCGCCGATTCTTCGTTGTCGAAAACACGTTCGACAATAATCTTCGGTCCGAAGGATTGTTCCGCTTGGCCTTGCAGGTTGTAGGTCACTGATTGCTCATTCGCCGGTTCGTCGACCGCTCGATAGACGCCCGGCGGCGTATGCCCTTCCTCAGGGTCGACCAGTTCCACGAGCGAGAGCCGCAGCAGGGCTTCCGGCCGCACGTGTGGCCGTCGCCAGTGGAGGCTCACCTGCCGACCGTCCTGAATCGTGACTCTCTCGAACAGGGCGGCAAAGTCGTCCTGGAATCGTTGCTGCGTGGGATTAGCAAGGTCCAGCAAATTCAGAGCGATTCTTTCAGGCGAAAGACCGAGGCGAAGCGACGAGGAGTCGAGAGTCAGGTCGAGCCGGATTCCAGAGTCGTCACTGGAAATCGAACTCCAGCGGCTGCGGTACTCCCCTCCTTCGCCGCCGAAGTCGACCATTTCGATCAGTGGCGGATCGGTCAGCCTTGCCGAACGGGCGGGCGACCAGTGTAGATTGTCTGTTTCATCAGCAGGCGCAACCAATTGGCAAACGCCAACGATGATCTGGGGCGACAGACGGTCGATCTCTTGCATCAACTCCAGGGCGCCGGCAACCGTGGGCAAGATGTCCCTGGCCCGTCGCACCGCGACGCGTGCCCGATCGAACTGGCCTTGAGCAACGGCGCGCTGAGCGATCTGTAGCTGACGCGCTGCGCCTTGCTCGAATTTGCTCTCCCAGGTGGCGACATTCTGCAGGCGGAGATCGACGAAGCTCTGTTTGAGTAGTTCCAGCACGCTGCGTGCGGAGGCGAAATCGCGGGCTGAGAGGTGCGCGTCGATCACTCGATCGGAAACCGCCTGCACGGCCTCAGCTAGTCCTTGATGCCGAGGATTGATGTCGTAGAGCGACAACAAAATCGCCAGCGATTCGTCGTACCGCTTGGCACTGAACGCGTCGAGGGCGTCGCGCTTCACGTACCGCTCACTCGCCGCGGCCAGCCCCGGCAGTCCGGCATAGTTGTTGTGCAAGAACTGAAAAGTTCGAAATGCCTCGAGCGACTTGCCGGCGTTGGTTTGGGCGATGGCCTCGTCTAGGACCAACTGTTCGTAAAGCCTGATCGCGCCGATGGAACTCCACGCGACCGTATAACGCACCGAGGGGTGGCTCAAGCGACGCACTTCGAGGTTGCCACTCTGTGGAAGAGGATTTGGAACTTGGCGGTTCGGCAGATCGAGCAGAACGACGTCGATCGCTGCGCCGTCGTTTTCCGAGTTGAGGATCACGCGGTCGAACGGCTGTCGGTCGATCATCAGCCCCGGATCGTCCTCGGCCGCGAGTAGGCTTGTGAAGCCGCACAGCATTAGCAGGAGCGTCAGACCTGGAAGCACCAGGCGACAAGCGGGACGACAGATTTGTGGGACGCCAATGACTGACATGTGGCCGTTTCGTACTTTACTCTTGGGGGCGATTAACGACCAACAGGGTTCCATCCGACGCCGCCAGGATGAGGCGACCTCCAAATGCGAGCGGGCCAGCGACTGTCGGTTGTTCAAACTGAACATGGGCGGATTCGGAACCGTCCTGAAGCGCAATCCGGGAGAGCCCGCCCTGCTGCCAGAGGACGAGTGCTGCGTCGCCATCAGCCAGCGGTTTGCCGCTCGGCTGGCCGTGGGTCAGCGGCTTGCGCCAGGCGATCTGGCCTTGGCCATCGACGCACACCAACTCGTCGCTGGCAGTGGTGAGTAGGAGCCGCTCGCCCACGCTAAAAGGTCCCCAGACGATGGGCGCTGGCAGCTCAACGGCCGATTGTCGTTCCAGACCAGGCAACGCAAAGCGGACGAGTTCGCCATTCTTGGCGCCGGCCAGCACTGTGTCGCCGACAATCGCCAAACGCGTGCAGAGCGGCGAGTTGCCCAATTTGGCTTCGGCCTCGGCTTGCAGATTCGGTTGCGGTTGGTCGACGCGCCGCAACAGGAACATCTTGGCCAAGCCGTCGCTCAGCACCAGCCGCGAGTCTTCTCCCGAACCGTAGACCGCGGGGGGCAGCCAGTTGTATTGTCCATCCGCAGCGAGCGCGGGCTGAAACGGGCTGCCAATTTGCTCGGCGGTTTCTCCGTCGTAGAGATAAACTTGCCCGACTTGCGTGGGCGCGACAAACGCTTCGCCCCAAGCCACCGGCGGACAGCTCAGCGGGCTCGGCAGCCGAATGGCCGTGAGTGGGCCGCGCGGAGCATCGGGTCGAAAATGCAGAACAAACTCAGCCCCCGCCGAGGAGAGCGCCATGCGGCCCTGTTCCAGATCGGCACTTTCGGCTAGCGGCGGCAGCTTGGGCCCCCGACGAAGCCGTTGGGCCTCGTCTTGGACACGCTCGCCCATGGCCTGTCGGTCGAACACATAGGCAGCACCCGATGCGGTGACGGCGGCGACCCGCTTGCCGATGGCGTCGACAACCGGAGCGCCGGCCAACGGCACGGCCAACTCTGTTTCCCAATAGGCTTTGCCCGAACTTGTGCTCATCGCGGCAACGATCGCACCGGCTTGGCCGCGGGGGCGGCGCACATGCACCACCACATCGCCGGTGAGCTGAAGGGGATAGTCGAACGTATCGCCGCCGTAGTCGGAGTCGATGTCGCGAACGGGCAGCCGGTTGCCGGTTGGCAGAATCGCCAGCTTGTTTAGCTGGGTGCCGGCCGACCACACGTGGCCCTCGTAGAGTAGACCGAAGCGAGCTACGGGAGGCCCCGATTCGGCTTCACGCGTGGCGATCTGGTCGAGCGACTGCTCACCACCGCCAGAGCCGATTTCGTAGACCGTCACCTGTCCCCTCGTGGTGAGCGCGATCAGCCGGCGTCCGGCTACGAGCAGCGGCGTGCTTACCAGACCCTCCAGACGTCGTGAGGCGTCGAGCGAAGCAATCCGCTCGTCGTCGGTTCTGGACAACGCAAGGAGGTAACTGGTTTCCAACCCGGAGTTCTCCGCCACGACCACTTTGTTGAGCACCGCGACGGGTGGCACGGTCACGCTGCCGGAAGCATGGCCCAGGAAGAACACGCCGAGGCAAGAGTAGTCGTCGGAGCTGAGCGTGTAGAGGCTCGAATGGTCGCCAACGACGTAGATGCGATGTCCTCGGGGAGCAACCGCGGGCGGCACGGGCAGCGGCTGATCAAATTGGACATATCCAAGGCTCTCACCGCTGGCCGCCTCCAAGACGTGCAATTTTCCCGCTCGTTCGGTGACTAGCAGACGCCCGTCGGCAAGCACCGGCGGCAAGATCGGCCCTTCGAAAGCTTGCCGCCAGACGAGTTTACCAGTCTCGGCCTGCAGTCGCAGTAGCTCGTGATGCAGCGCGTCGACCACCAACAGATCGCCATCGGGAAGCCGAACCGGCGGCAGGTTCGCGCCGAGGCCAACAAACGCTCGCCAGAGCAGTTTTCCATCGGCCGCGTTCAAGGCATACACGGCTCCGTCGATTCTGACGGGCACTAGGCCTTCAGCATCAGCCGCGGGGCCTCGCCTTCCGGCAAGGGCCAATTCGGCGACCACGGGGCTGGGGTGCGGAGACTTCTGGGCGGCTCTTGCTTCCGCGACGAATCGGACAACTCCTTGTTCCGCCGCGGAGATCTCTCGAACCTTTTCCGACAGCGACTCATTGTTCAACAGCCCAGGGTTATCTCGAATCAACTGTTTATGGACGGCATAGGCTTTGGCCGTGTCTTGAGCGTCGATGGCCTCTTGAATGTCGGCCAGCGCTTGAGCCAATCGGACTTTCTGCTCTTGCGCCCGTTCAACCCGGTCGAGCGTTTCGAGAATCTCGTTGAGCACCACGTCGTCGCGAAACGTAGACGGAATGAACTTGGTGTTGTTGCACAAGGCCAAGGCTTCTTTCGACTCCGCCACAAATCGCGTGATTTCCTCGGCGTCGGTGGCTTTCTCGGCTTGCGCGGCAAGTCCCTGGGCAATGACCGGGAGCCGCGAAGCCAGATCGCGTTTGGCGGTTTCAAACTCTTTCTCGTCCTCGATACTGTCCAGTACCTGTTTCGTAACGTCCAGAGCTCCAGAAAACTGCGAGGTGCTACTCGTCGCTTTCCAGATCTTCGCCAGTCCCAATCTGACCTTGGCCGCGCTGAACTCCGGATGTCCGGGAAAGTTGGTGACAAATCGATCATACCGGTTGACGGCTTGAGTGTAGGAGCCGCCGTCGTAGAACTCACTCGCTTCAGCCAGGATCGCATCGGCATCCTCTCGGTTCAGGAGGTAGCCGATAATCCCGCCAGCGAGAAGTAACACGATCAATCCCGCGCCGCCCAACAGCAGCAGGGGCGTGTCGAATTCGTTCTTCTTGCCCCGTTTCTCATCCTTCTTCTTCGGTCGACGGCCTTTCGCTGTGCCCATGGCCTCGGTGGGCTCCGCATCGGCATCGGGAAGCGTCTCAGAGACGAAACCGCTGATCGAGGCCAGTTCATCTTCTCGCTTGGCCTCCTCGCGTGCTCGCTTGGTGATCATTGACTCAGAAGCTGGGTCGACCGGAGCCAGCGTTGGGATCACTTCTTCCGCGGGCGGCTCCGGCAGCGGAATCATGCCCAGGATGCTCGACTCCGCGCTCGGGGAGACTGTCAGCGTGGTCTGCAGCAACTGTTTGGCCTGCGGACGGGTGAGCAGCTCCTTCTTCACCAAGTACTTCAGCAGCGAACGGGCCGTGAGGCGGCGATCACCCTTGGCGATTTTCTCGCGCACTTGCCGCACGATCGACGCCGAGACAAGCTGCCGTTGTTCCAATAGGTCTACGAATTCTTCGGTGTTCATCGTCACCACTTATCTTTGGGTTCGAGAGGCGAGAGTCCAGAGTCAAGAGCCAGATCAAAGCAGCGATTCTTCCTGCACTGGACTCTCAACTCTCGATCCCACGTCAGAGATCCAAGTCGCCCTCTTCGTAACTCATCAAGCGTATTTCTTCCATGCCGACGTTGGAGCCAGCGTCGAGAGCCGCGACAACAAACTCGTGCCGCGAGTCGCCGTTGGCTTGGACGAGCAGTTTTGTCAAGCCGCCCTTGTCGCCGCGAGCTTCGCGGACCTTGGCGTTCATCTCCGGCACGCTGGGAGTCCGCTGTTCTTCGTCCCACTTGGGAGCACCGATCCAAAACACATTATCCGCGTCAATGCGAATGACGATCGAGTCCTTTTCCAGGTCGTCGACGGTTTGCTCCGGCGCTGCTTCGTCGCTGACCGGTGGCACCTCCAACGCCTTCTGCAAGGCAAACGCGGCGGTAATCATAAAAAATATCAACAGCAGAAACGTCACGTCGACCATCGGGGTCAAGTCCATGTCGTCTTCGCTGCACGCGCCACTTCGGCTGGCCACGGCAGAGTCGACTCCCATTTCTTCGTTGAGATGGCTCATCGTCGTTCGAGTGGTTTCAAGTAGTGATGGTTTGTGGTTAAGCTGCGAGCGGAGGGGACGGGGACTAATCGGATTCCAGGACAGCGAGGAAGATTTTGGCCCCCTCCACGCGGGAGACGGCCTTGATCACCCGTGACACCTCGCGATGTGCTACGTTGCGATCGGCTTTGATCAAGACGTTTTCCTTGTCTTGCTCCCGCCTGCCGAGCTCGACTGCCTCGACGATCATGTCGCGCTGTTGTTCGACGTCAGTCGGCAGCGGCTCGCCAACCATTCCGTCCGCCAGATAGACGGGGGCTGATTCGACGCCTTCGTCGCTGATGGTGATGATCACGGAATTCCGCTCGCCAACGCCCTTGCCGTGCCGGGCTTTCGCCAGTTCGATCGTCGTTTCCTGATCGGCAGTGGAGCAAACCAGGAAGAAAATCAGCAGCAAGAAAGTGATGTCGATCATGGGCGTAATGTCCATCTCGAAATCTTCCGTGGCTCGCCCCCGAACGGCAAGGGGGGGATCCTCGGTCAGCTCGACCTTGTCTTCTGCGATTACAGGCATCTGTTTCTCCGCCGGAAGTTCAGTCCGAGGTCAGCACGAATTTCATGCCTTCAAACAGCCGGGTAAGTCCCCAGCCGACGAGGTCTTCCAGCTTCCGCACACGAATGTTGATGCTGGCGGTGGCAAGCACCAGAGGGACGGCGATCGCCAATCCACACGCCGTGGTAATCAGCGCGAACTGAATGTCGGCGGCCATTTGAATGGTGTCGACTTTGTCGCCGCTGCTCAGGTTGGCGAAGGCGCCCATCATGCCCATCACCGTGCCCAACAGCCCAATCATCGGCGCGCTCTTGATCACGGTGCCCACCCAGCTAAGCCGATGTTCGATATCCGACATCACATCCTGCTGAAACCGTTCGGCCAGCCGATGGCGGAGCTTGTCGTAGCTCAGCTCGCGGTGGTTGACCGCGTAGAGAGCCAGCTGGGGCATGGCGCGGCGATCGCCGTCGCAGAGCTCCGTGGCGGCCTGGAAATCTTTGGCCGTGAGCGTCTGTTCCAACTCAGTGAGAAACTCGTCCTGCGCATACTCGTCGGCAAAGCGCGTCGAGGCGACCCGCCGCCAGACCATCACCACGCAGTACGCGCCCCACAGAGCGAGACCCGCTAGAACGACGTACACAAGATTATTCAAGTAAGAAAATAGTACTTCCATGGCAAACTCAGGATTCTCAGTGGTTACAGATTACTCAGAAATACTTTTGATCGATGACGCTGAACGTAAACCCACTACCGTCGCGCTCGACTGTGAACACCGTTTCGCGAATGGTGTTTACGTCGCGGGCTTCTGAGTAGGCTCGTTCCATGGTCCATAAAACGCTTTCCACATCAAATGGGTAAAACAGCAGCACGACCGGTCCAAAACGGGCCACGTCGGCTTTGCGGGCTAAATTCATGGTCAGGGCGGGCATAGGGCCATCGGCTGCCGAAGTAAAACCGCGAGATTCTTTGACAGGATCTCCGGTTTTTACTTTGGGAGCGGGGCTACTTAAGTCGTACGCATAATGCACCAGGTTATCGCGTCCCAGCACGCCGATCTCGATCTTATGATAGTCGAGCCAGCGAGCGAATTCACCTGGGGAATCGGGCTGAAAACGAATCTTCCAACGTTGCCAACGGGGCACGCGTTCGACGACCCCGCCGCCGCCGGGGCCGGCCATCCTCGCATCGCCCAGCCCCTTGCCCTTTCCCGCCTCTTTTTCCGCGTCGAGCATTTCATCGGACAGCAGCACTTGCCGGTCAGAGATCGCGTTAGTCAGTGTCTCAAGCGTGTCCTGCAGTTGGGGCTCGGAGAGGTCGGGGGCTTCTTCGATTCCCGGTGGATCGGGCTCTTCGGCCAACCCCTGATTGGCGTTGGCACTGGTCGCTTCGACCGGCACGACGGGAATCGGCTCGATCGTGCGGACAAACTTACCCGTGAAAAACACCACAGCCATCCCCAGCACCGCGCAACCAACCAACACCAACAGAGCCACAATCAGCGACGCCGTACGGTCATACGAGTTGACCGTCAACTGATACGCCTGCCGGTTTTCGGCCGAAGCGGCGGAGGTGGTGGGAGGGTGTGTTGCCATAACCGGGGAAGATTTGGGGGATGTGGAAGGCGAAGTCTCGGCAGTTTATGGCAGCGGCGGAGCATTGGGGCGGACCCGACGATACCACTGTTTCCATTTGTCCAGGGCGTCGTACCGCTGAGTGTCGTCAAAGTTGTCCGGTAAACCAAACCCTTGAAACCGACGGCTGACGAGCCGCAATCCGTCGCGAGATTCGCGCACCACGCGGTTGTCGGGATCGGTTATCGCGTACAAGAGCGTGGGCACGTGATCGAGGTCTCTCATCTGTGCCAACGCCCGCACCGCCAACAGTCGGGCCCCTGGTTGCCCGCTCTTGACGATCTGCTGCAGGCGGCGCGCCTCTTCAGGGCCCACGTTGCCAACGCTCAAGCCCGAGGAATCGTTCATCAGGGCTTCCAGGCCTTCGTTTTCCGAGTCTTCGAGCATGTTCAGAAGTGTGTCGACTTCCGTGGGCTTCTGCTCAGTGACAAGTCGACCGTTGCGCATTCTCATGCGGCTTAAATCAGCGCTCAAACCACGGCCGCCGACGAGGGTACCCTCGCCGAGGCTGGCTTTGATGCTCTTCTGGGTGGATCGAAGCAAGAACAGCACGGCGAAAGCCGTCTCACACTGCTTGGTGGAGCGGCCCTTCCAGCAGCCGTCGGCGAGCTGATTGTCCTTGAGATACTCGTACCCTTTTTGATACCAATCGGGCTCGTCTGGAGTAAATCCGGCAAGAAGTTCTTCGAAGCTCTTGTAGCGTTCCAAGGAATACAGCTCGTAGCACGGGTACTGACCGGCGGCGTACTCAAAATTCTTCGCGAACCAGTCTTGCCCTCTCTCGATCGCCGCAAAGACTCTCGTGCCGTCGACAGACGTGCCGGAAAGCGTGAGCATTTTCTTCTTGGTTGAGTCAACTGTCTCTCGCAGTGCGGCAGGCAGATTCTCCTGGTCGATCTGCTCCATGCTTTGCTCCACGCTCTGATTGGGCGTCACGATGCCAAGGATGTTTCCGCAGATCATCAGGCTTCCCAGACCGGCAACCAACATGCTGGAGGAAGTTTTTGATTGTTCGACGAGTTCGAAGCTCTCAGGATCAATTCCTTGATATCCCCACACGCCGCTCGGGTCCTGAGTGCGAAGCAACCAATTCGCGCATCGGTCGACATCACCGACCCCTGGCAAGATGCCGACTCGGATCTGTTCCCAATAGCTGAGCGCCGCGTACTGGGTCTGAGATGTGTCGCCTCGGCGTTTGTTGTCGTAGCCCCAACCTCCGTGATCCTTTTGTCGTTGCGCAAGTGCGCCGGCAAAGCGCTTGATCATGTCATGATGTTTGGAATTGTTCAGTTCGCTGAGAAAGATAATCGCCAGACCGTTGCTGTAGACGTCTTCCCTCCTGGGATCCGAGACGCTCTGGCAAGCCTGCAAGGCTTCGACGATTCTTGGATGATCAAGCGACGCTCCGTTCTTGAAGAAAGCCAACGCGATCAGACAGCGGCCCCCCAGACGCGCATCCCCATTCTCCACGAGGTAGCTCAGGCCCTTATCGACTAGCTCCCGGACTTCCGGGCTCTCGGGAGTCACGGCGAAAGCCGGGCTGGCAATCGCTCCCACGAGCAGGCAGACGACGATCCAAGGCGAGCGAGGCACACGAGACAAGTGATGAGCGTCTATGCAGCATCCAAGGAAAGATATCGGCGCGCATTGGAAGATGCCGGCCATGCTCGACTCGCTCAGATTGCTCTTGTTCCGGAAGGGGGCGTCGTTGGCGGCATTCTCAGCAGGAACCGAGAAACGCGTAGCTTGGCAGGATGCTTCCTCTACCGGCAGAAGGCGGAAAGCACCTGCGTCGGCCCAACTGACTCTGCACCGCTATGGTAGTCTGGCCTCTTCCGCAGTGTCAACCTGCGCGGCAGGTCCTCGGCCCCTTCCTGCACAGTTTCCGGTCCGATTGACAGCCCCCGCGGGCCGACCTAACATGCGAGTCGCTGCGATGTTATTGTGGGGATACCGACTTGAGGAATCTCAGCCGCGCATTCCGGCAGATTGGCCTCGCGGTCGCTTGGTCAGGTAGCTCAGTTGGTAGAGCACTGGACTGAAAATCCAGGTGTCGGCGGTTCAAGCCCGCCCCTGACCACTTGTTTTATAGTACGTTGCGAATCACGACCCGCCACAGAATCGCAACTGTTACCTGGAGTGTTACCTGAGACGCTCCCTATC
>CAXMSB010000360.1:0-16960 GCA_964195615.1 uncultured Granulosicoccus sp. | reverse complement strand
GACGGTTAGCATTCTGGACGTCTAGGTAAACATCTAGCGAGACCCTCGGAACACCTCTTCCGCAGGGCTAAGCGCGGCTCTATCCATGGACAACCACACTTACTGGTATTCTCCGGGAAATTCGCAGATACTAGGGGCACGCGGCTACAATGTGTGCCATTCCGAGCCTGAGATGGTTTGCAAGTATATCCAAATGGGAAATCCCGGCTAAGTGATGACCAAGGAGAGAACGATCGTGAGAATTAGAATCTGGTGTACCCTAGCCGCACTCTGCTTGGCAATGAGCAGCCGGCGGGCTTTCTAAGCTGGCGGGCCGGTGCTGCCACCGCTTCGCGGTTCATCAATCGGTTGGTCGCCGACTGAGTTGCGGGCTCGGAACCAGCTTGGAGGCCGGAGTGCCGCATCCTACTTGCCTAGAACCCAAACCTACAGCCTCACAAATGGGGACGACAGGAATCGAACCTGCACTCCGGTTAGGGAACTGGAACCTAAATCCAGCGCGTCTGCCAATTCCGCCACGTCCCCGGACGTACGCACTGCCCGTTGGCAGTCTGGCAAGTATAGGCGCTTGCTGGCCAAGCGACTAGGCATCTCACGGTCTTACCGCGATAGACACCGCTCGGAGGTGGGAGGTAGCACGTCGCTTGCCAAGAGCGTATCCTGCAGCTTGCCATGACTGCGATTCCTACCGATATCTGTGCCGTCCGGGAGAGAAGTTTGCTGGCCGTCACTTGGACGGATCGGCAGGCTGAATTGCCGTTCGCCTTTCTGAGGGGGCAGTGTGAGTGCGCACATTGCGTGAACGAATGGACGGGCGAGCGGATGCTCGATCTGGCCACGATCCCGGCGGACATTGCCATTGAAAAGATGGAGCAGGTAGGCGGCTACGCGATCCGCATCCATTGGTCGGACGGCCACAACTCGGGGCTCACCACCTGGGAGCGGCTGCGCGAACTCTGCGAGAACGTCTGAATCTAGCAACCATCCCACGGCCGTCGGCCTATAGCGAAGCGTCCCCTTCGTCGGGCGTTGCCAATTCGAGTGAGACGACCGTCTCTCGAACGCGTCCCCGCGACTCGGTTTCGAGCCGCAGCGTGGTGGTGTCGCCGTCCAGCAGCTCGCGCACTTTGGCCAAGAGATCGGCCTGGCCTTCGATTGGCACCCCGTTGAGGGCGTAGATGCGGTCGAGCAACCCGATGCCCGCCTGCGCCGCCGGCGAGTGGGGGACGATACGCGTGACGTAGACCGAACGCGGTTCGGCGGGATCTTCGCGCCACGACAGACCCAACTTCACCGGGCTGCCAGCGAGTGGGATATCGAGCGTGATCGGCGCCCCGGCCGCGCCTCGCTGGACGTCGAGCGTGATTTCGGTTTCGTCCCGCAGTACGAGCGTGGGGAGCAACGCTTCGCTGGTGATCGGCAACGAGTTGACGGCGACAATTCTATCGCCGGTTCTCAAGCCGGCCTCATGGGCTCGCGAACGGCGCGGCGCGCGGCGAACGTAAAGCGACGATTGCTCGCCGGGGCGATACTCCCAAGAGAAATCAACACGCGAAGCAAGTTTCGGCAGCGGTCGCTGGGCACGGCGTTGGGCGTGCAGGTTTTCGAAGCGTGATTGCGAGCGAAAGTCGGGCAACTCATCGACGTCGGCCAATCCGCACAGTTGCTCCACAAAATAGCCGGCCACTTGACGGATCCCGTCGATATTGAGTTTCTCCACGTCGTCGGAAGGGCGGTGGTAGTCGTCGTGCAAGCCGGTGTGCAAACAGAGGGAGGGAATGCCCGCCTGGAAGAAGGTCCAATGGTCGCTGTTGTCTTTGTATTCCCAGGTGAAGTCGATCCACGTGCCCACGACGAGCGACGAATTGCTCAGTTGTCGGCGGAGTCCGGTGCCGGTGCGAGCACCCATGATTTCGATCCGTCCGCCTTCGAGCCGACCCACCATGTCGATGTTCCACGCCATGCTGACCGAGGAGACGGGGATCGTCGGGTTTCGCATCCAGTGTTTGGAGCCCAAGAGCCCTTTTTCTTCTCCGTCCCAGAAGGCGAACAGAATCGAACGCCGCGGTTGATAGCCAGTTTGGGCCAGCGCGTCGATCACTTCCAACAGGGCGGCCACGCCGCTGGCGTTGTCGTCGGCCCCGTTGTGAATGAACCCGACTGGGCCGTAGCTATTGCGGCGTGTGCCGTAGCCGACGTGGTCGTAGTGGGCGCCTACGACAATGTATTGGTCGCGCAGCTCGGGGTCAGCGCCTTCGAGCACCGCGAGCAGATTCTGCGAGTTGCCGGGAAACGGCTGCGTGAAGCTACCGTGGGGACCGCCCGGCTTCAAGCCGCTGTCTTTGAGTCGCTGGACAATATACTTCGCCGCCGCGTGTCCGCCGCGGGAGCCTGCCTCGCGACCTTCGAGCATGTCGTCGGCCAACAGGCCGACGTGTTCACTGAGTTCGCTCGTGGTGATCGAGTGGCGCGCAGCGTCGAGCCATAGGTTCTCGACGGCGGGGGCCGATCGAGGCAGGGTGAGCCAGATTGAAAGCGCGCACAGCGTGACGCCAAAGCGACGTTGGCTTGGCGGAAATAGCATCGCGGTGTCCAAAGATTACTGGGAAGGGCGAGAGTGGGGGGATCGTGTCGGGTCAGAAAAACATACCCGGCGATTGAGAGCGGCGACTGTGAAATCTTGCCGGAAGCCGCCTCGACAGGGCGTCGGCGCAAGGAGAAATGCGGGTGATCGTTAAGCGTGGATTGCGCAGAGAATGATTCAAGTTCTCTGGCGGGGGGGTGCCGGGCAATCATTTCCCAATGCAGAACTGACTGAAGATTCGGTCCAACAGGTCGTCCGTATAAACAGCCCCAACCACGCGGCCCAGTTCGACCAGCGCCCCGCGGACCTCGGCGGCGATCAACTCTTCGTTGCCCGGCCGTTCAACAAGCTGAATGGCTCGCGCCAGACTCTCGTCGGCCAGCCGCAGACTTTCCGTGCAGCGCGCCGCCGTGGAAGCGACCGCCGAGCCCGAAATCGCTGCCGATTCGAGAAGCTGGCGACGAATTTGATCGCACAGCTCCGAGAGGCCTGCCCCGGTGAGGCTACTGCACGCAATCAGCGACGACGTGGTCGGAATATCCTCCCACAGATCGGCTTTGGTAAGGGCGTGAACTCCAGGCTCCAAAGATGGGGAGTCATCCGCTACGTCGAGGCAGTGAACCGTCAGGTCGGCTTGGCGAAGTTGAGCGGAGGTCATCGCTTGGGCGGCGCCGTCGATCGATGGCCCCTCGGCCACGGCGGCTCCGCCGGCCGTGTCGACGAGTTCGCACAGCAGCCCGCCCAGATCGATCGTGGCCGTGAGATAGTCGCGCGTGGTCCCGGCGCTAGCCGACACAATCGCGGCCGCCCCTGCCGACTGCGAGCCTCGCGATTCCACCAGCGCATTGAACAGGCTGCTCTTGCCGACGTTCGGCGGGCCTGCCAGGACCACACGAGGCAGTTCGTTGGTTGCGGTCCGCAGTGACATCTGCCCTCGAATGTGAGCCACGGTCTGCTGCGCTTCGCCGAGCCGGCTGCAAAGTTCGTCGGAGGAAATGAACTGAAGGTCCTCCTCGGCGAAATCAAGCCCCGCTTCCAGTTCGGCAAGCACCTCGACCAACTGTTCACGAAGCAGCGCGAGCGGTTGAGACAATCCGCCTGCCAATTGGCCCAGGGCGGTATCCAAGTCGTCCTGTCCACGCGCGTCGATCACCCCCAGCACAGCTTCGGCTTGTGTAAGATCGACCCGCCCGGCGAGAAACGCACGGAGCGTAAACTCGCCCGGCTCGGCCAAACGCACGCCATGGGCACAGACTTCGGCGAGCACGCAATCGAGCAACGGCGCGGAGCCGAGCGTATGAATCTCGGCAGTCGGCTGCCGGGTGTAACTCCTTAGCGAGGGCCAGAGCAGCAGCTCGCAGGGAATTTCCACGTCGGCGTGGAGCGTGCCGCTCACGGCGTGGGGCGATCGGAGTGCTTCCCAGGAGAACTCCGCGTCAGCGGGCGAAAACGATTCGGCAAGACACGCGATCGTATCCGGTCCGCTGATGCGAATCATGCCGCGCGCCGCGGGCGCCGAGACAGATCCAATCGCGGCAATCGTGTCGTGAAGATCGAGAACCATTTTTTGATGGTCGAGAGTCTAGGGTCTAGAGTCGAGAGCCAGAAAGGGCGACCCAACCTCCGGCTCTAGACTCTAGACCCTGGACTCTCAACTTCCTTCTATCTTTTCTTCTTGCCGGAGCGTTTTCTCTTGTGCTTCGGATGCCCGTTTCTTTCGCTGGACGATCGACTCGAACTGGGGCTCGTCGGTTCGGGGCCAGAAGCAATTCCCGTGTTGGCGGTGGCGGGCGGCACGAGCTTGCGCTCGCCGATGCCCCACAAGCTGGAAGCGATAAAGTAGATGCACAATCCCGAGGCAACTTTGAAAAACATGAAGCCCATGAAGATCATCATGTATTTCATGATCTTCTGCTGCATGGCCGCCTGTTCGTTGGCCGGCTCGGGCATAAACATTTTTTGCTGAAGGATGAACAGGCCGCACGTGATTAGCGGGAGAATATTCAGGTAGGGCCCGGGAGAAAGCATTCCCACGCCGCTGGTAACGAAATTGGGCATCACTGACGTCCAGTCCCACAGCATGTCGGGCGCGGCCAGGTTGGAACACCAGCGGATGCTTTCGCTCAGCAGAGGCGCTTGACGTAGTTCGACGTCGACCATCAGCGCCCGATAAAGACCCAGCAGAATCGGCAATTGAATGAACATCGGCAGACAGCCGGCCATCGGATTGATCTTGTGCTTGCGATACAGTTCCTGCGTGGCCTGCGACTGCTTCTGCATGTCGCTCTTGTATTTTTCCTTGATCTTGTCCATCTCGGGCCGCAGCTCTTGCATCCGGGCCATGCTCAGAGCTTGCTTGCGACTGATGGGGAACAGGCAACTGCGCACCAGCACGGTGAGCAGAATAATGGAGATGCCATAGTTGCCCACGATGCCGTAGAACGTGTGCAGAATCCACAACATGATTTTCGCGACAGGGCCAAACCAACCGTAATACAGCAAATCACTCAGCGAATAGAATTGGCTTTCCGAAGCATGATACTTGGCGAGCAGTTCGGGCCGCTTGGGGCCGGTGAACACGGTGTAGGAGTGCTTCAGTACGGCGCCGGCCGCCAGGTTCGTTGTTTCGCTGATCAGGCGACAGGTGACATTGGAAAAGCGGCCTTCCACGCCACGTGCCTTGGGCTCGTGGCCGATCAGAATCGTGCGAGACTCGGCGATCCACGGTGTGTCGAGCGTCGGTTTCTGGGGCAGCAGCACCGCGGAGAAGTACTGGGCGTCGACGCCCATGAACGCCAACGGCTGACCGAGTACCGGTTCGACTTCGCCTGCGGCGATACCTGTCGGACCGTATTGCACCGGATCGCTTCCCTCGTAGCGGGCCACCACGTCGCGAATGCCGACACCGCTCCAGGTTCTGCCGATCTTGTTGGCGTACCACCATCCTTCCATGGGCAAACCGTTGGGGCCGTCCAATCGATACGCCACGTCCAGTGCCGCTTGACCCAGGTTGCGGATTTCCAAATCGAGCGTGAGATGATAGGCGGGATAGTCGGGATCCGAACGCTGATCCTCCGGCACGGCTTCGAGTCGATAATGCTTGAGCACTTCGACATTCTGCCTCGGCAGGCGTTTGCGGAACGTCACGCTGTCGGGCTTGCGATCCAGAATTTCCCAATTGCCTTCGCGCAACTGCAGGCCGGCGATTTCTTCGGCCTCCTTGGCAATCTTTGCGGTGCCCAACTGCTCAAGAGTGAACAACAGCGACGGCTGATCGTCAAAATCGGCGGGCAGCTTGTCTGCGCGCATCAACACGTTCTCTGCCTCGGGGCGGATCAGGTCGAGCGGATGTCGCGTGAGCGAGACTTCCAAATCGATCGGAGCAGCATCGCCACGGACGACGCTCAGCGTCACGGTAGCTCCCGGCTTCTCTCGGGCGAGAAACGCCTTGAACTCGGCAGGCTCGTTCAGCGAAGGGGCCTCCTTCTTGCCAGAGGCCGCCACGATGCGGTCGCCCGGTTCCAACCCGGCGGCCGCGGCCGGAGTGCCGGCACCGACCGCTTGGGCAAGCAACCCGCCGGCCGCGTCGGTCGTCAACTCGAGGTGCCCTAGGTAGCCGCCCCGGTCGTGTAGGTCGCGATAGCGAGGATTCGCCAACTCGACGCGTTCGAGGCCTGCGCCTCGATTGCTTAGCGTCGCCAGCAAGCGGTAGGGTGACTCTTCATCCACCGAACCTAGCGAGACATACTCCAGGGGGACTTCCACAGCCGGTTCGGCGTCTTGCTCGGCGTTTGGTATCGCGCCGACGGGAGCTTCCGCTTCCACGACAGCCGGCGCACCCTCGTCGTCGGCCTGCTGCTGGGCCTCCGCCTGGTCGGCATTCTCGGCGGGAACCTGTTTGTCTGGCTGACGCGGCGGCGGAGACAGATATCCGCTGACCATCAGCACCAGGAAGGACAGGGTCAAAAAAAGAATAACTCGCCGTTGTTCCACGATGGAAGGCCTCAGAGTGCGTCAGGAGGGAAAGGGGAGGGCATATTGCTGTTGCGCGGGGTCATTGACGAACCAATGACGAATGACGAAATACCTAATGACGAAAGAAATCCGAATGACGAACCCGAGTCATTCCGAGGTCCGCCGAGGAATCTAGGTTCTGAACATGCACGGGTGGCCAACTAGATCCCTCGGCGGACCTCGGGATGACAGTGGTTCGTGTCTAGACCTTCCTTCGTCATTGGGTATTTCGTCATTAGGTATTTACACAAAATCAACGTCCCTCCTTGATGCGGTCTCCCAAGAAGTTATCCAAATCGGGCATTTGGTAGATTTTCTCGGCAGTCACCTCGAAGTCGTAATCCACGCGGTGGAACGTCACCTTGTCGTCTTCTTGAATCACGTAGCACGATCGCGGATCGCCGTCGCGCGGCTGGCCGACCGAGCCAACGTTGACCATGAATTTCTCGTCCTTGATCTGAAACACGTTTTCCGTTTGCTCGGGCGTAATGAACTCCAAGCTCTCCAAGAAAACGCCCGGCACGTGGGTATGACCCTGGAAACAGCCTTTGGTGATCAGCCCGAACAGCTTTTCCATTTTCTTCTGATTGTAAATGTCCTCGGGAAAGACGTACTCGTTGACCGGGTTGCGGGGCGAGCCGTGCACGTAAAGCCATGGATCGTCGCGATGCACTCGCGGCAGCGTGCCGAGAAAATCCCAGCGGCGGTCAACCTGGTCTCGATTCCCGCCGGAGTTTTCTAACTGGTCGCGGGTCCAAAAAATGGCCCGTTCCGCGCCGCTGTTGAATCCTTCCGGATCGAACATCGCTCCCTGGTCGTGATTGCCCAACAGGCAGACTTGACTGTTCTCGATCACCTGGTCGAGGCACTCGCAGGGGCTCGGCCCATAGCCGATGATGTCTCCCATGCAGAAGATTTCGTCCACTTTCTGTTCAGCAATGTGCGCAAGCACGCTCTGAAGCGCCTCGAAGTTGCCGTGGATGTCACTAATGATCGCGCGTCGCACTGGGGAAACGACCAATCGCTCGGGGAGCAATAAAGAAAAAAATCGGCGGGAAACGGCAGCCGAACAATAGCCGCCACGGCTTCAGAAGGCGCCCTGGCCCGCCAACGCAAACTGCCAGTCTAAGTGCCTTATAGAAGGGGGTCAAGGACACCTCCTCCCGGGCTCCCATGCCGAGAACCGTCCCATAGCGGGGCCGATTGCTCCTTGGAATCTATCGGCCGGGTTGGTACTTTCAGCTACATGTCCAATGATTCCACTTGCCAGGGAGTCGCGCGAGTCGTCGCCCTTGAAACGAGCGGCCGATCGGGATCGCTTGCCGCGGTCAGCGTCGGGGTCTCCCAAGTTGGGGCCTCTCAAGTCGAGGTCGTCGCGCGACTCGTATTGCCCGACGATCAGCGCTCCGCGCAGTCGCTGTTGCCTGCACTCACCGAGTTGTTAGGAACGTCTGGTTGGCGGGTCGCTGAGCTGGACCTGATCTGCACGACCACCGGTCCGGGATCGTTCACGGGGTTGCGCATCGGAGTGACGACCGCGAAGACGCTCGCCTATGCGACCGGCGCGAAGCTAGTGGGCGTGCATACACTGTCGGCAATCGCCGCCGCGGTCGACACGGCGGGGGATCGCGTCTGGGCGGTTCTCGATGCGCAGCGACAAGAACTGTTCGCCGCGTGTTTTCAGCCGGGATGGAAGGAAGCGGGCAGTCGAGTTCCGGAGACGCTGGTGGTTGGGGTCGACGATTGGCTTGGTCGATTGCGCGTAGGCGACGTAGTATCGGGCCCGCCGCTGAAGAAACTGTCGGACCGATTGCCAGCCGGTGTGCGGATGGCCGATGCCTCGCTCTGGGCCCCCACGGCGGAAGCGGTGGCCCGACTGGGCATCGTCGCTCTGGAACGCGGCGAGACGATCGATCCGATGCAGCTTGTGCCGCACTACTATCGCAAGAGTGCTGCCGAAGAAAAGGCCGATGCGAAGCGTTGAAGCTCTCGATTCTGGTCGACGAAAACGTTATCCTCGGTAAACAGAGCTGACCATGTTTCGTTGGCACAAGTCACTGAGCCTCAGAGGGAGCCCGTCCGATGTCTGCCGAAGATCCCCGTCATCAGGAACTCGTCGAATGGCTCCGCGAACAATCGCATAGCCCAGAGCAGATCGAGAAGATCCTCGCCAAGGTGGCCGAGTACGACGCCCAGACGCTGCATGAGTCGGTCTTCGACTCGATCAGCCGAGGTCAGTTCGACATCTCCTCGATCATCAAAGAAGCGCTAGGCGAAGACGAGTCGTAACGATCCTGATGCCCTGCGATCAAGGCACGCCGGGTACCTTGGCGGGGTAAATCGGACGCGTGATGGGTCGTTCGCTGGCGGTGCGGATCACCTGATCGTTGATCCTGCCCAGGAACAGTTCATCGCCGGTGATGCTCAGCCGCGAGTACTCCTTGACCTTTCTGCCCGGCTTGGCGATCGCCAGGATCGCGTTCTTTTGCCACTGTTTGATGAACTCATGCGAGCGGACGCGCAGATTGCCGCGGATCGGATCGGCCAGATAGACGTAGATGCCGTCGGTGCCCCGATAGACCACGAAGTGATCGTACTCATCGATGGTGATGCCGACGACCAAGGGCACCTTGGATTCGGAGAGTTTTTGGAATGAAACCTTGCCCACGACGGCGCTGTAGCCTGCCTCGACGGCTGCCCGCCGGAGATCGGTCATCGCCAAACCGTTTTCGACTCGTTCCTCTGCCTCTTCCACGGTGAGGATGTGGTCGAGAATTGTGAGAAAGAATTCCTCGTCGACGTTATCACCCCAGTAGTATTGGGCCACCGTCGCCAGGGCGGCAGCTCCACAGGAGTAGTCGCGCCGCTGCATGACGATGTTCTGTCGTTTCAACTGCTTGTAGTTGCGCACCTTGCGCGAGAAAGTATGGTCTTTGTCACGCACCGGCACGCTGTTGGCCGCCCACGGTTGGATGCCGGACCGCTTGCCCGAAGAGGAACTGCCGCTCTGTGCTTGCAGCGTTCCGGCAGCAAACAGTCCCATGGCGAACGTCATGGCCACGACGGTACAGGTGCGACGAGTAGTCATCTTCTTGTTCCAGTAGTTAATGGCTGAAAATGGCCTGGGCAAGGCTAATGGGTACAGGTGATGCCGACTCTTGCGTCGGTTGCGTCGTCGGTCAGTCCAAAATCGACAAATGGCTCGACCAGCTTCTTGCATCTGGAGATAGTCATCGCGAGTCCCAAGGTCATGGGTTCCTGGATGCTGCCGCGGACGCGTTCTCCGTCGACGTGAAGCTCCGAAACATAGGCGCCGTTGAATCGAGTGCTGAGGGTGACTTCCGAGTTGACCGCGAAGCCGATGCCAAGTTGATAGTTGTATTCGCCGCCGGGGCGAAACTTCACGCCGTTAATCTCGCTCAGGAAGTATTGGCGTGTACCGGCTCCGTAAAACAACACCACGGGGTCGTAGTTACGAACGAGCAGCAGATTGGAGCTGATCGACCAGGTGCCGCCGCCCAAGGTTGGCGACGAGGGAGAGAGCCCGACCGCCGAAATCGGCTCGTCGCCCGTCGGCGCGACCGTGGCCAAAGTCAGGATTGCATCCGGTTTGCAGCGATCCCCTTCTCGTAGCAAGAAGGTGCCGCCAAAGACGATGTCGCCAATGCCGCCGTCGTTTTCAAATGAATCGAAACCCGCGTAAGAGATCTCCGAGTTGACCCAGCCGAAGGGCACGTTAAGAAACAACTGAATTCGGCGTGCCAACCCGTAACGTACTTCCAGAGGAACTCGCACCTCGCGAAGGCGAAGTTCCGCGTGTTCCACGGTAACCGTATTGGGGCCCGTGCTGACCAACGTGGGCAGGGTGATGTCAAACTTCGAATACATCATCCCGTAGTCGTATTGAAATTCGCCTGGCTTGAGCAGGACCGTGTCGGCACGGAGAAACTGCAGGCTGTTGTCCACGGGTTCGCGTCCCAGCGTTTCCGCTTCGGCGATGGCGCCTTTTTCGTCGGCGTTGAATCCGTCTTGCGAATCTTCGTCTGGGTCCTGCAGACCCAGGTCGACGCCCTCGGGTAGATTCAACGCTGGCAGCGGTTGAGGCAGCCGCTCCCCGTCCTGCTGGAACGCCACGGTTCGAGTTCTCTGTGACACGTCGGGCGCAACCAGTGGCTTCGCTTTTCGTGAGGGATACTTCTTGCGGTCGGTCCAGGTAAAGGGACGCGCCAACAATGGCACGTACCCTGGAGAGGCGGCCGGATCCTCGAGTTCAAAGTCGTCTTCGAAAGCGATCTCGTACTGGTCTTCGTCCGCCCAATAGAACGGCCGAATCCAGGGGTAAGTCTGTTTCTCCCATTCGATTACCTCCGCGACGGTCGCGTCGGCGGGGGGAGAACTCTTATCGATCATCGCTGCTTCCAATTCGTCGGGCTCTTCAGCCCAACTCAGAGCGTCGTGTACCGCGGCGCCGAATGAGGGTTTGACGGGGGGAGCCATGTCTTGCGGCTTCTCTTTGCCGCGGGGGTCGTTCGACCATTGCCACGGCTCGGCCACGGCCGTCTGTGCGTTGCTCAGTTCTTCCGATGCGATCGTCGACCGCGGCGGCAATAGCTGCTGGTTGGTTTTGGGCGCCGCGTTTGACCACTCGAACGGATTGACTCCCTGCCCCGACGATTGGCTCTGGGACGACTCGGAATCCGAGGCGAGTGGCCACTCGATCGGCGTGCGCTCGTAGGCGACGTGCTTCTCCGTTCGAGTCTTGTTGGCCGCTGCATTGACGGATGTCGAGAGGACGGAACCTGGTTGTTCCGGTCCGTCGGTGGCGATAGCTGCCGACATGCGGTTGGGCGGCGGCGAACGCTTCACGGTTCTTGCGGGACGAGGGGCCGGCGCGTTGCTATCGGTGCTGGCTTCATTGGTCCAGCGGAAGAGATTCATTCCGGACAGACCGTAGCCCTGCTTCGGTGCTGGCTGGGGCTGTTGCCGTTCGGCTTGCTCGTTGTCGTTCTTCCATTGAAACGGACGGAGCCACACTTTGGATGCCAAAGGACCGCGCCTCGCCGAGGCAGCGCCGGCTTCGCCGCTGGGCTGAGCGTGGAGCAGGCATACCGCCAGCACGACCGCCGCTGCCAGACGGTATCCACCGCGGGCGCTCTTCCGCAGCGAGGGGCGTGCGTTTCGGGATGTTGTAAATAGCGCTCTTGTCATGTGCGACAGATTCTATTTGCCCCAATGCTGGCCAGCTTCTTTGGCCTTGGTCCTACCGACTGCGCAAACTTTGCGTGTTATTCCGGATGTAGCGGTTAATCGACCTTTGCCGGCTGACTACTTAAGCATCGCTTGGTGGATAGCCCAAGAAGAAACGACTTTGTGCTGGCTGAGCTAGCAGCTCTAGCGGCGAACGGTCCCCCGCTGTGGAGCCAAACAGTGGACAAGAAGCCGGTCTTTCCGCCAGTTCGTCAAGATTGTGGAAGTTTGACGGTTTTGCCGGTTGTGCGGGTGAGCACCAATTTCTTCGATACGACCGGTTGTGAGGGTCGATCGTGTTCTCAGCATTAGTCAACGATCTACGGCTAGGCGGATCATGGCGGGAAAACCTGTCGTGCGGGAAACGCCGGTTGTAGAACGCCACCGCGGCCAGCTCTTACCAGTTGGCTGAGACAAGTGCTCGAAGTCGGGGCATTGTCGTTACCTGTTAAGACCCAGTAACTACTAATTGGCATTTCGTCGTCGGTGTTTGCCACTTCCTGCATGGGGGGGGCAGAAACGGGCGGCGGGGGGAGTTGTTGAACGATGAAGAGTATGAACAGACTGGCTGCCATGTGTTTGGTTCTAGCCGGTAGCATTTCGGCAACCATCACGCTTGCCGGAACGAATGGGACCCCGATCTCAGCGCCGCCGTCCACCGAGGCACTCTCGGAACTGGCCGCCCAACTGGCCGAGACCTCGGCCAAACTGGCGAAAATGCAACAGGCGTATTCGTCGGCCGAGGAGACCTCAGCCGCGAAGGAGCCCGAAACGCCACCCACGAACGAGTCCAAGACAACCGTTCACTGGTTGAGCAGCGATTCGAACCAGTTGACCGCCAACGCTCGGATCGACATTGAAATCGAGCCCGCGATAGCCACCGATGCTGTCGCGACTGACGAGGTTGCTCCCCGACCCGCGGCAACGGCCTACCGGGAGGGTCCTCTAGCACTGCCAGCGGTGACTACTTCGAACGTCATCCGCGCCCAAGCCAATGAGGAAGTGTTTTATACGTCTCAAACCGATCAGAATCTGGACACTGTCGCCCAGGATGAGTTCAGCACCGATGCGAGCCAGGTGCCTTGGGAAGAACCAGTCTTTGCTGGCGACGGTTGTTGCGACACTTGTTGTTCACCTTGTTCACCCAGTTGCGGCTGTGCGAAGTGTCGACCGCGTCGCATTCTGGTCGTGGGCACCGAAGCGGTGTTCCTGGACGTTGATCTCAATGGCCAGCGAGTCAACTATCAATTCGACGATTTTGGCAACTCTCCTTCGTCGGCTCTGTTCGGTCCCGCCTATGGTGATGGTTCGATCGACGATTTCTACATCGTTCCACGTCTGTGGCTTGGCGTTCAGGGCGAATGTTGGGGCGTTGTGGGCCGCTACTTCCACATGCGAGTGGGTGAACACAGTCACGACCCTTTCGATCCTAGCGTTGGTGTCGGCGAACAGAGCTTTGACACAAATAGCATCTTCGAAGCCTACTACACGGACCTCGAACTGACTCGAAACTTCTGCTGCCATGGCTGCAAGAGCCAGCTCTCTTTCGGAGCTCGCTATGCCATGATCGAACACGATGAGAACATCTACGCTCGTTCGGTAAGCGACGACGGACTGCTTACCGGTTACGGACGCGCCAATCGACAGGCCCACGGCACGGGACTCACTTTCGGGCTCAACGGTCGTAAGCCGCTGTTCTGCAACTCTTGCGCACACTGGTTCTACAATGTTCGCTCGTCGATCTTGTGGGGCTGCATTCGTAACGGAGTGGAATCCGACGCCACCGCGACAGGCACCGGCGCGTATTCTGGAACGATTGACGGAGCCGCCGTAGCTGTCAACGACGATCTGTTCATCGGCGAGGTGCAGTTGGGCATTGAATGGGACTTCGCCTTGCGATGTCTGCCGGCCAAGTCGTTCTTCCGAGCGGCGTTTGAGTACCAATACTGGGACGCCTCCACGGGCTTCGCAACGTCGGGCTCAGTAGCTGGCTTTGGCAATCCCCAGTCGCCCAACGCAGTGGTCGCGGTCAACACCTCGGCCCCTGGTCTGATCGTCGATCTGATCGGCTTCTCAGTGGGAACCGGTTTTACCTGGTAAGCGTCACGCGCCCACGGGAGGCCTCCCCCGCCAATTCATCTCGGCCTTCCGTGGGCATTTTATCGATCTGTGATGACAATAGAAAAAGCGTCCTGCCGCCGTGTGCGACAGGACGCTTTTGTGTTATTTGCGATCGACTTGATCGCGGTCGACTCAGGCATCAGGCCCGAGACGCAATCCCTAGAGGCTCGAACCGCTGGCGAAACCACCAGCGAAGACGCGGAGACTCTTGGTGTTGATTTCCAAGGTGGCGGGGAGGCCCTTCACCTGCAGCTCGTGCGTCTCAATCGTCACGCGACCAGCTTCCGAGAAGTGCTCGCCAGCAGCCATGTACTTGCCTTCGGCCACGAAGCCGTCAAGCGTTCCGGCACTGCCTTGAGAGTGGCGACCGTCTTTGACCTTAGCGTAAGAGATGCCAAACGCCAGCGTCCAAGGCTTGTCACTGGTCGTGGGCTCAGGCATGTGGCCACCACCATTGAAACCCAAACCGCGAATTTCCATCGCGTCGGCGTCAGACATCAGCTCGATGCCGGCCAAACCCATGTCTTGAAGAGTAGCCTGGCTAATGCCGTTGTCGGCAACAGCGCTACCGGAAAGAGCAACAACCAAGGCCAACGCAGGCAGTGTTACAAATAGCTTCATCATCGTTCGATACTCCTGGTGAGAATACACTGAGGTGGGAAAAGGTGGGCTTGCCAAGCAAACCCGAAAAGTAGTTGGAGAGACTTTGGCGGGGTGTTCGACTTCCCGGGATGAGTCGAGTCGCCCGTCGCTGCCCTCTTCATCTCAAACTAATTGGGCCCCACCGGTCATCAATATCGGAAACCGTGAATCGGCGAAAGATATTTGTTCGCTGGTCAATAAAGAAGGCACAGATGTTTTAAGTGCTTCCACCGTCGGCATAATCCGCACAATCCGAACCAATTTCGGCTGCTTGAAGGCCGAGCGAAGCAGAAACTTCTGGCCAAGACGCGAGAGTGAGCTAGGGGCCCGTTGATGCAATCGGTGCGACCGGACCTTCTTAGCGACGGCGGGTGCGTCAACGCAGCCGGGCTCAGTCAATAGAAAAAGCGTCCTGACGCACCAGGCCGTCAGGACGCTTATATTGTCGAGCGATCGAAGCGATCACTCTATCATGCTCAGAGTTTAGAGCGAGGAAGCGGAGGCACCGCCGCCGGCTCCAACAGTCCGCGTCATGCTCCAAACCGTCTTCTTGACCAACACGCCCTTGACAAACAGTTTGTCGGTCTTGGTCTTGCTCGTTCCGGCTTCCGAGAAGTGGTCGCCCATGGCCATGAACTGGCCGTGAGCCAGGTAACCATCGAGGGTACCAGCGCTAGGGCCACGACGTCCGCCAGTGGTGGCGTACGAAATGCCGAAAGCCAGGGAACCACGCTTATAGCCAAGGCCACGAATTTCCATCGCGGCGTCGTCCGACATCAGTTCGATGCCAGCCAGGCCCATTGCGTTCAAAGTGGCGCTGTTGATCGCACCGTTATCGGCCATCGCGCTACCCGAAAGGGCAACCATCAGGGCCACTGCAGGCAGAAATACAGACAGATTCTTCATCGGTAAATACTCCAAAATGTGAAAGATTCTTCAGACCGTTCCGGGCTTCGAATGAAGCTCATTAGGTAGGACAAGGCTCAACTCGAGGAAGAAGCACCTACCGCGGATACGTGCTTCGCTCTCCAAGTTGTCCTCTATATTCCACGCTAATCAGGCCGCGCCGTATGTCAAACGATTTGTCAACATGGAAAGTGTTTTTAGTCGCGCAGATTTCTTCCGGGCCTGCCGTTACAGGTAAAACGACCCGCGAAATTATCTGAAAAAATCGGCAGAACCCGCGGATTGTGATCCGGCCGAATTTGGACCAGCAAAATTCTCTCGTCTCAGCAGGCCTTTCGCTGGGTAGAAACCACTGGCCTGCCTTGCTTGACCCCACCCGTGCGGGGAGAAATCGAGATTTCCTCCTAATTTTTTCGGTCCACTGGTGCCGTTTCGCCATGCTGGGTGCCGCCCAGAGACGTGTTGTGTCGGCAGCCGCCGCACCTATTGCCACCCCGCAGTTCAACAGGCCTCAGCATTGGCGGCAAGATTGAAGGAGGCGATGGAGAAGAAAGCAACCAAAAAGAAAGTTGCAAAATGAAAACTGCGACGAAGAAGACGGAGAAGGAGGGAGCCGGAAGGCAACCGGCGCGACGTTGATAACGAGTGGAAGTAAGGGTTTACATCTCGGCACAGGCGGCAACCGAAGAAAGCTATTTCGAGAAACGCATGCGCAATGGCGAGAGTCAGGGCTTTGGCCGCGGACTCACCTGTTGCCTTCTGAGCGGTCAACGCCGAGAAATCGTGCCGGGGTGAAGAAAATGTAGAAAAAACTGTGCGCCAGAGGTGCGCACAAGGCGTGGCGTGTTACAATCACCACTCTGTGAGACGCGGGTCGGATTCCCTGCTCGACCCATGATGAATAGCTTCTGTTAATCTAATCGCTGGCTTTTCGTTGTGTGTCGAAAGATTGCTTTTCTTGTGGGATGACTCGTCTTGCAGATGCCAAGTAATGAACCAGTCGTGAAGGCTGTCCGCAGATTCCGCGTTCGTTGTTGCAACAGGTTGGTTGCCCGCGAGAATAGCAGGCCAGCCGATGAACAAGTGTCACCGTGACAGGTGTTAAGTACAAAACATTTCTTGAGGTACCTAGCTGATGAGAAACTTTCTGTTGATTTTCCACGTGACGATGATTGCTGTCTTTTTCTCGAGTGTCTGCTCCGCGCAGACGATTCTCTTCCAAGATCAGATGAACAGCGCAGTGGGTTGGGGCACTAACCAGAGCCCTGGTGCCGACAGTTATAGCAATTTTGGCTACGACTACAGTGCCGATGGTATTCCCGAAGCGCCACACTTCCAGGCTGGCGATACGGCGACCTCTGGCGTGAAACTGGAAGCGAACCTTTTCTCAGGCGCCTCTTCTTACATCACGCTCTATCCCACTGGCCAGAACTTCACCGGCAATTA
>CAXMSB010000359.1:0-1888 GCA_964195615.1 uncultured Granulosicoccus sp. | reverse complement strand
ATAGCAGGAATCATCAGTAGCGGGGAGGCCCCGATCCGCCCGACGAACCCATCGAGCTACTGCCACCTTCCGGGCTGCGGGGCCCTGGTGGTCCAGCCATGCCGCTCGGTCCCATGGGACCCGTGGGGCCTGCGGGACCCGCCGGTCCTCGCGCACCAGCTGGTCCGGCCTTTCCGGAAACCTCGGCCAGTTGCCGCGACAGTTTGCTGACCTGAGCTTCCAGCTTCTTAATCCGATCGGCAGACGATGGGCCACTCTTGGCCTTCTTCTTCGCCCTGGCTTTACCGGCCTTCTTCTTCACCTTGGCTTTGCCGGCTTTCTTCTTGGCCTTGCGCTTGGCTACCTTCTTCTTGGCCTTGCGTTTGGCTACCTTCTTCTTGGCGCCTCTCTTTGCCGCCTTCTTCGCGACGCGTTTTTTCGCGGGCTTTTTCTTATTACGCCCCTTTGCCTTGGATTTCTTCGCTGCTCGAGCCACTTTTCGCTCCTCCGGTTGATCTCTGAACGGGACACTGCAATACAACTAAACAATAGTACGCGTCTCGATTCTTTGCTCGATGAATTTCGGAAAATCCCACTCCTGTCTTGTAAAATGCAGGCCGCGCCTGGGTGAATGGCACTTCCGTCAGAAAGTCAGCAAAGGTTGGAATTTTCGAGAACTCGAGAGGGGTCCAATGAAGAAGTCCAAAAGTCGATTCAAAACCAACATCGTGTACGGCTTGATAGTCATCGTTCCTGTGGCTGTTCTTGTGGTGCTGATCGCGAACTTAGTGGAAGTTCTCCAGAAGATTGCCGTGAGCCTGGAGTTGGAGTCGGCCCTCGGTGCCGGGGCCGCGGTTGTGGTTGCGTTCCTGTCGCTGCTGCTTGTGTGCTATGGATTGGGAGCGATGGTGCGCACGAAAGTCGGTTCCTGGTCCTTCGCAAAGCTGGAGAACATCATTCTTCAGCGCGTTCCTGGTTACGACCTGATCGGTAACATCCTCAGAGGATTCGCGAAGGATAAGGCCGCCTACCCCCCGGTGATGGTGCAACTGCACGGCCCTGGCTCGGCGGTATTCGGTTTGGTGATGGAAGAGCACGAGAACGGCGTCATGACGGTGTTCCTGCCATCGGCGCCGGCATTGACGGTGGGCAGCCTGCATGTGGTCGATCGCGGTCGGGTCACTTTCCTCGAGGCGAGCACCGTCGACGTGGTCAACTGCATCTCCCAGTGGGGAGTCGGGTCAGAGAAAGCCCTCGGTGAGTTTCGCCCCTAGACCGGATATCGGGGTTGATGTCGCAAAGCATTCAGTACCAGCTTCTGAAAGCTGAGCACGGATTCCTCCCAGATGGGAGATAGCAGGCCGCCGTCCACGGCAGTCTCCGAGGCCCGGCCCGCTTGCAGGCGTTCACACATGGCATGATCTTCCTTGTGTACGTCATGCCATAACTTTGCCAACTTTTTGGCTTCTGTGGACGACACAGTCTTCGGGCTCGTAGCGTATATGGCACGGCGCTGCAGTGTCCGGTCTGCCGCTACCGGGGTGTTGAGATGCACGCCGAGTTGGTGAGGATAATAACGGCCCAGGACGAAGTTTGGGAAAAGCGTCAGGTAGCGGGAGCTAACGGCAAGCCTGTCGTCTCTCGTTGGTTGCTCTTTAGAGTGCGGGAGATCGACGGCACTGCCCAGGCATCCCGATTCGTTGATCGTGTAGTGGTCGGTAAGCGGCTGCTCGGTCGTGGTGGAGTGAACGTACTGAACATGGTAGGGCTCGATGAAGTTCTCCACCAGAAGCTTCCAGTTCGAACGCACCTCGCCAAGATCGATGGTCACAAGATGTTCGAGTACGCTGAAATCGATACCCTCCAACCGTCGCGCCAGCGGTGACACGAACTGCTCGAAATCCGGGGC
>CAXMSB010000358.1:0-3052 GCA_964195615.1 uncultured Granulosicoccus sp. | reverse complement strand
CGCGCAAAAGCTTTGGAACCCTCGATTCTTGCCGCGGCTGCGCTCGGCCCGAATACCCGCAATCCATGCTCACATAGAGCATCGCTGAGCCCGGCAACGAGAGGAGCTTCTGGTCCGACGACGACTAGGTCTGGTTCGAGTTGTCGAGCGAGCTCAACCATCCCAGAAATGTCATCGACTGACACTGAATGGAGCTCCGCCAGTTGAGCGATGCCCGGGTTGCCGGGCGCCGCGTGAAGGTCGGTGACCCGGGCGGACTGGGCGAGCTTCCAGGCCAGGGCGTGTTCTCTACCCCCGGATCCGACCACCAAAACGCGCACGCAGGCGAGTTTAGGCTGCCCGTCTATTGTGTGCCGAGCGAGCTCTGTTGGCACGCCTCGATCGGAGCCTGGTGCTGGCCGGCCACGCCACGGGCGCTACGCGTCTAGGAACGTGAGGTGCGGGTCCAGGCATGGGCGTCGGGGCCAAGTGTCCATCCGCGGTTCGGGCCGCTGATGGTGGCCCGGTACCGCGTCCCGCGCCAATGGGGACGTATCCAGAGGTTGAAGCGACCGTGGGGCCGCCGGGCGAGAATCCCCAACATGCGCTGCCATTGCCCGCCTCTCCGCGTGTCGAGGTAGACGTTGCGGCCGAACTTGTCGAGGGGCACGCCCTCAAGAGTGGCGCTGAAGCCGTGGACGGGCTTGCCGTGGAAGCTCGCCCGGCCGGCAATGTTTTCGCCTTTCCACCTACAACATGCGGCGTTCAAGGTGAGGCGAGTCGGGGCTCCGCGCCAGCGGGAGAATCTCAGCTCAATCGGCCCGCCTCGGAGTCGTCGCCACGACTGGAGAGCCCAGAGCCGACCGTCCGGTGTCTGCCGCACGGCGACGGCGAGGGGCAGCCGGCTCGACCGCAAGGGGCTGGATACGTCGCGGGATGCAATCCGTTGACCCCACCGAATCGTTCCGTCGCGATACACGAGCGCGTGCCGGCGCGTGCCGGCTGCAGTCGTCCAACCGATCTCGGCGACTCCCTTGTGGGAGACACGCAGCGTTGGAGACTTGGCGTTTCCCGCGACCTTCACCGATCCGTGCGCGGCCGCTGCCAAGGCAATACACATGATCGCGACCAGCCCGCCTGCGAGTCCAGATCTCACCCGGCCCACGGTATGGCCGAGTCGTGAAGTGTTCGTGAGGTGAACGTTCGGGTTTCGTTGGCGCGATGAACGGAGGCGGAAGGCCTAGCGTTTCTTCCCGGGATTGAGGAGGTTCTTTGGGTCGAAAGTCGCCTTGATGCCCGCGTGTAACGACATTGCTGCCGGAGCCCATTGCCGGTGAAGCTGCCCTCTCTTCAGCCAGCCGAGCCCGTGTTCACCGGAGATCGACCCACCGAGACGCACGGCGAGAGCAAAGCCGTCCTCGGCTGCCCGCTCGGCTCGCGCCACTTCCTCGGCGTTCGAGAGGTCGACCAGAAAGTTGGCGTGCATGTTTCCGTCGCCAGCGTGTCCCCAGCTCACTGCCTGGATGTTGTGCCTGCGCCCGATCTCGACAATCTCGTCGACAGCTTCGCCAAGGCGGTCGAGCGGAACGACGATGTCTTCGCCCACCTTGCCTCCCCGGACGGCACCGACGGCGATCGAAACGCCGTCGCGCCAGCGCCAGAGCCCCTCGACGTCGGCCGGTATTTCGGGGGCGTAGATCGCGAGAGGATCCTCCGCCTCCAGGGCTTCGACAAGCTCTGCCCGCAACGCCGTTGCTTCCGTCGGCTGGGATCGCGAGGGCCTGCCCGTAACCGCTTCTGCCCGGTTACCCAGAATGCTCACTATCGCCTTACTATTGGCGCGCGAATTCGGCGACCAGACCACCGAGAACCGGCTGACGGGCAAGCTGGGGAGTTTTGAAAACGGCAGATTTTTCAGCTCGGCCGGTAGCGCTGCGAAGGATGAATTTGGATTCTTTTTCGAGTTTGGCGAGGAGTATCCGCGAGGTCAGGAGAGTGCGCTGCTAATGCTGCGCGAACTATTGGACGGCGAGGGCGAACTTTCTCGTGCATTCAACGAGTATGATGCCGAAAAGTTTCGAGCACCTACTGTAGCCAATATTGAATATCCAAAAATGGGATTGAGTTACGCTGACAACAACGATTCAACAGCCACGCTGGAATTCGTCTCCTATGTAGCGACAGCCGGTGCCGCCGGCGCGGCAACTCGCTTTCAGATCACCCAACTTCCCGACACCAGTATTGTGTCGGTGCTTCGGGATGGACGCGCGTATGAAAACTGGTCGACTGTCGGTGCGGATACGATAGAGATTGAGACCGACGTCGCCGCTCACCGATACGAAATCTTCACGGGCCACCGCAGTGCGTCGACAACGGTGAGGAGTGAGGAAGGCAATCGGAGCACAACTTTAAGCGCTTCCCATAAGCCACGAAGGGTTAGAGGCTTTACCCCCACATCTCCTATACTGAGTTCAGTGAGCTTGGGTTGCCCCTGCTGTGGCTGATCAGAAACCCCATATTCGACCTGCCGCTTACGTTGGATCAGCTGCTTGCAAAATCCGTCCTGGACGATGTTCTAGCGGTATCTGCTAACCAGTAGTTCTCTTTGAATAGACGTTGGACACTACCGGCTTAGGTCAGGTGGCAATTAGGACCTATTTGATTACATCAATTGGGCCTTCGCCCGACAGACCAGACAGATTACCCCCGACCTGGTCCAGCACTCTGATCTCCAGTGGCTCTCTGGTATCGAGGTGAACATCCCGCTGAGGGAAGGCGACCACGATGCCCGCCCCATTGTAGCGTTCATTGATAGCCAGCCTGTGGGTGGCGAAATACTATTTTGGTGATGGAATCAGACAGTTAGCTGCTCGGCCCCACCCCGAAGCTCGGTTTCCAAAACCCCTTACACTACTTCAACTTACTGCCACCCGGCTCGGTATTGCCCACCACCAATTTCGGCATAGGCTCGGTTTCGGTTACCCTGAAAATCATGTAGCCAGCCTCCAGTAGTCCCCTCCTACTGAAGGAGTAAACTGGGTGTCCACCACGACCCACAGCTACTAAAGGAGGC
>CAXMSB010000357.1:0-39121 GCA_964195615.1 uncultured Granulosicoccus sp. | reverse complement strand
CAGCGCGAAATTCTACTACGCACAACTGATTCGCGACTATCCCGAGACACCCCTGGCGGCCCAGTCGCGAGAGCGCTACCTGGCGTTGGGCGGAAAGCCCGACCATCCAACATCGAAAATGGGATGGCTGGTCGATCGGTTCCCCGAGAGCTCCGAGCGAAAGTCGATCGCCCAAGTGCCGCTGCTCACTCCTGAGGGCCAGCCGCTTCTTGCCACCGAACCCCAAGCCCCAGCCGATGGCCAGACTATTCGCCGCTAACGAGTCCGGCCTACAAGCGTTCGCGCTGTGCGGCTTGCTGCTGGCGGTCGGTTGTGCTTCGTATCGGGTCGGCGCTCGTTCGCTGTACGCCCCCGACGTTTCGACCGTATACGTGCCGATGATCGAGTCGAACAGTTTTCGCCGCGACTTGGGCGAACGTCTGACCGAAGCGGTGGTGAAGGAGATCGAGCTCAAGACGCCTTTCAAGGTGGTGGGCAATCCCGACGCCGACAGCATTCTCTCGGCACGGCTGGTGAGCGAAACCAAGCGGATCACGGTCGAGAACCAAAACGACGACCCGCGGGCCTTGGAGATCGGTATGGTGGCGGAGGTCACCTGGTTGAACCGTCGGCGAGAGCCGCTGCGGTTGCCGACTTGTATCGCTCTGCCGCCGGCGTTCGTGGCTATGGGTCAGACTTCGACGATGATTCCCGAGGTCGGCCAGTCAGTCGCCACCGCCCAGCAACAAGCCATCGAACGCCTGGCCCAGCAGATAGTTTCGACCATGGAAGAACCTTGGTAAGGGTTCAGGGTCTGGAGCTGTTCCTGTGGCGCTGTTAGGCTCAGAGGATGAGTTTTCTTAGCTTGTCACAGCGATTCCCACGCCGCGCCACCAGTTGGCGGCTGCGTACCCGGGTGCTCCACTTCGGTCGTCGGCCGTTGTTGATGGGGATCGTCAACGTGACGCCCGACAGCTTTTCTGACGGCGGGAAATTCTTGAGCGTCGAAGCCGCGGTTGAGCAGGCCTTGCGGCTGGTCGACGAAGGGGCCGACCTGTTGGACATCGGCGGCGAAAGCACGCGTCCCTATTCCGACCCCGTTTCGACCTCTGACGAAATGGAGCGAGTCATTCCTGTCTTCGAGGCCCTCGCCCCTCGAGTGGGGATCCCCCTCTCAATCGACACCAGCAAATCCACCGTGGCGAGAGCCGCTTTAGCGGCCGGGGCCGAGATCATCAACGACGTCACCGCCCTGACCGGCGACCCCGCCATGCTGCAGCTTGCTGCCGACTCTGCCGCGGGAATCTGCGCCATGCACATGCAAGGCACGCCGCAAACGATGCAGGATACCCCCCACTACGACGACGTCACACGAGAAGTCTGCGACTATCTCGGTGCGAGGCTGGAGGCACTGGCAGGGGCCGGCATCGTGGCCGAGCGTATTTGCCTCGACCCGGGCATCGGTTTCGGAAAAACGCACCAGCACAATCTCACGCTGATGGCACATTGCGGCCAGCTGCACGAGTTGGGTCGGCCGCTCTTGGTGGGCCACTCGCGGAAGGGATTTTTGGGAAAGCTACTGGGCGACGAACGGGCGGATCGCACGTCGGCCACCGTGGGGGCTGCCCTGTCGCTTGCCGCGCAGGGCGTGCAAGTAATTCGCGTTCACGACGTACGCCCGCTCCGCGAAGCGCTACTGGCATTCGAAGCCACCGGAGGTATTGATGGCGAGGAAATACAGCTAGCAGAATAGGGGCGACGAGCGAGCGACATTGACGCAACTCGTCTGTTGGAGGATACTTACAGGGTTGAAAAGTGTGCCCGGGCGTCTCTCTATTGGGGCGAGCGCCCCTGCTTGTCGACTTCACCCATCGAATACCACCGTCCGCCATGGCCACTGCCACCAAAAGAACAAAACCCTCGGTCGACCTCGCCCAATACTGTCGCGAGGTGGCCGATCGCGCCAAGTTGGCTTCGGTACAACTGGCTCAGATTAGCGATGCGACGAAAATCGCTTGGCTCTGCCAAGCGGCCCAGCTAATGCGAGATAACCTTGACGACTTGCAAGCGGCCAACCAGCGCGACCTCGAAGCGGCCCCCGGCTATGGATTGACCGACGCCCAGGTCGACCGCTTGCGGCTGACGCCCGAGCGCGTGGAAGGGATCGCCACGGCCCTGTTGGAAGTGGCACAACTGCGCGACCCGATTGGGCAGGTGATCGACTCGACCGTGCGGCCCAATGGGCTCGTGATCAATAAGATTCGCGTGCCACTGGGCGTCGTGTTTTTCATCTACGAGTCGCGGCCCAATGTGACGGCCGACGCGGCGGCCATCTGCGCGAAGGCTGGCAATGCAGTCATCCTGCGCGGCGGCAAGGAAGCGATCCATTCCAGCACGGCAATCGTAGCCTTGTTGCACGAAGCGGCCCAGGAGGTGGGCTTCCCCGTAGATGCCGTGCAGTTGGTGGAAACAACCGACCGCGACGCGGTGGGACACTTTCTGAAGATGCCCGAGTCGATCGACGTGGCAATTCCCCGCGGTGGCGAAGGTTTGATTCGTCGCGTGGCGGCCGAGGCGCAGATGCCCGTGATCAAACATTTCGACGGCAATTGCCACGTTTATGTCGACGCCGCGGCCGACTTGGAGATGGCCCGTTCGATCGTGGCGAACTCCAAGTGCCAACGGATGGGCGTCTGCAACGCGGCGGAGTCGCTGCTGGTGCATGCCGACATGGCTGGAGAGTTCTTGCCGGCTCTGGCTGCGGATCTTCAAGAATATTCCGTCGAGCTTCGCGGTGACGAGCGGACCTGCGAATTGGTCGAGTCCTCGAAGCCGGCGACGGAAGACGACTATCGAGCCGAGTACTTGGGCCCGATTCTTTCGGTGAAGATCGTCGGTTCGTTGGACGAAGCCGTCGAGCACATCAACCGTTACGGCTCGGGCCATACCGACGCGATCGTGACCAACGACCTGAGTGCGTCGCAGCAATTCGCGGCACGGGTCGACAGTGCGGCCGTGATGATCAACGCAAGCACACGGTTCAACGACGGCGGGGAGTTTGGGCTAGGCGCGGAGATCGGCATCAGCACCGACAAATTCCACGCCCGCGGCCCCTGCGGCATCGAAGAACTGACGAGCTATAAGTACATCGTCCAGGGTTCTGGACAAATTAGACAGTAATCACAATCATCCTTTTCGCGATGGAGTGCGAGATGAGTGGCGATGTATTAAGCCAGGCGGAAGTCGAAAACCTGCTTAGCTCCATGGACGGTGACGTCGAGGAGAAAGCGGCGGCACCGCCGCCCCCGGAGGTTGTCGCGCGGCCTCGGGAAAAAATCTCGGTCTATGACTTCAAGCGCCCAGAGCGCGTCGGCAAAGAGCAGATGCGGGCCCTGCAGACGATGCACGAGGGCTTCGGTCGCAACTTTGGGGCAGCTCTCTCGGCCCTATTGCGCACGATCGTCGAAGCCAAGCTCACGAGCGTCGATCAGCTCACCTACAGCGAATTCGTCTTCAGCTTGGAGAATCCCACCTGCTTCAATCTGGTGAACGCCGACCCGTTGGAAGGGCAGTTGATTCTCGATATCAATCCGTCGATTCTGTTTCCGATTATCGATCGTCTGTTGGGAGGGAATACCACCTCGTCGCCCCCTGCCCGGCGACCGCTCACCGAGATCGAACTTCGTCTAGTTGCCCGCATCACGGATCTGTTTCTCAAAGAGATGAAACATGCCTGGGAGAACGTCGTTCAACTCGACTTGTCGGTCGAACGTGTGGAAAGCAATCCACAGCTGGTGCAAATTATCCCGGCCAACGAAGTGGTGGTGTTGATCAGCTTCGAGTTGATCGTGGGCGATACCCGCGGCATGGTTAACTTGTGCATTCCTTTCAATTCGATCGAACGCATCAGCAACAAGCTCACGTCGGACAACTGGGCCAGCTACAGCAAGCGCCCGGCCACCGCCGAGTCGATTCGCAATCTGACTACCCGCATTGCCGAAGCGCCGGTCGAAGTGGCCGTCGAGTTGGCCAAGACCAAGATCGCCACCAGCGACCTGATCGGACTGCGCGTGGGCGACATCATCGCCAGCGAGAAAGATGTCAGCCAGCCGTTGGTCGTTGCCGTGGAAGGTCGTGCCAAGTTCCACGCCAGGCCCGGTCAATGCAAGGGTCGAAAGGCCATTGAAGTGATTTCCGCGATCGAAGCTAAACAGTTTGAACTGCCATCGGTCAGGTCGGCCCAGGCAGCGCCGGAAGAGGCTGCCGCCGGCTAGCTCTTTTCCCCAAGCCGCATAGCTTTGCAGCCCGCTGGGATGCTTGATATTGCTTGCAGCCATGCCCGGGTGAATAATTGACAGGACCCAGCAATCTGCGACAATGGTACTTGGGTGGGATGGGGTCGGCCTCGGAGGTCTTTGCCGCGGTCTGGCAAGCAGCCCTGTCGCATCCAGCAATCCCTACTTATCGATAGACAAGCGCACATTCACCGCGACGAGCATCTGGAATAACTGATTGTTTGTGCCCTCTCGAAGGTGCGGACTGAGTTGTCGGTACGGGAAGAGTGCAAGACCACCGCCTGCGGGCTCGTCTGGGAGTTCTCAGATTCAGCAGTCCGAGTTGGCGGGCATCGGGAGCGAAGAGAGGCCTGCGTAGCGCCGCGGATGTCGTTGCTAGACGACACCGGCGGTCGCACGGATCATCAACCTACCGGTTTGGTGAGGAGTTGGGTCATGGGGATTTCGGTCATTTGTCCGAACGGGCATGAGTTCAAGGTTAAAGACAAATACGCTGGCAAGAAGGGCCTGTGTCCGTTCTGCAAGGGTCAGGTTGCGGTTCGGGTTCCCGACGCGGTCTCCTCGGATCAGTTGCAGAAAGCAGCGCGCCGAGCCGCGGCTGAAGAGCATGGCGGCGGAGCGGTTGCCGACTCTGGGGATTCGGTCTTCGACGATTCTTTGGCTGAGGGCGCCAGTGCGAGCAGCAGCTTGCTTGGCTCCTCGGTGATTCGGCACAACGTCAAATGCAAGTGCGGCCATCACGTGCCGATGTGGTTTGCTCGCTGCCCGAAATGCGGCGATTTCATGCCCCAGCGCTGACGGCGCGTTTCGATTGAGAAGCACTAGGAAGCCTGGGGGTTGCGACCCCCAGGCTTTGCTTCGTGTGTACTCGAGGGTAGTGGCGGCAGCAGTTCTTCTAACACGCCCTTGGCCCGGGGCCAGGCGATGATTGCCTCGACGACCATCCAGACCTGCAGCAGCAGCGTCGCGCCGCCGATGGACGCCAGCAAGTACTCTTCCTGCGGCCACCAGCCACTCTGGTCGTTGAACATTTGCCAGCTCAAGGCCCAAACGGGCATTACAATCATCGCGATCATCGGCACCACCGCGAACCAGACCGGTTTGTTGCGGCGATAGAGGTAAAAGACCGTCACCATCAGGGCCAGCCCCGCGAGCAACTGGTTGGTAGCTCCGAACAGCGGCCCGAGGTATAGCCCTCCCGTGCCGTGCGGAGGCGCCGTGCCGTTGGTGGCGGGACCGCGCATCATCGCCAGCAGCATCGCCAAGCAGACGGCCAGCAGCGTAGCCATGTATTTGTTTCCCAACGGTTTGATGCGAAACGAGACGGCCAGTTCTTGCACAACGTAACGCTGCAAACGCGTGGCCGTGTCGAGAGTGGTGGCGGCAAAACAGGCTACCAGTACCGCGATGATGCCGACCGACAGTTTTAGTGACAGACCCAACGCCGCGATGAAGTTCGCGCCCCCTTCGACGAACGAGCCGACCATTTGGCCTAGACCGAAACCTTTCCAACCGTTCGAAACGTCGTAGCGAGTGTGCCAAGCAGCAAGGCCGGTAATCGCGGCTCCGTCGTCGCCGGTCCTCTCGACATATTCGTACGGTTGCACCCAGCCGCTGGCACCGTCGGCCGTGGTACTCTGTCGTTCGGAAAGACCCATGCCGATGCCGGCACAGCAGGAGAGAATTACCAGCACCGCCAACGCACCTTCCAGGAGCATCGAGCCGTAGCCGACGTACTGGGCGTCACACTCGTTGGCGACCTGCTTGCTCGACGTGCCGCTGGACACGAGACAATGAAACCCGCTCACTGCGCCGCAGGCGATCGTGATAAACAAGAACGGCAAGATCGGCGGGGCGTCGGCGGGACGCTCGGCGGCGGAGACGATGGCCGGAGCGCTCGTTTCCAGTTGGGCCTGGCCTGTGAAACCGGCCACGCCAATGCCGACCACCAACAAGAGCAGCGCCACCAGCAGTTGTTGGCTGTTGATGTAATCGCGCGGCTGCAGCAACACCCACACGGGCAGCACCGAAGCCAGAAAACAATAGATGAACAGCAGCACGGTCCACACGACGACCGGCGTGCCCCAAGAGGCGTCGAGCCCCAAATGCGCCGCCAGCGACTGGCACCAATCGACCGGCATCGCGATCGGCAGATGCTCGACGCCAATCCAAATCGCGGCGTAAAGCAGCGCCAACGCAATCACCGAGGACCACAGCAACCCGCCGCCCCGGTGCATCCAAAAACCCACGGCCACGGCCAACGGCATCGCCAGCCAAACGCTGAGCACCGACTCTGGATACAGGCTGAAGATCGAGGCGATCACCAATCCGAAAATCGCCAGTACGACCGTCAGGGCGAAAAACAGGACGAGCAGGAACAATACCTTGGCCCGCGGCGAAATCATCCGACCGGCGATTTCGCCGACGGTCTGCCCTCGATTGCGCAAGCTCACGACCAGCGCCCCAAAATCATGTACAGCCCCGATGAAAATCGAGCCCAGCACCACCCACAACAGGGCCGGCAGCCAGCCCCAGAACACGGCAATCGCCGGTCCCACGATCGGCCCCGTGCCGGCGATGCTCGTGAAGTGGTGGCCAAAGATCACTTCCTTACGGGTGGGCACAAAGTCGACGTCGTCTCGCAACTGCTGGCTGGGTACTTCTGCCTGCGGATCGAGGGAAAAGATCTTCTTTGCCAGCCACCGCCCATAGGTATGGTAGGCGACGATAAACCCGGCGAACGATCCTAGGGCTACGAGCAGGGTGAACATGGGCGAAGCGCGATGTGGTGAGGGAAAGGCGGCAAACGCCCATGATATCAGCGATGCCCCCCACAGGAAACGTGAGCTGTATTCGCCTGGGGCGATCCTGGGTGGCCGGGGCTAAGTCCCGAAGGGCGTGCCCCGGTAACGCGGCGCACCGGGGCACGCTAGCGCTTTGCCCCGGCCACCCCCAAGCCTGTTCTTAGCAAAACGTCAGGCCTTGGTTTCCGTGAACCGCTAACGCTATAATCGCGGCTCTGCCGGCTCGCCGCCGGAATGCACCTCTTACTTCAGGACGAATCACCTCGTTGAAAGGAATTGTTGCCGTGGCCGAGAATGTTGTCATCGTTGGAAGCGGACCCGCCGGCTGGACGGCCGCCATCTACGCCTCGCGGGCCAACCTGAACCCCGTCGTGTTCGAGGGGGCAGTCACCGAAGACAACCGCCTGCAGGGCACGCTCCCTCTGGGCCAGTTGGCGCTGACGACCGAGGTGGAAAACTACCCCGGTTTTCCGGCGGGCGACTTGAGCGGCTTTTTGAAATCCTCGCTGCCCGAGGAGCACCAGTGGCTCGTGGACATGCATCAGAAGGAAGGCTGCTCGGGGCCGGAGTTGATGCACTTGATGCGGCAGCAGGCGCTGAACTTCGGCACGAAGATCATTACCGACGATATCACCGAGGTCGATTTCGACAACCGTCCGTTCAAGCTCCGCTCGTTGGGCGGCCAAGAGATCGAAGCCCACAGCGTCATCATCTCCACCGGCGCCCGGGCCAACTATCTCGGCCTGGAGTCGGAAGAGCGTTTCAAGAACAATGGCGTCAGCGCCTGTGCCGTCTGCGACGGAGCTTTGCCCAGGTTTCGCGACAAGCCGCTGGTCGTGGTCGGCGGCGGCGACTCGGCGGTCGAGGAATCCGACTACCTCGCCAAATTCGCCAGCATGGTCTATCTCGTCCATCGCCGCGACGAGCTGCGCGCCTCCAAAATCATGGCCCAGCGGGCCAAAGACCATCCCAAGATCGAGATCCTGTGGAACAGCACCGTCGACGAGATCCTCGGCAACGACGCCGACGGCGTGACTGGCGTGCGGCTCAAGTCGACCCTCGACGACAGCATCCGCGAGCAGGAAGCGACCGGCGCGTTCATGGCGATCGGCCACACGCCCAACACGGCCTTCCTGGAAGGCAAGTTGGAAATGACCGACAAGAAGTTTCTCAAGTGGACCGTGCCGTTTCGCACGAACACGAGCGTCGAGGGCGTGTTCGCCGCGGGCGACGTGGCCGACGATCACTACAAACAAGCGATCACTGCCGCGGGCACGGGCTGCATGGCGGCCCTCGATGCGGAACGCTGGCTCGCTTCCCAAGGTTTGTAACCCTTCACAGAACGCAAGAAATGGCTTGCCGTTTCGCAAGCACCCCCAGGCCCAAGGACGTAGCCATGGAAAAGATCTCGGTACTCGATGCTCGCAACCCCGACGCCGTCGGCCGACAGGCGACTCTGCAGGGCTGGGTCCGGACCCGTCGCGACAGCAAGGGAGGTTTTAGCTTTTTGGAGCTGAACGACGGCAGCTGTCTGGCCAATATTCAGGTCGTCGTCGACGGCGATCTGCCCAACTACGAGGCAGAAGTAAAACGGCTCTCGGCCGGTTGCAGCGTAACGATCCACGGCGAAATCAAGCCCTCCCAGGGCAAGGGCCAGACCACCGAAGTGCAGGCCGCGGAGGTGATCGTCCACGGCTGGGCCGACCCCGAGGAGTATCCGCTGCAGAAGAAGCGACACTCTTTCGAAAAACTGCGCGAATGGGCCCATCTGCGACCGCGGACCAACAGCTTCGGCGCGGTGATGAGAGTACGCAATCGCATCTGCCGCGCGATCCACGATTTCTTTCAGGAAGACGGCTTTCTGTACATCCACACGCCGATCATCACCGCCAGCGATTGCGAAGGCGCCGGCGAGATGTTCCGCGTCACCTCGCTCGACCTGGCCAACGTACCGCGCACGGGGGAAGGGACCGTCGATTTCGCTCAAGACTTCTTCGATCGGCCTTCGTATCTCACGGTCTCCGGCCAGTTGGAGGGGGAGATCTACGCCACGGCTTTGGGCAAGGTTTACGCGTTCGGCCCGACGTTTCGAGCCGAGAACTCCAACACGGCCCGCCACCTGGCCGAGTTCTGGATGATCGAACCGGAAATGGCCTTTTTCGATCTCGAAGCCAACATGGATCTGGCGGAAGGTTTCCTTCGCTATCTCTGCGGGACGATTCTCGACTCGTGCGAAGAGGATCTGCAGTTCTTCAACGATCGCATCGACGACGGGCTACTCGATCGGCTCAACCGCATGATCGGCAAGAAACCGTTTGCTCGGATTACGTACACCGAAGCAGTCGCGCTGTTGGAAAAGTCCGGCGAGAAGTTTGAGTATTCCGTCGAGTGGGGAACCAACCTGCAAGCCGAGCACGAGCGGTATCTTGCCGAAAAAGAGTTCAAAAGTCCGGTGATCGTGTACGACTACCCGGCCTCGATCAAACCGTTCTACATGCGCGTGAACGACGGCGGGAAGACGGTCGCCGCGATGGACGTGCTACTGCCCGGCGTCGGCGAGATTATCGGCGGCAGCCAGCGGGAAGAACGGCTCGACGTGCTGCAGTCGCGGATGCAAGAGCAGGGGCTCAACCCGGACGACTACTGGTGGTACCTCGATCTGCGACGCTTCGGCACGGTGCCCCATTCGGGCTTCGGCTTGGGCCTGGAGCGGATGGTGCAGTTCGTCACCAGCATGGCCAACATCCGCGACGTGATCCCCTTCCCCCGCACACCGGGCAACGCGGAGTTTTGAGTGCAGTGTGCGAAGCACGAAGAATTCTCGCTTTTCTACCAGGTGGAGTGTGTTAGAATCAGTAATAGGTTCATGGACCTTTGAGGATGGGGAAAAATGGCAAGCGATGTTCAGTCCAGCGAGTTTGAAGAGTTCTGCGACTTTCTAGTTCACATTCGCAAGCAGGGCGTGCAAAGTCTCTCGCCTGAGCGAAGCGTTCAGGAGTTTCGCGACTACCAAGATCAGCTACGGCAATGGCGGGAACGCAATGCCACGTCCGCGGAGCAAGCCCGGCGCGGCGAAGCCACTGCTTTGGACGACGAGGTTGTGCTGCGCCATCTTCGTGAGAGACTTGCCAAGGAAGGGATAGTCGAATAGGTGACATCCGTAAAGTGGACTCCTTTGGCGAAGTCAGAGCTAGAAGATATTCTCTACTACATCGCCGTCCAGGATCGAAGACCGGTGACTGGCGAGCGAATCTACTATGCGATTCGCGATGCAGCCGAAGATCATCTCAGCAGAGCAGTGCCAGGACATCGACACCCTGCGCTGCCGGATGGCTGGCTCTATTTCAAGTTCAAGCGATGGATGATTGTCTATCAGCCGAATGATGATGGTCTTCTCGTCCATCGGATACTGGATGCAAGTCGGGACCTTCCTGGTCTGTTTCCCGAATCGGAGTGATCTGCCTAGGCCGTTTCGAACCCGCTTCAGCGAATAACCCGTAGGGCCACGGCCAGGATCGGCGCCAAGGCGATGCACACTCCAAAGGCGACCAACCCGCGCGGTGGAGGCGACTGGCGAAACCGTCTCATCAGCGGCAACAACGCCAGTGAGAGCAGGCCCGTCAACGCGCCGGCGAATAGCAGCAACTCGCGGAGCATGGCCATTCGCTGGGCCTCCGGGTGGCTGGCGACGTAGAAGTGGGCCCCGATCGCCGCCAGGTTACAGAAGAACAGCGTGGTCAGCGTCACCGTCCAGCCCACGGTCACCACTTCGCCGGTGCGGTTTTCAACCGGTGCCGCGGGGGAGCGATTGGTTAGGTTCTTCTTCGAGCGTTTTTTCTTTCGCGAAGCCATGAAGGTCTTGTTGTCTGGGATAGTCGGGTCGTCGGTTGCGAAAAAGCAACGTCCAGTAGAGCGGATTCGAATTTCTTCGGCTAGAGTCCCCGAAAACGCCCAATCCACGGGTTCTGCTCCGCCCGGGGCAGATTTGTAAGCTATCTTTTCAGTGACCAAGCGGTCCGCCCCCCTTTTCGCCAAACTTTTCCTATCCACGGTTTGTCTGCCTTCCTGCCTCGGGCCTGATTCACGTACCGTTTCACGCCTTTCGTTACTGTTGTTCACACGAATTGGGCGAGTGTGTCGCGTACGACGCACTCTTGTCCGCCAGTCACAGGACACGTGCTATGTCTACCGCCACTGTCGAAGCCGTCGATTCCTTGCAAGCGACACTAGAACCTGTGGAGTCCTTGCACGGGGAACATTCCCAACTTGAAGGATGGGTCCACGACTCTTTCTCCGCGTTGGAGAAGCTGCACAGCGAGCTAACCGAGTGGCAATCGGAGCTGGCACGCAAGCAAACCGAGCTCGATCTGCGCGAAGACGCCGTCACTCGGAACGAATCGCAGACGGTCAGCGGCGACGCCGAGCAGCAGATCGCCCACTGGCAACGCGAATTGACCGAATCCCGCGACGAAATGCAGCAGGTCGAACAGGAGAACGCCGAGCAGTTGCAGGAACTGGAGCACCTGGAGTTGAGTGTGGTGCAAATGGAAAAGGAACTGCAGGATGCTCACAAGCGGACGTTGGACTTGGATCAAATGCTGGAGACGGAACGGGAACGTTCCACCGAGGAACAGCGTCAGTGGCAAGGTGAGTTCCGCGACATGAGACGCCTGATGGAAAAGCAGTCCTCGCTCTTGGAAAATCGAATTCGTGACGCTCGCGAAGCGACCGAGGACGAAGGTGAATCGAGCGATGGTGGTCACCAGGCAGAATCTAACGGTGAGGCCATTTCGCGCACTGCCGAGCTGCGCCGCCGGGCCAAGTCTCGCCTGGCCGCCAAGTTGCGTAAACACAAGGAAAACGACTCGTCGAGCGAATCATGAGCAAACCGAATCAGCGATCCCACGCTGCCCACTCTCGCGGCAAGGGGGCCGGTGCTGCGGAGACCGTGCCGGCCGACGAGCTCCCCTCATATCTCTTGCATCCCGAGACGGACGAGCTGCGGGAGCTGTTGGAAGACCTGGACGACGCCATTTTCTCGGCTCTCCAGGGAAGCGACGAGTCGCTCGACAAGGCGAAGACGCTCTGGCCTCGGGCCATTGTCGAGATTGATCAGGAGTTGGTCGAGGAGTCGCGAGAACATTATCTGCGCTTCGCCGTGGAGGCCTCGCAGCGAGTTCAGCAGAACGGAGTCCGATCTCCCGCTCGATCCGTCGCCGCGCTGGAAATCATCTTGCTGTTGACCTCTGTTTAACTACGAGTCGCCCCATGTTCTCAAGACGTTACTATCGATATTCGATCGTCGCGCTACTGCTCATCGGCTGGCTGACGTTGATCGACTTTCGTAATGGGAACAACCCGCAGGTGCGCGGTGTTACTGTCGAACCGAAGGGAGACTATCATCTCGTTAGCTGCGAACTCTGGAATCCTAGCGACGAAGAAGTACACGTGATGGTCATCCTGCAAATGGTCGACGCCGGGAGCCCCGAGGATGGACTGGGGCCCACGGCCAGTGCCGCGAGCGTCGTCAAACGTCGGATCGGGCCGCTTCAGAAGATAGCCATCCAAGAGCCTATCAGAGGCTTCGGTTCCTGGAACGACGCCGAGGTGCGCGTGTTCGTGATTACCGACCCGGTGGAGATCGATAAGATCGCCGCCCGCTGAGGTCTCAGCAACCTACCTTCTCGATCGCCTGCAGAAACTCTTGAAACAGATAGTGGCTGTCGTGCGGGCCGGCGGAGGCCTCGGGGTGATACTGCACGCTGAAGGCGGGTAGCTCTCGGTGGCGGACGCCTTCGACCGTCTGGTCGTTCAAACTGCGATGCGTCACTTCCAGCGAGTCGGGCAGCGACTCTTCGTCGACGGCAAAGCCATGGTTCTGCGAAGTGATTTCTACCGCGCCCGTGTCGAGCCGCTGCACGGGTTGGTTGGCGCCCCGATGGCCGAATTTCATCTTGAACGTCTTCGCCCCGCAGGCCAGCGAAAGCAACTGGTGGCCCAGGCAGATGCCGAAAATCGGCTTCTTGCCCAGTAGGCCGCGGATCGTGGCGACGGCATAATCCAGCGGTTCGGGATCGCCGGGGCCGTTGGAGAGAAACACACCGTCGGGCTCCTGGGCGAGCACGTCCTCGGCCGTGGCGGTGCCCGGCAGCACGGTTACCTGACAGCCGCAGTCGTAAAGATGCCGGGGGATGTTCCACTTCATCCCGAAATCCAGCGCGACGACGTGAGGACGTTCGGATTTGGGATTTGGGATTTGGGATTGGGGATTGGCAGGTTCCGTGTTCAGGTGGGTCCATTCGCTGACTGATTCTTGCCATTCGCATGACTGGTCGGGGATCACTTCCCGCACCAGATCGCGGCCGACCAGGCCGGGGCTTGCCTTGGCTTTGGCCACCAGGCTGGCGTCGTCCAGGTCGAGGGTCGACAGCACGCCCCGCAGGGCGCCGGCGGAGCGGATCCGTCGCACGAGGGCTCGGGTGTCGATCGATTCGATCGCCACCACGCCCCACTCTTGGAGAAACTCGCCTAGCGACGTTTCCGAGCGGAAGTTGCTAGGCACCCGGCTGTGCTCTCGTACGATGAACCCCGCCAAATGCGGCCGGCTGCTTTCAAGGTCCTCGGCATTCACGCCGTAGTTGCCAATCTGCGGATAGGTCATCGTGACGATCTGCCCGCGATAGCTGGGGTCGGTAAGAATCTCCTGATAGCCGGTCATCGAGGTGTTGAAGCAGACCTCGCCATCGACTTCGCCCGGCGCGCCGATCGACGTGCCGGTGAAGACCGAGCCATCTTCGAGTGCCAGTTTTGCGGTTTGTTCCATCTCTGACGCCTGTAGGGTCTGGATTGCGGCCGAGCTGGGCGGTGTAGGTGGTTGGTAGTTAAGCCCTGATACCAGGGGGGACGATAGCGCCTTATAGGCTGTGGGTCTCCAGCTGCACCCCCCCTCGCAGCTGGTCAGCCTAAAATTTGAGGGTCCTTGTTCCGGCGAGCGAGGACCCTCGTTTTTTATGCGCCGCGACTCAGGGCAGTATAGCGGGTGGCGGGGCGAAGCTGTAGGGGCTGCGCCGTGCGTTGCGTGGCAACGCGGCTGGAGGAGGGGGATTTCTAGTGCTTCCAGCCCCAGTCGTGTTTGACCGTCTGCCAAGCCAGGGCGACGGTTGCGACCAAGGCGAGGATCATTACTGCCGCATTCAGGCTCCAAGGCGGATGACCGATAGTCTCGTAGCAAACATAGGAGTAGGCAAAGTTTCCGAACATGAGCGTCACACAGGTCAGAATCGCGGCATACAGGGGCTGTCGCAACAGGCACTGCAAAGTCATTGCCAACGTAAAAGCTTCGATGAAGAACCAGCCGATCCAGAGTAGGTTCGCAAGCATTCCTTCCGAGAACCGGCCTGGCAACTGATTCGAGTAGATTAGCGTTCCCAAGATCAGCGGGATTCCCAGCACGGTCAGCAGCACCAGAAACGCTGTCGCGTATTTGATGCCAAACCACAGCGGTAGGTTCGTGGGGCGCGAGCGCCAGAAACTGTTCAGCTCGGGTTTGATGTCGTCCAGATAGAGACCGATCCCCGCGACAAGGAATACGAAGAACGACATGCAGGCGCCAACTTGCGTGAAGATCTCACTAAAATCGACCCTTCCGGTCTCATCCGCCATGAGCACGATCGCAGTGATCCCTAAGATGGCCGCCAAGGCGAACGCGGCCAGTGGACCCGTCTCGCGCATCTGTTTCCAGGCAATCGCGGTCAGTTGCGACCGCATGGGTTGTCCTAGCGCGTAGCCCGGCATGACGAGCGACTGTCCTATGCCCCCGCGCTTGGGCTTGTGCTTCACGCGGCCGAAGCGGCCCAGGTACCAGGCGCCCACGGCGGCGTGTCCGACGAGAGCGGTTAACAGATAGGGCGCGTATACTATGCCCCAGCTTACAAAGTAGCGCAACGGGGTGTCGCCCCTCAACGGGAAGACGCCAGGGACGCCGGGACCGGCAGGCATGGCCACCAGCAGGCCGGCCTCTAGATTGGGCAAGTCTTGCTTGTCGGCGACGTGAAACAGATAGGCAAAACTAATCCAGATCGCAGTGATCGATAAGAATCCCACGGCCCCGGCACGGATTTCATCGGAACGATTCACGCCTGCCGCGGCTAGCCACAGCAGCAAGCTGAGTGATCCCAGCACGGGGCCAACCGTTCGAGCCACATACCAATCGTGGATGCGCCAAACCCGCGGTCCGGTTCGCAGGTTCCAATTGATCGAATTCTGGACTTCCCGGGTGCTGAATTCCACCAATTGTAGAGTCGAATAGACTACCGTCATCGTTAGGATAATTGGCACAACAAGCGTCACGCCTGCCACAAAAAGCTTTGCCGCGGCTGGCTGCCACATCGGCACAGGCAGCGACTGCAGGAAGGGCATTGTCTTGCGAGAACTCTCCCCACCAGCCACGCTCATGGCTACAAAGAACGTTGCCAACAGGGCGTATGTCATGAGGCTGGCAGTCACGAATGTGACAACATCGGGGACACTCGTTCTGAACTTGAAGAATACCAACAGCATTACAACCAGCATCGAGGACGACAGCGCAGCCAGCTTCCACCGGTGCTCGCACCACTCTTTCCACAGCAGACTCAGCCAGATTGATTGCATGGAGGTTCTTTCTTCTACGCTTCCCCGGCGATGCGTTGCGTCGCAGCTACCTCGGGAGGTTCAGCTTCGTTGGTTCCGGTCACGTAGGCCTCGAAAATTTCGTCGAGGTTGAGATCCACCACGCGATGCTCGACGCCTTCGCGCCGCAGGTGGTCGATCACGACTTGGGCCTTGTCGACTACCAGCGCCAACTCCCGACCCTCCTCCCGACGCTGCAAGACGCTTGCGGTTTCGCCCACCGCGACGGCCGCCTCGCGACTCAGCACAATCTGCTTCACGTCGCTCCGCAACGCCTCGGTCTCGCTCTGCCGCACGATTCGCCCCTGGTCGAGAATCGCCACCTCGTCGGCCACCGGTTCTACTTCGTAGAGTAGGTGAAAACTGTAAAATACGGTGCGCCCCTCGCCTTGCAGATGCGTAATCAGATCGCGATTGAATTGCTTGCGCATGATCGAGTCGAGCCCCAACGCGGGATCGTCCAAGATCACCAGCTCCGGCCGATGGGCCAACGCCAGCACCAGACCGAGTCGCACGTTTTGCCCCTTGGAAAGGTGTTTTATTTTTTCCTGCAGCGGCACCTCGAAATCGCGGGCGTATCGCAGGGCCAGTTGATGGTCCCAGGTGGCGTAGAACGGCGCCATGAATCGCAATATCTCTTCGCAGCGCATCCAGCCATACATCGTCTGGTCCTCGGCCAGATAGCCAACGCGGGAGCGCACGCCGATCGGGTCGACCTGTGGATCGAGTCCCAATACGCGAATCACGCCGTCGTCGCAGCTCAGTAGCCCCATCAACATCCGGATGGCGGCCGTCTTGCCCGCACCGTTGCGGCCCAAGAACGCGAACGTGCAGCCGGCCTCCACCTGGAAGGTTGTACCTCGCAACACGCGGTTCTTACGGAACGACTTGTCGACGGCTTGAAGTTCGATGGCGGGCACGCCCATTACGATACCTCCTTCTTGGTCTTCTCAGTGGTCGCAGACGATTGAAGCTGTCGCAGCGCTTCGTCCATGAGTTCGTGGAGCCCCTCGGCCTCGAGCCCCAACGCCAAGCCCTGACTGGCCCATTGGCGCAGTTCCTCTATGAGTCGCGTCCGATGTGCGGCCAGGCCGGTGGTGTCGGCATGGGCAGCAACAAAAGTGCCTTGGCCGTGCCGCATCTCCAGCAGCTCGTCGCGGACCAATCGTTCGTACACCCGCAGAATCGTGTTCTGATTGACGGCCAGCTCCCGAGCCAGCTCGCGGACCGAGGGCAACCGCTCGCCCGGCTTCAGCCGGCCCGAGGCACACAGCATCGCGATCTGCTGAAAAATCTGCGACGAGATCGGCACGGCCGAGCCTTTTTCAATTCGCAGAATCATGTGCCGAACCCCTACAAAAAGCCAAGTGACTACAGTTATATAACACTAGTCAGTAGGCGTGTCAAGCGGTTTTTCTGGGGAAACGAGTGAGCTTGGGAGGCTGAACAGAGCGCACTTGCCTCAGACGGCGGCGTTTTGGGCAGTCGAGGCAGGGCCGGAGAAATCGGCCTCGGCCTCGGTGAGACAACGCTTGATCTGCCGCACGGCCTGCTGCAAACGTTGCTCGTTTTCGACCAGCGACATCCGCAGGAAACCCTCGCCGGCCGGGCCAAAACCGCTGCCGGGGCTTACCGCGACGTTTCCATTTTCCAGCAACATCATGGCGAAGTCCATCGTGCTCATCCGCGATTGCCACAGCTCGGGAATCTTCTGCCAGAGGAACATGCCTGCCTTGGGTGGGTCAACTTCCCAGCCGATCCGGGTCAGGGCGTCGCAAGCCGCATCGCGGCGGCGCTGGTAGATTTTCGACTGTAGCTCTACCGCCGCGTCGGTGTGTCGCAGGGCGACGATCGCGGCGATTTGAATTGCCTGGAACATGCCGTAATCGTAGTAGCCCTTGATCGTGGCCAGTGCCGCAATCATCTCGGCGTTGCCCGAGCAATAGCCGACCCGCCAGCCGGCCATGTTGTAACCCTTGCTCATCGTGGTGAACTCGACGCCCACTTCCGCTGCGCCGGGCGACGCCAGAAAGCTGGGCGGCCGGTAGCCGTCGAACGCCACGTCGGCATAGGCAAAATCGCTGATCACCATGAAACCGTACTTCTTGGCCAGTTTTACTACCTCGTCGAAAAACGGCTGTTCCACGACCACGCTCGACGGATTGTGAGGGTAGTTGAGAATCAGTAGCTTCGGCCGAGGATAAAGCGTTTCGCACGTGTAGGCGACGTCGGAGAGAAATTTTTCGCTGTCGGCCACTTCCAGGGCAATGACGTTGCCCGAAGCCAGCGCCACCGAGTAGACGTGGATCGGAAAGTAAGGGGCCGGCACGATGGCCGTATCGCCCGAACCCATCATCGCCAGGCACATGTGGCTGAAGCCCTCTTTCGAGCCGAGGCAGACGATGACCTCGCTCTCGGGATCGAGCCGCACACCATAGGACTTGTGATACTTGGCGGCCACTTCGCGGCGCAGATTGGCGATGCCGTTCGACTTGCTGTAGCCGTGGTTGCGAGGATCGCTCGCCGCCTCGGCGAGTTTTTCGATGACTTGGCCCTCGGGCGCGTCTGAGGGATTGCCCATGCCGAGGTCGATCACGTCGTCGCCGGCGCGCCGTTTGTTGTAGAGCATCGCGTTGATGCGTCCGAACAGGTAGGGCGGCAGCCGGGTCACGCGGCGGGCGACCTGCACCTGGAACGGCTCATCGGGCGAAGCGGAATCTGCGGACATGCTCTATCTCGGCGGGCTGGGAGTGCGTTTGCAAGACACAAGTATACCCGCTGCCGGTTCGCCGCCCAATGCAAAGGGCTCGGGAAGATGGCCCGGTCCACTGTCATTCCGAGGTCTGCCGAGGAATCTGGTCCGCCCCGCCAACTCGTATGGCAACGTAGATTCCTCGGCGGACCTCGGAATGACACACCTGCAGACCTAGGAATGACACTTTGCAGACCTTGCCGAGCTTCTCAGCGTCGCCCCGCCGTTGGCTTGACGGCCGAGTCCTGGCGAACTTCCACCTGGCCCGCGGGGGCCTGGGAGGTGCCGGCCAGATAGTTGTCGACGCGCGAGTGCTCGCGAATCGAGGCGAACTTCTCGCTCATCGCCATCCGCAGCTTCTTTTCGTAGATGTCGCGTTGGAGGATTTCGTGAACCTCGGCCTGGTCGACGTCGATCCGCTCGGTGCGGCCTTCGCAGCGGAGGACCACAAACTTGTCGCCCAGTTGCACGATGCCAGAAAGCTGTCCCGGCTCCAGGCCGAAGGCGGCTTGCTCCAGTTGTGGTTGGCCGCCGAAGCGCTGGATTGGGGGCACCTCGCCGCGGAGCGCTTTGCTCGTCGGCTCGATCGAATACTCTTCGGCCAGGTCGCTGAAGAACTCGACCGACGGGTTCCGCCGCGCCTTGTCCCAAACTTCCTGAGCCCGACGCATCGTGCCCAGCACGATTGCCCGACAGCGGACCCGCTCGCCGTAGTTGGCCGCAAAGGCTTTGTTCAAGTCTTCTTCGGTTACTTGCACCTCTTGGAGGGTGAGCTTCTTCAGCGCGGCCGAGGGCCATACGGCGGTTTTCAAGTACTGCGACTTGCTGATGCCCTGCTGCTCGGCGACGGTGGCAAACCACCCGTTGAGATCGACCTGGCCCTTGTCGTCGACCATGCCCGCCAACTCGGCCGCGTGGCGGACCTCGGCGTCCAGGTCGGGATCGGTAACCGAAAGCCCGGCCTCTTTGAGCGATTGTTGCAACAGCAGATGCGAGATTTCGTTCTCCAGCACATCTTCGCCGTGGCGCAGCAGGCACTCGCTGCCGAGTTCTTTCATGGTGATGCGGTCGCCGTTGACCGTGGCCACAACGCCCGGCATGGTTTCCCGCAATTGGGGGTTGTTGTATACGTTCTGAATTGTCGCGGTGCTTTGCAACTGTGCGAACAGGGTGTTGGCAACTTCGCGGAGCTTCTCGTCTTTGATCTTCTCGACGATCTGCGGCTCAGCTTCCGCGGGGTTGACGCTACGAGGTGGGATGCGGTTTTCGCACTTGAGAATGACAAACTGACCAGCCACCCTCAGAACCGAGGAGATCTGACCCCTCTGCAGGCCAAAGGCTTCGCGTTCGATGGTCGCGTCGCCTACGTGATGGCGAATCGGCTGAATGAGGCCACCCACGCTGGCGCTGTTGATGTCGATCGAGTGTTCGATCGCAAGTCGGGCGAATTTGTCGGGGTCGGCGGTCAACTGTGCGTGCAGTTTCTGAGCCAGCTCCTGGCTGCCCACCGCGATCAATCGCGCGTGGATCATCTCGCCATATTGATGCTCAAACGCTTTCTGCACTTCAGCGGGCGAGACCTCCAGGTCGGAGGCGGCCAGCCGCCTCAACGCCAGGGTGGGCCAGACAATGTCGCGAGCGTATTCCTGTGGTGAGACGTCCCGTTCTTGCTCGAGCAATTCAAACCACTGCTGGCGTCCCAGCTTGAATCGCTTGGCCATCCGATCGATTTCGGCGTTGATGTCGGCCGAAGTGATCGCAATGCCACGCTTTTCGCAATGGTTGAGGATCAGCCGTTTGTTGACCAGGCTCTCCAACACCTTCTCGCCATGCAACTGGAGACAAGAGTTCGTGAGCGTCTGCCGGCTGATGTCCACTCCATTGACCAGCGCCATCACGTCGTGCTCAGGACGCTCGACCTTGGGAAGCTGCCCCTCACCCGCTTGCGGTTTCGCCGCCTCAGCGGACCGCGGGCCTTCCACACTGCGGAAATGCAACACCACGGCCAGCACCACCGCTGCCGCGACGATCCAACCGATGTGAGTCTTGTGAAGCCAGTGAGTAAAGCGCGCATTGCGCGAACGAGAGCCTGCATCCTTGCGAGACATGGCGGTTTCTCCATAAACCGAGTGTTCAGAATTGGGTCCACGCGCGGCGGGGGCGGCACGTGAGAAGACGGGGGTTAGGTGGGTAGTATACGCCGTGGCCGCAAAACGCGACAAGAGAAGCTTGCTGTCGAAACGGCCGTTTGCCCGGTGCTAGCTCTTTGGTTTATGGAGAGTGCTAGCATCTTCTGCCGTGGGCGGGAACGCCACGGCTCGCTCTTGAAGTAGTGCTCTTCAATCTGCAATCTGAAATCCTCTCAGTCGTCCATCACCTCGGCTTCTTTGGCCTTGGCCAGCTTGTTGGCCTGGTCTTCGTACTTCTTGGTGAATTCTTGGATCTCTTTCTTGAGATCGTCGCGGTCGTCTTCGGTGAGCGTCTTGTCCTTTTCGCCCTGGTCGGCGTGCTTGTTGCCGTCGCGGCGGACGTTGCGGATAGCGACTTTTGATTCCTCGGCCAAGTCTTTCGTACGAGCGACCATCGAGCGACGCACCTCGGTCGATAGGGCCGGGATGTTCAGTCGAATCACTTTACCGTCGCTTTGCGGCGCCAGGCCCAGATCGCTGGCGATGATGCCCTTTTCGATGTCTTTGATCGTCGACGGATCGAAGGGGCGAATCACCAACTGGGTCGGCTCGGGCGCGCTGACCGAGGCGATTTGCTTGATAGGCGTCGGCGAGCCGTAGACGTCCACCCGCAAGGTGTCGACCAACCCCGGCGCGGCTCGACCGGTGCGGATGCCTGTGAGGTCGTTCTTGAGCTTGGAAATCGCCTTTTCCATGCGTTCTTCAGTGTCGAGCAGAATGTCGTCTACGCTCATGCTATTGCCTAATTGATTGGCGAATGGGGAAGACAAGTAGGGACAGGATAACAGGATCGGCGGAATCTACTGGATAGATTAAAGCTTCGTTGGGGGTCTAAGTGGTTAATCCTCACCCCGCCGCCTTACGGCTGCCGACGGAGGTGCCGATTTTTTCGCCGCGGACGGCGCGCTCGATGTTGCCGTCTTCGCGGTAGTTGAACACCAGGATCGGCAGATTGTGTTCCATGCAATGGGCGATTGCCGTGGGGTCCATCACTCGCAGGTTCTGGTCGCGAACCTCCTGGAACGTCAGATCGCGGTACAGAACGGCGTGCGGATTCTTCTCGGGATCCTCGCTGTAGACCCCCTGCACACGGGTGGCCTTCATGAGGATGTCGGCTTCCAGCTCCAATGCCTTCTGGGCGGCAGCCGTGTCGGTCGTCACGAACGGCGCGCCCGTGCCGCCGGCGATAATCACGGTGCGGCCTTTTTCCAAGTGTCGTCGGGCACGACGGCGGATGAAGGGCTCGGCGACGCCGTCCATTTTCACGGCACTCATCAGCCGTGTCTCGCAGCCGAGCGACTCCAGGGCGTCTTGCAGCGCCAGTCCGTTGATCACGGTGGCCAACATGCCCATGTAATGGCCGGTGGCCTCTTGAATGCTGGAATTTCCCGCGGTGAACTGAGCTCCTCGCAAGATATTGCCGCCGCCGATGACAATCGCCATCTCGACGCCCTGCTGTTTCGCCCGATAGGTTTGCGAGGCAATATGCACGATCTCTTGCATGCTAATGCCGCGCTCCCCGGGTGGAGCAAAGCTCTCGCCGGATAGCTTGAGTATGACGCGACGATACGGGCCATTTTCGGTCTTGTTGGTCGAGTCGGTCATGGCAGCGTTTCGATCCTTGGGTTCACAAAAAAGCCCTGAGCGAAACTGCTCAGGGCTTGGGGTTGAAACGATCAGGCGGCTTCGCCGGCCTGGTCGTTGGCCGACGATTCGCCCAGTTGCCAGCGGATGAATCGTTTGAGTTTCATGCCGCCCGCCTGAGACACCTTGCCGACGGTCTGTTTTTCGTCTTTCACGAAAGGTTGTTCGCTTAAGACGTGCTCGGCGTAGAAGTTGCGCATTCGGCCTTCGATCATCTTTTCGATGATGTTGTCCGGCTTTCCCTCCTTTTTGGCCGCTTCGGTCAGCAGAGCTCGTTCGTTTTCCACGATGGTCGGATCGAGGTCTTCCTTGGTCGCGGCCTTGGGGTTCATGGCTGCGATGTGCAGGCTGATTTCCTTGGCCAGCTCGTCGTCGCCGCCTTCGACTTCCAGCAGTACGCCAATCTTGGCCATATGCACGAATCCGCCGCAGGAGGCGTCGAATCTTTCCAGACGCGCCAGTCGAAAAACCTCGCGAATTTTGTTTTGGAGCTCGTCGCGCTGATCCTCAAGGGTCGACCCGCTCTGGGATGGCGAGGGCTGCGACCACAGTTCGTCGGCCGTCTTGGCACCGGGACCGGTTGCCAATTGCTGAGCCAAGTCGTTGGCCAGTTGGACGAAATCCTCGTTCGTGGAGACAGGGGCCGACTCGCATTGCAGTTCGACCATCGCACCGACCTTGTCGCCCACGCTGGCATAGACGCCAAGGCGGCCTTCGTTGGTGGCGCGGTCTTGCCGTTTGCCCATGAATTTCTTGCCGGCTTCGCGGAGATTCTGCTTGGCGACTTCCAGATCGCCTCCCGCTTCGTTGAGTGCCTTCTTGCACTCCATCATCGGCAACTGCGTGTCGTCGCGCAGCTTCTTCACCATCGCGGCGGTGATTTCGGCCATCGTAAGGATACTCCTAAGTTTTCTTGTTGATATCGTTCTCAGATCCCGAGCCGTAGGCGCTAGCCTCGGGTGAATCGGCAGTTGGTTAATCTAATCGACAAGAACCCGACGCTAGCGCGTACGGCTCATCAATGATAGACGTCGTCTAAGCAGTCGGCGTCGCACCGTTGGCACTACCGTCAGCACCCTCGGACTGCTGTTGCTGTTGGGCGGCGGTCTGGGCCTTGCCCTCGGCAATCGCGTCGGCCAGGATGCCAACGACCAGATCGATCGAACGCATGCTGTCGTCGTTGCCGGGGATCGGCAGGTCCACGAGATCGGGATCGCAATCGGTATCGATCAACGCCACGGTGGCGATGCCCAACTTGCGGGCTTCCTTGACGGCGTTCTTCTCTTTTTTCGGATCGACGATGACCATGCACTCCGGCAGGCGGTTCATGGTGCGCATGCCGTTGAGGTTGCGGTACATCTTGCGGTATTCGCGATTGAGCGACGACTGCATCTTCTTGGAGTAAGTATTGATCTCGTCGCTCTCGCGGATCTTCTCAAGCTCTTCCAAGCGAGAGAGCCGGCTGCGAATGGTGCGGAAGTTGGTGAGCGTGCCGCCCAGCCAACGATCGTTGACGTAAGGCATGCCGCACCGGTCGGCTTCCTTCTGAACCGTGTCGCCCGCTTGTCGCTTGGTGCCGATAAACAGTACCAGGCTGCCGTTCGAGGCGACGCTGGAAAGATACTTCTTGGCACGCAAGAGGCCGCGAATCGTTTCGCGGACGTCGATGATGTGGATTTTGTTGCGGCGGGCGTAAATGTACGGCCGCATCTTGGGGTTCCAGCGGCTCGAGCGGTGTCCGAAATGGACCCCCGACTCGACCAACTCTTTTACGAGCGTCGACACGGATTACTACTCCTGATTGTGGCACACCGGCTCTTTCCCCAGGACCGCGGCGTGGGCCGCGATAGCACTCATGGCGAGGGCTGGGCGTCCGGTGTTGGGAAAATCGTTTCGGCCTAGGAAATACAGCTTCATTTGGCTCGGGCCGTACGCGCCAAATTAGCCCTGCAGTCTACCGCGAGCCACAGACACCGTCAATCGGGGCAACTCGGCTCTCCCGAGACACTTAGCCCCACTCCGGGGCACGCTAGCGCTTTGCCCCGGCCACCCACCCCTCTTGGAGGAAATCGGGCAAATTGCTACCCTCCCGCCCACTTCTCAACCGCCCTCAGATCGACATTTCCTCTCGGGAGAACCGACATGGACCAGGAATCATCCACCAAGCACGTCCTCGAAGGTCGCGAATTGATCGACTACCTGGTCGAGAAGGCCTCGATCAACACCAACGCCGAGCTGCTGCGACGCGAGGAACGCCGCAGCCGACAGACGAAATTCTTTCTGTCGATGATTAGCTTGGTGGGCATCGGCGCCGTAGTGGGCGCGATCAAGATGTTCGTACAGCAAGAGATATCTACCGCCCAGATTCAAGTTGCTCAGGAGATGCGACTGGAGTTGGAGCAATCGCTCGATGCGCGCCTGCAACGGTTCGAGCAACGCGCTCAGGACTCTGTCGCCTCGCAAGTTGAGGAGCAGGTCGGCCATGTTCGCTTGATGCTCGAGCAGTACAAACAATATCAAGAGCTGTTGGCGGTCTCCGAGATCGTCAAAGTCGAGGTGGAAAAGGACAAGTATCCTGAAAAGCAAATGGAAACCGCCCTCCGGTTGGTCGAGCAGTTGGCCACGGCCGAGAGCATTACCAGCCAGCCGCGGTTTCTGGAAGCGACCAAGATTATTATCGACCTGTTGGTGCGCACCGACCGCAAGCGGGACATCGACAAAGTCGAAGCACTGCTGAGCCACGTGTTGGTGACCGATAGCAAGATAGCGCTCGATCTGGCTGATCACTACGGGCAATTGATTATCTCGTCGCCCTACCCGGTCGCAACCCTGGAGGGAGAATTCGCCGCGCTCACCCGGTATGCTCGCGCTTCTCGGGAATTGAAGTATCCAGAAAAAGCGCTGATGTGGGAGCTGTTTGTCGGGTACAAGCGTAGCCAGTACACCCGCTCGACGACGACCGACGGCATGGTCGAGATGGTGCAGGATCTCAACGAGGCCGACACGCGGAACTTCTGCTACCACATCTTTCTCAATTCGCATCCGCTGCACTGGATGAACGAGGCCGATCAGGAAGGACGCGAGCTGGCTCGGTTGGTGACCAAGCTGCTGGAGGAGTACCCCGACTTGAGGCAAACGGTTGAGGCTCAGATAGTGACGCCCGAATTGCGACCGCTGGTCAAGAAGCTTGTCGCGCGCAAGATGGAGCGGATCGAGAGGCTGGGAGTTCAGCAGCCAGCGCGAGCGGTTGAACCTGCGACCGAAACGGCTTCTGTGCCTGAAGACGAAAATGAACTGCGACGGTAGCCGGAGACTACGCCCCAATTCGCTTGAGCCCATCAAGCAGTGTGTTGTGCAAGTGCCCGTTGGTGGCCAACACGCCGCGGTTCCCGGCCAACGTGCGGCCCTTCGAGAAATCGAGCGGTCGACCGTTGAGGTCGGTGACGCGGCCGCCGGCTTCCTCGACCACGATCGAGCCGGCCGCTTGGTCCCAGATTTTCTCACGGTAGTCGAGACGCGACGGCGACAACAGCCGCAGGTTGACGTCGCCGCCGCCCGCGGCGAGCACCGAGTACTTGGCTTGGCTGTCCATGGGGACGAGGTCGGCCAGGATTCCCAGCCGGGCGACCAGCTGGCCGATGCCGCCGGTGTCGGTGTGTGCCTTCTCGACGGAACGTAGTAAGCGGGCGCGAGAGACGTCGGAAGTACTGGAGACTCGCAGGGGCTGCCAGTCGGCATTTTCATCGTCGAGCGAGCGGCAAAAGGCGCCACTCGTGCGACGTGCAACCAGCAACGAACCCGCGCCGCCTTTGTCGGGGCGCACGCCATCGGCCAGTTCCGGGCAGCCCAACGCGCCGACCCGCACTTCGCCGTCACGAAGATAAGCGAGCGCCACTGCGTACTGGTCGCCTCGCAAGAATCCTTTCGTGCCGTCGACCGGATCGAGCGTCCAAAAGTTCTTGGTCGGCTCGCCCGCCCCACGATCGATCCATTGGCACACGTCGTCGTCGGTGGCCTCGGGAATCGACTGGCGGAGGAAGTGGGTGATCTGCTGCAGCGTCTCGCGGCCCTCGACAGTACGGAGCGATTCGGACGATTCCTCGCCAACGAAACCCATCTCGGGAAAGGTCTCTTCCAACCGCTTGCCGATGAGTGCCTGAGCAGCAAAATCGGCTACGGTTACCGGCGATTTGTCATCTTTGGCGAGCGCTTTGCTGACCATCTTCTTCTGCACGCGGCGGACCAACTGGGCCGCCTCGCGCACCGCAGACACGGCAAAGCGGGCTTTTGAACAATCAATGGGGCAGGACATGGTGTGTCGATCTTTTAAAGGGCAAAGCCCATGGATTGCAACCTATGGGCTTTGGGCCGTGAAACAAGCAAAACTACCCCGCCAGGACTTGAACCTGGAATGAGGGAATCAAAATCCCTAGTGTTACCAATTACACTACGGGGTAAGGGTAGGCACTGCGGGTTGCCTCTGCGGTGCTGCATGTAATTTACGGTAAATGGACCGTTGCGGCTAGTTGGCTCCCTGGCCGCCGCGATTGGCCACGGCAAAGGTGACCTGCTCCAGTTCGCGGGCCAGATCGACGCCCACCTTGCTGACACCCGGGGGGACCGAGAGGGTCACCGGCGCGAAATTTAGGATGCCGCTTACTCCGGCCGCCACCAATTTGTCGGCCACCTCTTGGGCCCGGTCAGCGGGAACAGCCACGAGTCCCAGCTCGATTTTCTGCCGGGAGAGCACCTCTTCGAGCTGGTCGACGTGGTTCACCTGCACCCCGTCGATGCTCTGGCCGACCTCGGTGGGTTCGACGTCGAACGCCGCGACGATGCGGAACCCCTGCTTATGGAACCCTCGATATCCCAGCAAGGCCCGGCCCAGGTTGCCCACCCCCACGAGGGCCACCTGCCACTGCCGGTCAGTTCCCAAAATACGGCGAATAGCGGGCACCAATTCCTCGCAGCGGTAGCCAATGCCTGGATGGCCAAAATGCCCAAAATGAGCCAAATCCTTGCGGACTTGGGCGTCGGTAAATCCCAACCGCTGGCCCAGTTGGCTGCTGCTGATGGTCTCCTCGCCATCGTCAATCAGGTGTTGCAACTCTCGCAGGTAGAGGCTGAGCCGATTGACAACCGCACCGGGAACCGAGCTGGGATCCGGACGCGGCGGGTTGGACTTGGAAGAAGACATCTATTGAAGCGATCACGAGAAAAACAGGGTTTTGCTGCACTCGACGGGCGGTCGCCACTCTAGCAGCTACCCCCTCCGACCAGCAAGGCAGCGCGAGGCGGCAGGCTGGGCCGATCGCCTGTCGAAACGACCACTTGCGTCGTCCGGCGGCAATGGCTGGAGCAGCCGTGCCAGGGTCGAAATCTCAAGCCCGGTCCCCCCCTCGCGGAGTTGGTATCCAGCCGGCGCAACCCTCACTTTCCACACGAATCGCACTGCTCCCAACAGGTCTACGGGTGGGGCAAGGCACAACGTTTCGGTGGTAGGGATTGCGTATGCCGGACGGGTCTCGTGCTATGGGAATTTCACGACATATAGCTAAGGCAGGCAGTTTATTCCTTCCGAATACCTGTATGGATGGGCTTTTTCCCATTTCGACCAAGCTGTGCAATCCCCCGATTCAGTCCCGAAGGAGATTACTACAATGAGAGCGAAGTCCGGAGTGTTGGCTTTGGCCGTCGTCGCCGTTGCTATGCTGCAATCCGCAGCATCGGCCGGCTACTGCGGAGCCGCACGATACAACCGATGTTGCAAGCCCAAGTGCTGCCACACGGTTATGAAAACTGTGCGTTGCGTGAAGTACGAGAAGCAATGCGTGACGTGTTACCGAACGGTCTACGACCGCGTCTGCTGCGAGAAAGTCGTCAACTGCACGCGTATGGTCCCCGAAACCCGCACCAAAGAGGTTTGCTACACCGTGTGCAAGCCGGTCTGGGAAACCAAGACCCGCGAGTACACCGTCTGCAAGCCGTGCTGGGAGACCAAAACCCGCGAGGTTTGCTACACCGTCTGCAAGCCGGTCTGGGAAACCAAGACCCGCTGCTACACAGTCTGCAAGCCGTGCTGGGAAACCAAGACCCGCGAAGTTTGCTACACAGTGTGCAAGCCGGTCTGGGAAACCAAGACTCGCTGCTACACCGTGTGCAAGCCGGTTTGGGAAACCCGCCAGCGGACTTACACCGTCTGCAAGCCGTGCTGGGAAACCAAGACCCGCGAAGTCTGCTACACCGTCTGCAAGCCGGTCTGGGAAACCAAGACCCGCGAGTACACCGTTTGCAAGCCGTGTTGGGAAACCAAGACCCGCGAGGAAACCTACTACGTCCGCAAAGCGGTTCCTTACACCAAGACGATCACCATCAACTGTGGTCATTGGGAAAAGGAAGTGTACGAGGTCCCCGGCCGCTGCTACACCAAAAAGGTGCGTCAGCCCGGTTGTTGGAAGTGGGACCCTTGCCGTTGCAAGTGCGTCTACTGCCCCGGTCCTTGCTGCACGGTAAAATGCCAAGGTCCGCCTCGCAAGTGCTGCAAGCGCACCTGGGTTCCTGAGTGCCGCACCAAGGAAATCTGCTGCACCAAGTACGTGTGTGAGCCTCGCACGCGGACCTGCTGCTACAAGGTTTGCCACATGGTCCCCGAGACCAAGACCTGCTGCTACAAGGTCTGCCGCATGGTCCGCGAGCAGCGCACGAAGACTTGCTGCTACAAGGTCTGCCACATGGTGCCCGAGACCAAGACTTGCTGCTACAAGGTCTGCAAGATGGTGCCCGAGACCAAGACCTGCTGCTACAAGGTTTGCCGCATGGTGCCGCAGCAGTGCAAGAAGACGGTCTGCTACAAGGTCTGCCGCATGGTCCCCGAGACCAAGACTTGCTGCTACAAGGTTTGCCGCATGGTTCCTGAACAGCGGACCAAGACTTGTTGCTACAAGGTCTGCCACATGGTTCCCGAGACCAAGACCTGCTGCTACAAGGTTTGCCGCATGGTGCCCGAGCAGCGAACCCGGACTGTCTGCTACACGGTTTGCAGGAAAGAGTGCTACCAGAAGACGGTCAAGTACTACAAGTGCGTGCCGCGGAAAGTTCCGTACACGGTCACGCGTTGTGTGCGTCGGGTTGTCTGCAAGCAGGTTCCCGTTTGTGTCTGTTGCCCTCGCTGCCGCTAGCTAGCCGCTAGGGGCAGGAAGGTACTGAAGCTTCCTTCGTTTGGATGGGGGGAGCAAGCTTGGTCAGCAAAAGAAGTCGGCGGCCCGATTCACTCCGGTGAGTCGGGTCGCCTTTTTTTGGTTTCGTGGCGGGGAGGCCTCACTCCCCCTCGTTCCCACGCTCCGCGTGGTAACGCAATTCCCTGCCGCTCTGCGGCAAGCGTGCGACGCGGAGCGTGGGAACGAGGCTGGCAGCGGCTAGCCTCTCGACTCCAGAGCCTCGACCTGGCCGTTGCCGAGGCGTTCGATGCGCACGAGGTCGATGCGGCGTTTGGTCGCTTCGAGGACGTGGATCTGCACCTTCTCCTGCCAGACAATCGATTCGCCCGGCAGCGGCACGCGGCCCAGCTCGGTGAAGACGAAACCGCCGATTGTGTCAAAATCGCCGTCGTCGGGCAGTTCTAGGTCCATTGCCTCGTTGATTTCGTCGACGTGCGTGCGGCCCAGGGCGACGCAGGTGTCCTGATCGATTTGCTGGATCTCTTCGACCGTCTCCTCGTCGTATTCGTCGACGATCTCGCCGACGATCTCTTCCAGCACGTCTTCGATCGTTACCAGGCCGGCGACGCCGCCGTACTCGTCGAGCACCACGGCGATGTGGGTCCGCGATTGTTGGAACATCTGCAGGAGATCGATTACCGGCTTGGTCTCGGGAACGAACACGGGTTTACGCACGAGGTCGATGATCGGCGTGCGAGAGTCGGGGGCGCTGGTGGCGAGCTCGGGCAGGAGGTCTTTGCTGTAGAGAATGCCGACCACGTCGTCGCGGTTTTTGTCGTACACCGGGATGCGGGTGTGACCGAGCGCGATGGTGTCGTCGATGACTTGTTCCCACGGCAGGTCGACCTGCAGCATGTGCATGTCGGTGCGGGGGGTCATGATTTCGGAGACGTCGGCGTCGCCCAACTCGATGACGCCTTCGATCATCTCGCGGGCCTCTTCCTCGAGCAGCCCTTCGCGGTGACCCTCGGTGACGATCGTGCGAATTTCTTCCTCGATTGTTTCCTCATCCGGCTGTTGCAGCGTGCGACCCGAGATGCGGTGCAGGGCCGTGTCGAGCAGGCGGGCACCCCACACCAGCGGCATCGCGATCGTGGCGAATCCCTTCCAAAACGGCCAGGTGAAGTAGAGGAACTCCTCGGAGAACAGCCGAGCGACGGCCCAGGCGGTCCAGGTTGTGGTGACGGTCAGCAGCAACCCCAGGCCGGCCGAAACGGTGAGCACCGTCTGCCATTGGTGATCGCCCGCCATCTTCCAGCTTTCGACTGCCCACAGATAACCGGTGATGATGGTCAGCGCGGTCGCCACGACGGTGAGCATCTCGATGCCCAGGGCGACTGTTTCATGGTGTCTGAGCATCTCGCCGAAACGGGCCGACTGGCCACGACGGCGGCAGATTTCTTCCAAGTCGTGCCGCGAAAAGGTGCGCAGCGATCGCACGCCGACGCCGGCGACGGTGATCGCCGTCAAGCCGCCAACGAGGACCCAGAGTAGTTCGGTTGCGGTCATCGCGGGGAGTCCTGGGGGTCGGGCATCACGATGCCAAGCTGCTTCAGATGGGCCGCTTCGGCCTGGCGCATGGCGGCGATCTCTGCCGGCTCTTTGTCGCGATGGCCGACCAAATGAAGCGATCCGTGTACGAGATAGAGCAGCAGTTCGTCGGCGGCCGACCAGCCATAGTCGACCGCGTTGCTGGCGGCGGTGTCGGCGCTCACGACCAGTTCACCTTGCAGCTGCCGACCGTCGTCTTCCAGCACGAAGCTCAACACGTCGGTGGGATAATCGTGCTCGAGATACTGGCGATTGATGGCGTGGATCGTCGGATCGTCGACCACGGCCACGCTGACCATTGCCGACTGATAGGAGGACTGCTCTAGCACCGAGCGCACCGCGGCGACCAGTTTTGCTTCGTCGACGACGAGTGTCGACTGTTCGTTGGCGATAAGAATCTGAAACGAAGGCCCTGGAGGCTCAGGCTCGGGAGGGTCTTGTTCGGTCGCGTCGCAAGTTTCCATGTTTTCCATATTGGCAAGTCAAGGGGGAGAGGATCAAGCCGTCTCCTGTCCGGGGTACTTCACTCGGCCATGATAAACGGCCGTCAACGATTTCACCAAACTCTCGCCGATCTTCTGTACTTCCTGCAGAGTCAGCCCGCACTCGTCGAATTGGCCGTCCAAGAGCCGTTTCTTGGAGATCTGCTCGACGATGTTTTCGATTCGCGAGGGGGTGGGCTCCTTGAGCACCCGACTGGCGCTTTCCACGGCGTCGGCCATCATCAGGACGCCCGCCTCTTTGGTTTGCGGCTTGGGACCGGGGTAGCGGAACGAGCTTTCGTCGACCTCGCCTCCCTGGGGATCTTCACCTTTCTTCTGTTCGTTCGCCCGACGGTAAAAATAATCCACCAGGGTCGTGCCATGGTGCTGCTGAATGAAGTCGATGATCGGCTCGGGCAGTTTGTTTTGTCGTGCCAGGTCGGCTCCGTCTTTCACGTGGGCAATGATCACCAGCGTACTCATGGCGGGCACTAGGGAGTCGTGTCGATTGTCGCCTTGGCCTTGGTTCTCGATGAAGTAGCCCGGCTTGAGCATCTTGCCGATGTCGTGGAAGTAAGCGCCCACGCGCACCAAGAGTCCCCGCGCGCCGATCGACTCGGCGGCGGCCTCGGCCAGCGACGCGACCGTGATCGAGTGGTTGTAAGTGCCCGGGGCACGGCGGATCAGTTCTTGCAGCAAAGGATGCGCCGGGTCGCCCAACTCGATGAGACTCAGATCAGTCTGTACGCCGAAAACTTTTTCCACCGTGGGTAACATCACCGTCATCAACGAACCGGCAATCACAGACCACAGGGCCAGTGTGAAACCGTTTTGCAAGAGCATTCCCCACGGCTGTCCTTCGAGCGTGCCGACGCCCAGGGTGGTCAGCAGCGCCACGCCGGCCGCCACGAAGCCAACCGACAGCAGCTTGCCGCGGGTGCGCACCTGCCGGAGCACCAGGATCGCCCCGGAAACGGTCGCCAACAGCACCAGTGCTTGTGACATCTCGTGACCAACGGCCACGACGATCATCAGCGTGACGCATGCCGAGAGCAGGAGCGCCATTTCTTGCCGATAGGCAATCGCGACGGTCATGGCGAACAGCAGTAGGGGTATTACGGTGGCTGTTCCCCACAGGTATTGGCTCACAATGTGCGCGAGCACCACGGTGATCAGCACCAGCGAGAGCAACGACATGAACCGCAGCAGTTCGTCGAGGACGCCAGGATCGCGTGTCTGGATGAAGAACCCACAGAGCGTGAAGATCGCGATAAACATGCCCCACACCGCCAGCGTGCGCCAGATTTGATCGCCCACGGTGCGCGCGGCAATGATTGCCTGATACTCCCGCCATAGTAAGTCGCGCGCCTCGTCATCCAGCCGTTCGCCTCCCCGAGCGATCGTGTCCACGCCTGCACGGAAGCGTCGGGTCTCCTCGGGAACGGCCTTGGCCGCCTGGTCTTGCGCGAGCCCCGTGGCTTCGAGATTGAGCGTAAGAGTCGTCATCAAGCGAGGCCTGAGCCAGGCATACACGCACTGGGCGAGTTCGATCGGGCTGAGCTTTTCGTTGAGTGTTCGCTGCAGCCGAGCCGCGGCATTTTCTATCGACACTTCGGCCACGCTTTTTCCGGCCTCGGCGGAGAATCTCTCGCCTTCGCGTTTGCGCACGAAGATTTCTATCTGGTTCACGCCCTTGTGTTCCGGTGGCAGCGATTCCAGGAGACCCCAATCCTCGAAGTCCTTCATCACGGCGGCGATTTTTTCGCTAAATGCCTCCAGCGCGTTCTCCTCGGCGAATGCCTCGCGAAAGAGTTGGAAGTCTTCCTGTCGCTGCTGGTCGGTGGGATCGGGAGTGCCGGCAGCCAGGCGTGGCTCGAATTCAGCCCACAAGGCGGGGTCAACGTCCGACAACTTCTCCGAGGCGAGCAGCTTTGTAATTTCGCTGCCCAGTTGGGCCCGCAATTGCACGAGCGGCTCGGGGTCCTGATCGTACACGGCCAGCGCCAAATCGCGAGCCCGCTGCTCGGCCTTCCTTGTGGCTTCCTCGTCGGGCTGCTCGAAATCGACGCGGGCGACGATGTCGCGTTGGGGGACATCTCCTACTCGATAGGTAAACGGCGGATCCCAGCCGAGCGTGAAAGCCCACAGAAATAGGGCCACCAACGAGCACAGGGCCAATCGCAGCAAGATGCTCCCGCGCTGCAAATGGCCTACGAACTTGCCCCACACCCCCGGCGGCAGCTCGACGGTGGCAACGCGTTGCTGCCGAGTTCGTTTTTGGTTGCCGTTGGACATGGAGGATTAGAGGTCGGGGGTAGGGGTGCTCTCTTAGCGTTTCTTCTTGGGGCCCGTGTCGTAGGCGCGGACGATGTCTTGCACGAGGCGATGACGGACAATGTCGGTGCCGGTTAGTTTTACCAGTGAATAGCCGTCGATGTCACGCAGCCGGGAAATCGCGTCGATCAGGCCGCTCTTCGTGTGCGGAGGCAGGTCGATCTGCGAGGTGTCGCCCGAGACGACCACCCGAGAGCCTTCGCCCATGCGGGTGAGAAACATCTTCATCTGCGCGACGGTCGTGTTCTGGGCCTCGTCGAGGATGATGAACGCTCGGTTGAGCGTGCGGCCGCGCATGTACGCCAGCGGCACTACCTCGATGACGTCCTCGTCCATGTAGCGCTGCACTTTCTCGTAATCCATCATTTCGCGCAAGGCATCGAGCAGAGGTCGCAGGTAGGGATTGATCTTGGCTTGCAGATCGCCAGGCAGGAAACCAAGGCTTTCGCCCGCCTCGACTGCCGGACGCACCAACACGATCTTGCTAATCATTTGGGCGTGCAGCGCTTCGACCGCCGTGGCGACCGCCAAGTAGGTTTTTCCGGTTCCGGCCGGACCGGTGCAGAACAGGAGCGAGTGCTGGCGAATCGCCTCGACGTACTCGGCTTGTCCGGCAGTGCGGGGATGAATTGCCCGACCGCCCAGAACGTCGATCGGACTGACCTGTGGGGTATCTTCGCCGCTGGTCACACGGCGGATGACTTGGGAAACCTGATCGGCATCGATCGGCCCATTGCGGCCGATCCGCGTACGGAGTTCCTCCAGGACGGCCGTCGCTTGGATAACGGCGTCTTCCTCGCCTTGCACCAGGACCTTGCCTTCGCGCGCAGATATCTTCGCGGGAATCGTTTCGCGAATCTGTTTGAGATGCTGGTCCTGTGTACCCAAAAGCAGGACAAGGCTTTCGGCATCGCCGACCGAGATGGTTGCTTCTATCATGCAGTGTCACGGTCGCTCGCTGGCTACCGCAGAAGATTGTCGCTGCCTCTATCGCAGGTTGCTCTGAACTACTTCGATTATGCCTGAATCCCGCGGGGGAAGTGAGTTCCGAAGCGAGGAAATCCGGGTATTTCCGGGAACAAATAGACTCTTCCAACTATACCTAATCGTACCGCTGTGAAGCCAGCCGGGGGTGGACCGTCGGGCCTAAATGGTTATCTGCACACGGTTTGTGCCGGTTCTGTCGGTCCTGCCAGGGCGAGACACCCTCGACAAGGCCCCCGCCTAGGGGCCAATCACTCCCAGGACCCAGCAAGCGTAAGCCACCGGCGCGGCCACCAGCAGCGAATCGAGCACATCCAGTACACCTCCCAAGCCGGGGAGCCAGCTGCTGGAATCCTTGACGCCGGCGTCTCGCTTTAGCAGCGACTCGGCCAAGTCGCCCACCAGCCCAGCAAGGCTGAGCAGAACGCAATAGGCCAGCAGCAGAGGCCACGGGTTCGACACCAGTGAAAACTTGAGGATCGTTGCCGTGAGCAGCGCGCCAATGCCAATGCCGCCGACCGCGCCCTCCCACGTCTTTCCCGGGCTAAGCACCGGGGCCAGTTTTCGTTTGCCAAACTTTCTGCCCACGAAGTATTGGCACGTGTCGCTCACCTTCACCACCAGAATCAGCGACAACAGCGGAGCCAAACCGGGACTAGCCTCGGCAGCGCCGGGGAAGAGGCGGAGCTGGATCAGGAAACCCAACAGCCCCCCGACGTAGAGCGTCGACAGCGCGGCCAGCGCCAAGTTGCCGATGGTTGTGCCGGGAGGATGTTCTTCGGAACCGTAGCGACACATTTCCCCCACTAGCGCAACCACGAGGCCGGCTGCTAAACCGCAAGCGAGCCAGCCGAGTCGGCTGACGGGGCATTCTTCGGGATACTCGCTCCAGGCAAGCGGCGCGCAGGCTGCCAGCACCGGGAGCAGCGTCCCCACGTAAACGACCCACGCCAGCGGCTTGCCGCCGCCCGCGCGAAAGATCCGCAACATCTCCCCCGTCGCCAGCACACAGAGCAACACCACCAGCGGCGCCAAATAGATCCCCGGCCGAGCGGCCCGCGCATCGAGCCAGCACAGGGCAACCAACAGGGTAACCATCACAGAGCCAGAAATCAGTCGCCAACGCAGCACAGGTTCTTCTTTCGGGGAGATCGTTTACTCAAAGCCTTGATGAAAATGTAAACAAAGCATACAGCGTAAGCCGCGAGGCGCTAGCCGAGCGCTCCGGAGCGCTCGGCTAGCGCCTCGCGGCTTACGTTCATTGAAATTCCTTCTGCCATCGTCTTTCAACCATTGAGCCCGCCGAACTTACGATTCCGGGCGGCGAAGTCGACGATCGCCTCGTGCAAGGTCGGGATGTCGAACTCGGGCCAGCATTTCTGGGTGACCCAAATTTCCGCGTAACTAATCTGCCATAATAAAAAGTTGCTGATTCGCATTTCGCCGGCGGTCCGCACCAGGAGATCGGGGTCGTCGAGCCCGGCCGTGTAGAGATGCTCGGCGATCGTCTGCTCGTCGATATCGTCGGTCGACAGTTGGCTGGCCGCGATCTTGTCGCCGATAGCCCGCACCGCGTCGACCAGCTCGGCACGGCCGCCGTAATTGATCGCCAGATTCATCCACATGCCGGTGTTGGCATGGCTCATCTCGACGGTCCGGTCGAGCTCTTTGAGCACCTGCGCCGGGATATTCGTCCGCTGACCGATCATCCGCACGCGCACGTTGTTGTCCATGATCGTCGAGCGTTCTTCGATCATGTACTGCTCGAGCAGATGCATGAGGAAGTCGATTTCCTGTTGCGGGCGCTTCCAATTTTCGCTCGACAGGCAATAGAGCGTCAGTTGCTCCATTCCCAGTCGGGCGCATTCTTCGGTGGTGGCGCGCACGGAATCGACGCCGCGGCGGTGCCCTTCGATGCGGGGCAACTGCTGCCGCTCGGCCCACCGACCGTTGCCGTCCATGATAATCGCAATGTGGCGTGGCCACCGCTCGCGGGGCACGTCGGAGAGAATCGCGGGGCTGGCGTCACTGGACATGGCTTATTCGCTGGTGACGGGGATCGTCTGATCGCGGGCCGGCCCCACCGAGACCATCTCCACCGGAACGCCGACCAGTTGGCCGATGCGATCGAGATAGGCCCGGGCGTTGGCCGGTAAGTCTTTCAGTTGGCGCACCCCGGTGACGTCTTCCTGCCAACCGGGAAGCGTTTCGTACACCGGCTTCACCCGCCGCACGTCGTCGACGTGGCTGGGAAAACAATTCGTTTGTTGGCCGTCGAGTTCGTAGGCTGTGCAGATGTTCAGCTCGTCCAAACCGCTGAGAACATCGAGCAGCATCACGCAGATCGAACTCACGCCACTCAGCCGCGACGTGTAGCGGACCGCCACCGTGTCGAGCCAGCCGCAGCGTCGGGGCCGCTTCGTGACGGTGCCGTATTCGTTGCCCTGATCGCGGATGCGTTGACCGATTTCGTTGTCGAGCTCCGTGGGAAACGGTCCGCCGCCCACGCGAGTGGTGTACGCCTTGACGATACCGATCACACGATCGATGTGCCGTCCCGGCACACCCGAGCCGTTGGAAATCCCCACGCCCGAGCTGTTGCTGCTGGTCACGAACGGATAGGTGCCGTGATCGACGTCCAACAGCGCTCCCTGAGCACCTTCGAATAGAATTCGCTTGCCTGACTCGGCGGCGCTGAGCAATAGTTCCGTCGTGTCGGCGACATACGACTTGATGCGCTCTGCATAGGCGGAGTACTGCTCGAAGATTTCCGACGCCACGAGCGGCTGGAATTCGGCCGGGGCGTACATCGACCGCAAAACCTGGTTTTTCGCCGCGGTGATGTGTTCGACCTGATCGCGAAAGGTGTTGCGATACATGTCGCCCAGCCGGATCGCGTGCGAGCGACCCACCTTGTCGCGATAGCAGGGCCCGATGCCGCGGCCGGTGGTGCCGATGTCTTCGCCGTCAGAGGTATTCGTGTCGAGCGATCGGTCCTCGGCGAAATGCCAGGGAAAGATGACGTGTACTCGATCGCTGATTTTCAGGTTGTCGCTATCCTCGACGTTGCGAGACTTGAGTTCGTCGAGTTCTTCGATCGCCTTGGCCGGGTTGAAAACTACCCCGCCGGCGATCACGCAGGTGACGCCCGGCGTGAGCACGCCGCTGGGTAGGAGCGAGAGCTTGTAGACTTCCTCACCGACGACGACCGTGTGCCCGGCGTTCGCGCCGCCCTGATATCGCACGACCAGATCATGCTCTGCGGTCAGAAGGTCGACGATCTTCCCCTTGGCCTCGTCGCCCCATTGCAATCCGATGACACACGTTCCTGACACGCCAATTCTCCTTGATGTTCTCTTCAGAGCGAGGGGGGCGTCCGAGCAGCCCAGGCAGTGCGATGCCCGGGCTTTCGCACGCAAACGGCTCATTGTAGCCCAATAGGTGGCCCAACAAAACGGGCCCTTTTTTCGCCCGATTCGCGCGACTCCCCTTCCCCTGGCGGCTGCAACCGGCGAACATCTCCACATGTCCGACGTGCTTCCCTATCTTTCGGCGATACTTCTGGTCGGTGCCACGGTCGTCGGCTGGGCGCTCACGCTGGTGGGACTACCCGGCAATTGGCTGATGGTGCTGGCCGCGGCCGGCTATGCCTGGCTGGGCCCTGCGTCGGGAGTCATGCAGATTGCCTGGCTCACGGTCGCGGCGCTCGCCGCACTGGCTGCCGGGGGCGAGTTGGCTGAATTCGTCGCCGGCATGTGGGGCGCGCGGCGTGCCGGCGGCAGCCGTCGCGCGGCGGTGTTCGCCCTGGTTGGCTCGCTGGTCGGCGCCGTTGGAGGCGGCATCGTGGGCGTGCCGATCCCGATCGTCGGCCCGCCGATTGCCGCGGTGATGGGCGGCGCGCTCGGTGCGCTCGTCGGCGCAGGTCTGGCGGAAAGCTCGCGCGGCGAGCGGGCGGGCAAGTCGTGGCGGGTCGGAGAGGCCGCCTTCTGGGGCCGACTCGTCGGCACCGGCATCAAGACCGCCGTTGCCACTATCATCGCGGCGGTGATCGTTGGAGCGCTGGTTGTGTGAGCCGCTGGCGCTAGCCACGGGTTGCGGCGGGGCAAAACGTGGCTCGATTTCACCCGACGCTAGCGCGTACGGCTCACAGACAAAGAATTCTTCTCCCGCTCTCTCAGGTGCAGCTTCAAGTCGAGAAGGGTCTTGCCCACGATTAGAATCAG
>CAXMSB010000356.1:0-6481 GCA_964195615.1 uncultured Granulosicoccus sp. | reverse complement strand
AGACCCCTTGAGCGGTACATGTCATCTGAATCAAAAAGAAGACTCGCCAGTTTCCTGAACCCTGAGCGGCCTGTCCGTATTCATCCAGCTATTCGCGTGGCGTCCTTTATAACAGGGCTCGTGATTCTCGCACTTTACATTCTGGCAATATGGTTTCATGGATGGCACTGGGCCTTCGTGATAGGTGCTATTCTTCCCATGCCATTTCTTTGGGTAGGGGTAGCTCGACGTATCTAATAAACGTCTCGTGGCTAGCCTCAATTTGAAACCGCTAGCGAAGTACACCCACAAAGTTCGGCAATGAGCGTCGGGCACATCGCCCGACTTCACGAACGGCAGTTGGCCAACTCGCGTCTGCGTGAAACACCAACGGCAGAAATGGCCCTTAGCGTATTTTATTCCGTTGGTCGTCACTTACCGAGCTGATCGGCCAACTCCTTGGCACCGTAGATCGTGCGTAGCGCTTCGCGGATGCCGCTGCTGTGCACCGAGACCGCTCGTGAGATTTCGTCCTCGTACGAGTACGCGGCCGTTAGGCTCTGGATGTTGCCGTCGAAGATGATCCCCACGAACTCGCCGGCCCGATTGATAACCGGGCTTCCCGAGTTGCCGCCGATGATGTCTGCCGTGCAAACGAAGTTCAGCCGGTTTGAATCGTCGATCTCTTGACGGGCCCGGTTCCATGAATCGGTCAGTTGCCACGGCTCTTTTCCCTCGTGCGCTGCCTCGTGTCGAAACGCGCCGCCCATCGTGGTCCAGGGTGGGATCGTCTGGCCGTCTTCTTCGTAGCCTCTCACCACGCCGAACGCCAAGCGGAGCGTGAATGTCGCATCAGGATAGCCCGAGGCGCCTTCCAGAGCGACCTCGGCTTCCTTGATCTGCGCGTAAGCTTGCTGCTGGATCTCGTCGATCTGTTCCTGTTTCTCGCGCACCTGCCGATACTCGTCCTCCAGCAGTCGGAAGAACTGAATCATCGGATCCTGCGAATTGCGGATCGCCTCGGCGCCGCCCGCGGCCAACTCACGCCGCAACTCAACCCGATTCAGTTCGGAACGGCTGATCAAATCTGCGGCGCGTTGCCGGGGGCTCTTCCCGGCGAGCGCCTGCTGGACGAGCGGATCGTCGCCGCCCCGCTTGGCGGCGAGCATCGAAAGACTCGCCCCAAGTTCGACGATCTCCAAATCGTCGTAAATCGGGGCAGGGGAGTAAAGCTCGTGCTCCAACGACTCGCGTCCGGAATCGCGAAACTCTTGAAACCTCTCTTCGCTCGGCTTCTCATCTTCGCCGGCCATGAGGACCAATTGCTGGGCGATTTCAAAGTAGCGCGACTTGACGAAGAGCGCCCGCTTCAGCAGGCCGACTTTCACCGGCTGTGCGGCTTCGATTTCTTTCCACGCCTTGCGAAATTGGTTTAAGTCGTCGCGCTGGCCGAGCGCATCGCGCAGTGCTCGCTCGTCGGCAGATTTCTTCGCCAGGAAGTCGGGGTTCTGCAAACCTTCCAGCATCCCCAACGTGCGTTTGCGATTGTTTTGCACGCCGAACAGGTCGTCGAGCGCTCGTCGACGATGCTCGGGGCTGGTGTTGCTGAATTGCTGCAACTCGATCTCCATGCGACAGAGCCAATCGAGAAAGTCGAGCAGCGCCTTGTCGCGAACATACTTCAGTGCCGCCACGGTGTAGTCGCGCTGGGTGCGGCCGGGATTGCCGGAAACGAACACCAGCTCGCCGTCCTCGGCGCCGTTGTCCGACCATTTCAAAAAGTGTTCGACTTGGGACGGCTTGCCGTCTTCGTAAACGCGAAACAGCGTCACGTCCAAACAGTAACGGGGATACTCAAAGTTGTCGTTGTCACCGCCGAAGAAGGCGGCATCGCTTTCGGGAGCCCACACCAGTCGCACGTCGGTGTATTTCTTGTAACGATACAAATGGTACTGAGCTCCGCCGAACAGCGTGACTACGTCGCTCCGCCGACCGGTCGCGGCAAGCGACTCTTTCTCGATCCGCGCCTTCTCGGCTTGCCGAGCTTCGTTGGCGGCCCCGGCGTCCAGGTCGTCGGCGACGGCCGAGTTCACCCTATCGGTGACGTCTTCGATCGAAACAAGCTGATTGAGCTCCAAATCGGGGGCTTTTAATTCCTGTTCGGGGCTCGTGGCGAGAAATCCGTTGGTGGCGTAGTTGCTTTCGGGCGTGGAGAGTTTATACAACGTGTCGGCCGCCACGTGATGGTTGGTCAGCACCAGCCCGTTGCTGGAGACAAACGAAGCCGAGCCGCCCGAGCTGAATCGGACGCTGGAGAGCATCACGTGCCGGGCCCAATCCTCGGACGGATCGAAATCGTATTTCTCCCGGAGATGCTCACGCGGCAGATCGTCGAAAAGCCACATTCCTTCGTCCCCGGAGACGGTCGTGGCGAGAAGAAAAAACAGGCTGGTGGCGATCCAGAGCAGTGCGGAAGATTCGTGGCTGGGCATGATTTTCCGTCCATTGTTGAGCGTGATGCGGCTGCCATCAGATGATGGGTCAAGCTATCGCGTCAGGCGCTCCAAGACAATCTCGCTAGGCAGCAGGTTCAGACGACAGGGCACTGTTTCCCGGGGAAAAATAGATCGAAAACGAACATAACTATGATTATCGGACGTTAGTGGGGTTGGCACTTGCGGGCCAGATCCAGCCACAACCACCTGCCCCGCGGCACCAATCTCTACCAGAATCGATCAGAAACATCCGGATCAGTAGCCGCGATGCCACGCATCGCAAGGCGCGCCCGAGCAAGCTCAATCAGCCGCCGAGACGGCCGACTCTTCGTCGGCTTCCAAGAAAGGCCCCATGCGGCGGAATTTGTCGTACCGCTCAGCCAGCAAGCGGTCGGTGGGCAGCTTCGACAGCTCGCGGAGCGTCTTGATGAGATACATCTTCAGCCGGCCAGCCGTTTGGTGGTGATCGCGATGGGCGCCGCCCAACGGTTCCTCGATCACGTCGTCGACGACCTCCAGCTCCTTGAGATGGCGGGAGGTAATTCGCAAGGCCCGGGCCGCATTCTCGGCGTAGTCGTGGCTCTTCCACAAGATGCCGGCACAGCCCTCGGGACTGATGACCGAATAGTAGGCATGTTGCATAATCGCCACGCGGTCGCCCACGCCAATGCCCAAAGCGCCGCCAGAGCCTCCTTCGCCAATCACCACGACGATAATCGGCACCTTCAGTCGCGACATTGCCAACATGCTCTCGGCAATCACCTGCGCCTGGCCACGCTCCTCGGCGCCGATCCCCGGATAGGCTCCGGGCGTGTCGATCAGCGTGATGATCGGCAAACCGAACTTGGCCGCCAGCTTCATCTTTCCCATCGCCTTGCGATAGCCCTCGGGATGGGCGCAGCCGAAGTAACACTCGTTGCGTTCCTTGAGCGTCTTGCCTTTCTGATGGCCGACAAGCAACACCTTGAACTGATCGAGCTTGGCGAATCCTGTGCGCAGCGCCCGATCGTCGCCAAAAAACTTGTCGCCGTGCAGTTCAACAAACTCGTCGAACACTAAATTCTGGTAGTCGGTGAACATGGGCCGATGCGGATGTCGGGCCACGCGCACTGTTTCCCACGGGTCGAGATTGTTGTAGATGCTCTTGGTGGTTTCGGTGAGTTGTTTGCGCAGACCTCGAATGCGATCGCGCAACCGGGGCGTCTTCGGCTCGGTGGCCTCGAGATCTTCGATCTGTTCGGCGAGTTCGAAGATCGGTTGTTCAAACGGTAGACGATGCCCGGTGCTAGCCACGGTTAGGAAGTCCCCTCCTCTGCCGCTTCGCGTGCGGCCCGCTCTGCCTCTTCGACTTCCTTCGGTTTGGGAGGCTTCGGTGTGATGTGAAAACAACGCCCCGCTTTCAACTCACGGTAAAACTCCATGAGCGAATCAGGACGGTCCGCCGGATCTTTCTCCAACATCCGATGCACCAGCTTAGCAAAATCGGCCTGCACATTCTTCTGCAACATATTCAGCTGCGGCGGGCGCGCTTTCAGGTGCTTGTTCAAGAGTTCCGCGGAAGTGGTGCCCGTGTACGGCACTTTGCCGGTCATCAGTTCGTAAACCATACAGCCAAAGCTGTAAATATCGGCCCGGGCGTCGGTTTCCTTGCCGCGAATTTGCTCGGGGGGCATGTAGCTGTAGGTCCCCTGAACGGGAGCTTTCGTTTTTAGCAGTTTGCCAAGCCCGGTGGGAATCTTGCGGGAAATCGTGAAATCGATCAGCCGTACGTGGTTGTCGTCGTTGACGAGAAAATTGTCGGGCTTCACGTCGCGGTGGGTCCACCCCTGTTTGTGCATGTGCTCCAGTGCCAGCGCGGATTCGCACAAGATGTCCTGGAGGCGGTAATGCAGGCGTTCCACTCCGTCCTGAATCTGCTGCTTGAGGTTGGGCGTCTTGAACAACTCCATCACCAGATAAGCACCGTCCTTGCCGATGCCGAAATCGATCGTATCGATGATCGAAGGATGGTCGAGCGATTTGCCGACGTTGTATTCGTGCTTCAGCCCGGTGGCCGCTTCGCGCGTATACCGCTTGCCCTTCGGCAACCATTTCATGGCATAGGGCACGTCTTCGTTCAACGGCCGCACCGCCCAGATCTCGTACATCGACCCGGCTCGGATCATGTGATAGAGCCGATAGGGGCCAACCGTTTCTTTGCCAGCAGGCATACTCATGGTGCAACAACCAAAGGGGCATTTTTCGTAATCCCTCAGTTTAGTCCACCTCGCTCGTTTGGGAAAGAGAGGTGCCTACTATGCCAGGAGAACTGCAAAGTCAGAGCACATTGAAAGAAGACTTCGAATATTCACCACAGAGGACACAGAGAACACCGAGGAAAACCTTCTGGAAGAATCTCTGTGCTTCTCTGTGTCCTCTGTGGTAGATCCTTGTTTTTTCGGGATTGCTGGACTTTGCTGTTCTCCTGCCTACTACGCCGGTGCCTCGGCCTCGCCATCAGGAAACTGCAGCTTGAGCAGCCCGAAGATTTCGTCGCGCGTCTCCACCGCTTGCGGTTTCGCCGCAGGGAAATGGAACGCGGACTTCTGGCTAACCTTGTTCTGCCTACAAGTCGCATGCTAGCAAGATCGAAAAAGGGATTTCACACCAGGGCATCCGTGGGACACATGGCTACTGCTGTTGATGCTGGTGAGGATTTCCTGCAAACAGTGGCTGTCTTCCGCCACTAGGCTTGATCGCCGTTCGTTGAATCCCCCCAGAGTCACCTCGTGGACTTACAAGATTCGACTACATTCAAGATGACACAAGCTCAGAGTCGGCCCAAGCAGAGTAGACGATGCCCCACGCGTTTCGTCCGCACGCTCACAGTTCTCCTCTTCTACGTCGGCATGTTGTCGTCACCCAACTCGACATCGATCGTGAATGCTGCGCCATTGACTTTTGAGTTTAGTGGTGTCGTCCAGGAGAACGAGCTAGGGTCTCTTTTCCCCGGCCAGTCGCTCTTCCCGGGGAAGTCGATCGGTGAATCCTACAGTGGTAGGTTCACGGTCGACCCAGCCGCGACCGTCATCACAGCCGCTCCTGATTATGCCCGATACGATGGGAGCCTCTTTGACGTTACAATCGAGGGCACGTCGTACAACGTCAACAATTTCAGCGTTTGGGGCTCCGCACCGGGAGGCGTAGAGTTTAACTTCGACACAGGCAACGGATCCTCGTCCTTCTTCTCGCTGAGGTCAACGAACGATCTCTACACGAGTGCCGATGTGCCGACATCGTTCAATGTTAGTGACTTCGACGAACTCGCACAAATCCAGCACACTTGCAGTAGTCCTCTCGACGACACGGGCTCCATCGACGCGATTTCGCATGACGCTACTGCACCGTTGACTTTTAATTTCAGCGGCATCGTCGGAAACAACCAATTGGGGACACTCTTTCCCGGCAAGTCGATCGGCGAATCCTACAACGGAAGTTTCACGGTCGACCCCGCGGCGACCGTCACATTCACCGCCCCCGATGCGGCGGTTTACGATGGGAGCTTCTTTGACATCACCATCGAGGGCACACCGTATGACGTTACGAATTTCAGGGTCTGGAGCTCTTCGCCACCTGGCGGTGGCGTGCAGATTTCGTTCGACGTTGGTGGCGAGACTGCCTTTATTGCGCTGAGGTCAACGAGCGCCTTGTACGGTAACGCCGACGTGCCAACGTCATTCGACATTGCTGACTTTGACTCGATCGCGAGTACCCAACAGCACTTTTCTTGCGATTTTTCTCTCCGAGACGCAGGCTCCATCGACGCAATCTCGCCGGCTCCAGAGCCCACGACCGCCGTGCTCGCCGCCCTCGGCCTGCTAGGCATAACCTGCCGTAGGCGAAGTTGGGCGTAGTTTCTTCGCGCGCATCTAACACCACAGCGCTATGTTACTCGGCCGGTGTGGGTCCACGAATAACACGAATAGCACGAATAGGAATTGTATCTGTTAGTCGTCGCATGCCCTGGA
>CAXMSB010000355.1:0-10567 GCA_964195615.1 uncultured Granulosicoccus sp. | reverse complement strand
GAGCTGGGCGGTATATCCAATTCCTTGCAGCGAGGTCAGCATCACGCTCCCCGGCACATAGCCCACCTGCTCGGAGACATCGAAGATCCCCGACGGTTCTGAAGAAGCGCTGGCAAGCTGCACGCGATTGGTTCCATCGGCATCCATCTGCCAAATGTCGTCGCCGGCCCCATCTTGTTGCACGTAGATCTTGCCGTCGGCAGACCAGGTCATGTTGTCGGGATTACCGATCGATCCGACGCCCGTTTCCGGGACGATCTGATCGATCGTCGCCGTCGAATTGGTCGTGTCCAGCGCGTTTCCGCTGAATAGCAGATTCAGATCCATGGTGTAGGTGCCGTCCGTCTGATCGCCAAACACCAACTGTGTGCCATCCGCCGGATTGGTGTGGATGTCTTCCAACTTGTCTTCGGTTAGCGATCCAGAAGTCGACGTGCTCCAAGTACCCAGGACAGTGCCGTTGGGAAGATCGGTGGTGCTCGATCCTGCATTAGGCTTGAAGTAGTACAGCGTGCCTCCACGCAGGCCGTTCCGCTCCAGGAAATCAATCTCGCCATCGCCGTTGGCGTCGTCATCTTTCTCGCCCACGTAAAGCCGCAAGCGACCGCCCGTCCTGTCTTCGCTGAGAACCAGGGCCGTATGCGTGGTGTTTCCCGTGTCCACCAGCGCCGCATTCTCCCAGCTCCCTCCGCCCAGATCGGTCGCTTCCCACAGGATCTCGGTCGCCGAGTCGATCGCGTAGAACCTGCCCGCAGTGTCGAACGTCTCTTCGCCGGTGATATACATCTCGTCCACGAAACCTCGATTGGCGCCGAAGCTGTTGGAAAAGTAAGAAGTTCCCGAGCACAAGCGGGAGAGATGGGAGTCGCTGTAAGTTCCCACGGCGACCGTGCCTACAGCCACCGCGTTGGGATCGTTCACGGCGTGATACCCGCCGTCGTAGATCGTGTCGTAGGCGTAGCCCATGCCGGTGACGATCGTCGAGGGAAACGCCGTCGCCCCGTTGTCGATCGTACTGGCGATCGACTGCCGAAAATCGGCCAGGTTCAGATCAACTCGACTGATTGCCGACTCATCAGTAACCTCGTGGTTAACGAATACCGAAAGCGTACCGCCGCTGAGATAGGCGCCCAAGCCGTCGTATTTCCCTCGGCTGGCGGTCGTCCCGTAGCCGGCGTCGCTCAATGCGCTGATGTTGTCGTTCTGCGTCACCAGCTCGAAGGTCTTCCAACTGGCCAAAGGAGTAAGCTGTGCGGCGTTGCCGCCGTCGAGGGCCAACGCCCTGGACGTCGCACTGAAAGAAACAGTGGCAATTGCTCCCAGGAAGAGCAGACGATTCACAATCACAGTATAGGGCATCACACACTTTCCAACAGCGAAACACAGCACAAGAGAACCAGTAACGAGAGAGACTCGCCTGAAGTACCTACAGTGTAGTCGACTCCTGCACTGGGAACAACAAAATGGAAGTGCCTATTTCGGGTTCCCACCAATTAGCCCGCCAGCCGCATCGCCAGATCCAGCAGCGTGACCAGATCGATCGCGTTGTGTAGCAAGATGGCGTCCATGTCGCGGTCCGCACCGGTGCGGACGAACTCCTGATAGGCGGCGGGAATTTGCGCGCCGGCAATGTCGCCCGTGCGGCCTCGGCCGCAGATGTGTCGCTCGAGCGTTTGCAACTTGCAGTCGGGAAGCTGCCGCCGCCAACGTCGCCGACTGTGGTGCAAGAGATCAACGTGCAGCAACTCCGGCATCCGTGCTTCACGAAACATGAGATGCCGGGCCGAGCGGTCCACCACCATCGGCCAATCGAAACTCTTTCCATTGAATGTGACCACAACCTGGTGCGCAGCGGCGCGCTGCCAAAAGCTGGCCAGCACCGCGTGCTCTTCGGCGTAGGTGCGCGCGAGCAGCAACTCCACAGCCAGTCGGCCCTCGATGTGTCGCAACAAACCGACGAGAAACAAGGGACTACCGCTCAGTCCACACGTTTCCAGGTCCATCAGCAGCACGTCGCACGGAAACGCCGCGACCAGCTCGCGCAGCTCACGCTTCGCTGGGGCGACTTCCTCGCCCGGATCGATGGGCTGAGCCGACAGATGGGCATGCCGTTTGGCGACCAGCTCTTCCCCGCCGGGCCACAATTCTTCCAACGGCAAAACGATCCGCCAGTGCTCGCCGACGTCGTTGCTCACGACCGAGGCGCGTTTTAGCATCCCCACGATCGGCTTGACCGCCCCCGGCCGCAACGGCGACCGCTTCGCCTTCGCAGCAGCAGGCGGTTTCGGCAAGGCCTCGCGGTTGAGCGATTCCAAACGGCGACGAAGTCCCTCCTCGAGCATGGCGGTGCTATTCCTTGAAGCTGCGGAGTTGCTCGATCGTCGCCATTTCTTCGCAGATCCAACTTTCCAAGTGACCGCGAGTAGGAAACTTGAAAGCCATGGCAATTAGCAGCAATGCGGCGAACCCCAGGCTCATCGGCTGACGCTCGGTCATGTAGGCCGCCAGATTCAAGAATGCCGCACCTTCGAGGATCGCCCGACCGATGATCTGCTGCGTTTGATAAACACCCGCCAGCACTCCGACTTCTCCCACGTCCTCTGGAATCGTTGTTGAACCGCCCGCGTTGATCTGCTTACCCGCAACAATCGCCTGGCGCATTCCCGAGGCAACCAGCGGAGCGGCAACCGCCGAGATCATCGCAAACACCGCGCCGACGATCGCAAGAAACGGTGTTTCCGCGGGCTCCCGGGCGCCGATGCCTCCCAACAACAGAACCAGGCCGAACACAACAACACCCATCATCAGGGCAATGGCAATGATCTGGCCCGTTCTGGCAACTTGGTTCAGGTACGCTCGTTGCGGTTCATTGAACATGATCACTCCTCAGTGGCGTGCGATGCACAAAGCTCCGGAAGGCTCGCGGCAGTTTCTCTGAGCAACTCGAGCACTCGCAGTGTCGCCCGTTTGTTGGGCATCGGGTGGCCGCGCGTCAGGTCGGGGTCGCTGTGGATCGCGGGACGCAGGTTGGGCAGGCCCACACAACTGGGGCAGCCCTCGTCGCACGGGCAGTCGGCGACCATCTCGTGGCAAATCGCCAGCAGCTGGTCGATGTTCTGAAATCCTTTCTCGCTGTAACCAAGCCCGCCCGGATAGCGATCGTAGACGATCATCGTCGGTCGGCCAAGGTTCTTGCTGTCGACCACGCCCCCCAGGTCGCGGCTGTCGCACATCGACACCAACGGCAACGCCACCACGGCCAGGTTCCGCAGCCCCACGATCCCCTCGCTCGCCCGCAGCCCCGACGCCTTCATCTCGGCCCGAATCGCATCGTCGGGCGCAAGCCAGAAAGCGGTCGTCGGCAATTGTTGGGCGGGGATGTCGACCGGCCCCAATCCGATATTTTCGCGAGTGCCAAATTTTATCTTCTTGAACGCCACGGTCTGCCACGACACTTCTACCTCCCCGTAGCCCAAGGTGGTGCGCGGCACGGCGTCGCTGGCGGCCCGTTCTTTCGTCACCAGTACGTTGCTCTCCAGCACGGCCTGCGTGTAGTAGTCGGTCTCGCGCCGCTCGACGTAGGCCACCTTGCCGTCGAGATCCAACTCGCGCACGAGGTAAGTCTCTCCATTGTGCAAGTACACAGCCTCGGGATAAACCAACTCCGGCGCACTAATCGCATCGACATTCGCAATCACACGATGATCATCAGCGTCCTCAGTACCCTTTGTCTTTTCAACAATAGAAAAAGTGTTGTCGCTCATGTGTCGGAGGCTGACGCCCACCGTTGGGTTCTGACCGCCGGGGTGGTAGAACTCGTTGTCGACCTTCGCCAGTTGGTGCTCGTCGCACAACGCCTGGGCAATCGGCCCGGCCAGGGAACCGAACTGCTGCAGATCGTCTTCGGAAAGAGGCAACTCAAACGCCGCCGCTTTCAAGTGCTTGGCCAGTACGTAGGGATTGTCGGGATCGACGACCGCGTGCTCCGGCGATTGGGCGAAGAAATAGTCGGGGTGACGCAGCAAGTATTGATCGACCGGATCGTTGCTGGCCAGCAACACCGCCAGGCTCTCATCATGACGACGCCCGCTACGGCCTGCCTGTTGCCAACAACTGGCGATCGTGCCGGGATAGTTCACCATCAACGCCACGTCCAACGAGCCGATGTCGATGCCCAGCTCCAAGGCGTTGGTCGCCGCGACGGCCCGCAGCTTGCCCGCGAACAAGTCCTGCTCGATGCCGCGCCGCTCGTTGGGCAGATAGCCACCCCGGTAGGCCTGCACCCGATTGGCGTGGGGTGAACGGTTTTCGTCGAGCGCCTGCTTCGTGTAGCGGTGAATCAACTCGGCCGCTTGCCGGGTGCGCGTGAACGCCAACACCTGGCCGTCGGCCTCCAGGGCCTCGATCATCCACATCACCGCGTCGTCGTTGGGGCTTTGGCGAGCTAAAGCATCGACGCCCAACGGCGTCGGGTTCCACAACGCAAAATACTTACGGCCACGCGGCGAGCCGTCGTTGTCGATCACCTGCACCTCGCGGCCGACCAACCGGCTGACCAATTCGCCCGGGTTGGCGATCGTCGCACTGGTGGCCAGATACACGGGCCGGCTGCCGTAGTGCTCGCACACCCGCATCAGCCGCCGCAAGACGGCCGACACGTGCGCGCCCAAAATGCCCCGATAGGTATGTACCTCGTCGATGACAATGTACTTCAGCTCAGTGAAAAACTGCGCCCACTTGGGGTGGTAGGGCAGAATGGCCGCGTGCAACATGTCGGGATTCGAGAGCACGAGGTTCGCCTCGTTGCGAATTCGTCGCCGCTGGGCGGTGGGCGTGTCGCCGTCGTAAACGCCCGGCCGCACCGCGGCGGCTAGCTGCTCGTCGTCGCCTACCAGTTCCAGCAAACCTTTGAGCTGGTCCTGGGCGAGCGCCTTGGTGGGATACAAGTACAGAGCCCGGGCTGCAGGGTCACCGATCACTGCTTCCAGAATCGGCAAGTTGTAACAAAGCGTCTTCCCACTGGCCGTGCCGGTTACCGCCACCCAATCGCGCCCGTCGCGCGCCGCCTCCAGCGCCGTCACCTGATGCGAATAGAGCCGCTCCACCCCACGCCCGGCGAGCATCCGCTTCAGCGGATCGGGCAGCGGAGTCGCCGGCGCGGCAAATTCCCCCGCACGCTCGGGCAGCATCTCAACATGCTCCAACTGCCCCGCATAGTCGCGACGCGACTTCACGCGTTCCAACAGTCCAGTGACATCCATGACGACGGCTCTCCGTAGCTCTGCAATATCTGGTGTTAGTAGACAGGCGTTTAGTATACCGATCGGCAATTTGGAAAGACAAGACCATTGTAAAACGCTGGAAATTCACCCGTCAGTGCCTATACTGCGCTTATCCATTGGGTCAGACCTGCTAGAATGCATGAACGTGGAGAAGGCCGATATGTCAGACATTTCCCCAGAGAATCGCCTCTATGTCTCCCAAGCGGTGGAGGCGGGTGTCTATCCCAATCCCGAAGCCGCTCTGGATGAGGCCGTGAGCTTGCTGAGGATGCGAGACCAGTTGCGGACCGACGTTCAGTTGGGCATTGATCAAGCCGACAGGGGAGAGCTACTCCCGGCCGAGGAAGTCTTTCAGCAACTGGAACGTCGCGTGGATGAAATCGAAGCTCAGGCTTCGGGAGAATGATGAGCCGGCTCTTCATCACGCCGCTTGCCGAGCAAGATTTGCGGGACATTCTTGAACATATCGCTCAGCATCGCCCACAGACCGCCCGCAAATGGTACGAAGTCTTGCGAGAAAAGTGCAACCTTCTCGCAAAGCACCCCGAATCGGGAGAGCTGCGCCCCGAGCTGGCCGACGCCATTCGCAGCTTCAGCGTCAATCGCTGGGTCATCTTCTATCGTTTTACCGGCGAAGTTGTCGAGATTCATCGAATTCTCGACGGTTCTCGCGATGTCCGATCATTGATCGCCGAGGACCAGTGAGCCAGCGGTGCTAGCAAAGCCGCCCTTGTCGCCGTGCGGACCTATTCGCTACAGTTCTCCCCCCAGCCGTGTTGCCACGCAACACGGCTATCGAGTATTCCCCTAACCACGATCGAGAACTGGCCATGGACGCCATCGAACCGGCTCAGAGCGTCGCCCTGACCGACTCGTTCCCGCAGCTCGCTAACGACGTGCTGGTGTGGATCGGTTTTGGCACGGTCGTCGGCCTGTTGGCCAAGGGGATCATGCCAGGTCGCGATCCGGGCGGAGCGATCGCCACCGTGGTCATGGGCATCGGCGGCACGATCCTCGGCTGTGGCGTGGTGAGCTATTTTGGCGACGGCTTGCGGGTCGTACCGATCAGCCTGAAGGGAATGCTGGTCGCCACGCTCGGCTCGTTCCTGATTCTCTTCTTCTACAAGCTGTTGGGCGGTTACTTTTTCGTCGAAGGCGAATACGTCACCCGCCGTCATCGCCGCCGCCGCCGCCACGGACGACAGCGTCGCTACGACTCGATGGCTTACGACGACTAGGGCCTCGGCTCAAACTCATTTCAGCAAGTTCTTGGCATCTGCGCATGCCTCGGGTATCCTGGTGGCCAGTGTTCCCAGTCACTGGCACAATCACACCAGGGGGTCGCCGTGGAATTACATCGCAAGTCGCGAATGCTGCTTCTCTTAGTGTTCTGTTTCACGACCTTGTGGCTGCAACTGCCGGCAAAGGGCGAGGCGGACTCGCCGGCGGAGGAACCCGCGTCGTCGACTGCCGAGCCGGTGTTCTGTCTGCGCACCGAACGCTATCCGCTCGACGAAAATGAAAAGGGGACATTGCAGTCTCGCATGCTGCGGGAAATCGCTCGGCAAGCCGTGCTTCTGGCGGCACGTGAAGAGCTGGGCCTGGCGACCCGGGACGAAACGCTCGGCGAGCCTCTCTCAACACCCAACAACCATCAGCCTGGATGGCTGGCGTTGACGTTTCGCGTCTACCCGGACGGAAGTTATGAACTGCATTTGGTGTTCGATGACACCGATGAGGGTGACCCAGAAGATGGTGACGCGGAGTCTCGTGAAATCTGGACGCATCGCGATCGATTGCCAGCCCAAGAATGCGAAATGTATGGGGCGCTCGTTGAGCAGCTGTCCGCCAAGCTGCCAGGAATCGCCGACGCCCTCCGCGAGGCGGGCCTCGAAGGGACGCCCCAGCCGTTCATCTCCGCCGGAGAACCTCTGACAAAGGCGGAGCAGCTGTTGGGCGAAATGAATTTTGTCTCGCAATACGCGACTGTTCGGGCGGCGCATCAGGCGATCTCAAGCGAGGGTCCATCCGCAACGTCGCTCGGCGTACTGGTGCGTGGATACGCACACCTTTCGGCGTTGACTCATCACCTCTGGTCGACTCACACCGAAGCATTCGCCGCCCGCTCGCTGATGTACGCGGAAATGCTGGCACGGCTCGGCGATGATGTCTCGACGGCCGATTGGCATCGAGCTTATGCCCATGCCATCCTCGGCATGCACGGGACCGCCTTGGCTCAACTCGATGCCCCGGACCAATCAGGCGAGGATCAGGACGGTTCGCTCGACGAAACAATAGCGGCCGAACCGACGACGGAGGCTCCCGCTTGGACGCGAATCATTCGGCCTTACTGTGAATTCGAGCACGAACCACTGGAGCAACTTTCCTCGACCCACCCCGATCTTGAACAGGTAATCGCCTTCTTGCGGTGGGAGCATTATCGGGCCTACCAACACGGTCGCTGGATCTACGAAAAGGGCTTGGAGGCTTTCAAGGCTTGCCCCGAGGCGTACAGCGTCTATTCGGCCATGGCCAATTGGAGTGCCTTGCGCATCAAACGGGTTGGCGCGTCGGCGGGAATGCAGGTCTTCGAGAACTACTTGCCGGCGCGTGTTGCTGCGCTCGACGACTTGCCGCCAGTTGTGCAGCACATTGGTTCTGGCGGAGGTTTCCTGTCGAGGATCTTCGGCGGCGGCGAAGATGACGAAGAGGGCGCGTCGGATCGGGGCCCCATGCAGTATTCCAGAGCCTTGATGAAATACACTCGGCAGACAGATAGCCCCGCCGACCCGTCTTGGGGCATCTTGGGCAGCCTGATCGCGGAGGAGCAGTTTGTGCAGATTGCCAACATGATGCGTGTTTCCCAAGACGGAGTGGAGAGATCAAACGCCGAACTTGTCGACCATGTCCTCCCTCTGATTGAAGAACATCGCTATGCGAATTATATTCGCTCATTCGCACTCCCCACACGACCAGGGCAGCATCGATTGGCAGACGTATTGAGTGGCATGAACATTGTCGACCCGCGCGGCAACATGCATAAAATGTTCGACCGCCTGTGGTACTATCACGCAGCGCCCCACTACCCAAGTGGCAAGAGTTTCTCATTGGAAACGGTACTCAGCCCGACCTTGACCTTGGCCGGGGTCATCGAGACAGCCTACGGCCCCGGCAGCCACTGGAGCCAATACGCGGAGGCATCAGACAGGCGACGGATCGCGGCCTACTGTCGCGAGTCGAGTCCACGTTCGCCGATAGCTTTCGTTCTCGGCATGCAGTATGCGGAGGACGTTGACATTGACAAGCTGGCCAGCTGGGAAACCGAAGCGGGTGACAATCCCGTCGCTTGGCTGAGTCTTGGAGCCGCGTACTACAAGCAGTGGGAGACCGACGCGTCGGCGAGGTGCTACAAGCGCTCTCTAGAGATCAGCGCGAGTTTTGCCGCCACGGAAGGGCTGGCCAACTCCTACTTCTACGGTGGAAAGGAGGAGCTTTTCGTACCGACGCTCGAGAGCTACCTGGAGTTTGAAGACCTGGGACTTGCGCACGCTCAGATTCGCCAACGGATCGCCAATCACCTGATTGAGAAACGCAAATGGGCCGAAGCGCTCCCCCACGCCGAGGCCGCCGCACAAACTTGGTCGGCCTGGGGCCTCCTACTCGCAGGACGGGTCCACGAGGGCCTGCAGAATTGGGAGGAATCGGAGTACTGGATGTCAGAGGCCTCAAGCAACTATCCCTCCTACTCGTCGGGAATGGAATGGTATCTGTGGTGTCGTCGTACAGGCCGAGGTCGTCTCGAATCGGCTCAGGAACTTGCCGAGAAATGGGTCGCCCTTCCGGCAAATCTGGAGGGTAGCAGTTGTTACTATGTCGGCACCTACCACATCCTGGAAGATCAACCCGAACCGGCGCTCAGGATCTTTCAAAATCTAGCGCGTAAAACCAGTGCGTCTGAAGACGCCTTCGATAAGGTTTGTTACTTGGGGCATGTGGTTCTGTTAGCGAAGACTGTGAGAGAGCAACAACTCTGTTCCGACTCGATCAAAAGCCTTCGGCGGCTGGCTGATGGGCCGGTAAAGAACGAAAGACCAAAACTTGTGCCAGTTATTATTACGCTGTGTGACCTACTCCAGGGTGAAACCGCCGATGGCGGCGCTCTGGACGAACTTTATAACTCGATGAACGAATTGCCCCCAAACCACCGCTGCAACTACAGCTACTTTCTCGGTGCGGCACTGGAAGAAATGGGGCAGACAGACAAAGCCGACGCCTACTTTCAACGGGCGGCATTCTAGGGGCCGTTCAACTACGTCAATTCCGCTCTGGCAGGACACCGCTTAGTCTTGCGATATGGCCCTCAACGCGGCAGTCAGTCCGTCAAAGACGATCTGGCCGAGGATTCAGCGGAGGAAGAAGACGTCGAGACCGCGACCGAATAGCCGGAGGGTGATTCCTGACTTGCCCCGGAACGCCCACCCAACTAAAAAACGCCGTCGCACAACGCGACGGCGCTTGGTGGCAGCCGGTAGACAGTCGGAACGGCTCAGGACACTAGTGCCGTTCTTCCATTCCACCGGCCGCCGAGGGCAGGGGTGTATCGTGCAATCGAATCGTGGAGGGCCGGCGTGCTCGGTCGAGCAAGGATAAGGTGGGTAAGCGGATCGCCGCAGCCGAGAAGGACGAGCGTCGGACCCTAGCGGTCCAACATAACCTCGGCTAGTGCAAGGTGCACACCCATGTTCCGACGATTTGTACTGTCGCTACAGTTTTTGTGAGGAAACGCGGGTACGAATTTTGGTAAGTTGCTCTATTAAAAGCATAGTACAGAAATCGGCTTTAGGCCGAGTAACTTTCCAAGAAACTGTCGGTTTGTTCGAGACACCACACTGCGGCGCGTGGCATGTTGAGTTCATGCCACACGCGCTGCACGTGCGCTACATGTAAAATATCGGGCGAACGAAGTCGGCCTTGCTCGTGGTGACCGCCTGTTCGCCGAAGTCGTACTGCAATCCAGCGTCGCCGCTTCCCAGAGTGATTCCGAACAGCAGATCCTTGACCTTCTCAGGATCCACGTCGTTGGGAATCAGGAACTGACCCGGGTTCTCGCCGGTGGCGCCACCCTGCGTGCCGACATGGTCTTTGCCGTCCTTGTATCGGGCGGGCTGCGTCTCCTCAATGCGGTACGTTCCCGGATTCAAGTTATCGAACAGATACGAACCATTCGAGCCAGTGGCGATCGAACGAACCACGGTGGCTCCCGTGACGTCGACCCCCGTGAGCGT
>CAXMSB010000354.1:0-44503 GCA_964195615.1 uncultured Granulosicoccus sp. | reverse complement strand
CCACTTCCCGATCATTGTGCAGGACCGTGACCGCATCCTTTCGGGACGAGGCCACGTTGACCGTGAGAAACTCCATGCCTTTGGTGAGCTGCGTCTCGGCGACCGAAAGTTGCACCGCGTCGAGGCCGTTCTTCACGATGACTTCACCAATCCAGCGTCCCTGGGTTTCGATGGCCGTGTTGTCGGTGGCGACCACGCGCAGCTCGTGAAATCCGTCGGCCATCGACGTGGTGTCCAGCGAAAACTTATCGCTCGGCTTGCACCGCTGCAAGCGCTGTCCGTCCACGAAGAGCTCGAAGTAGGCGACTGCCTTGTCCTTGCTGGTTTTGGCCGAAGGGGTGATCGTAACCGTTTTGGAAACTCGTGCCGTGTGGCGGACGCCTTCCACGGAAACCTCGGGCTGGTCTGCCCAAGGCTGGCAGAGCGGGTCGCCCACGATCAGTTGTTGATAGGGTCCCGCGATCGACTGGTAGAATGCCTCGGCCATGGAACACCCTCGCGCGTAGTGGACGTGCAAGAATGGCGAGGGAAATTTCTGCGGAATGGCAAAGGGTTCCACGACCGTGCCGCTGGCCCCCGCCGCGCCGAAGCGCAGGAACTCGCTCACGGGTGTTTGATCGGGACCCTTCAATTTGCGAATGAGCAAGATGCCGCCGGCGCTGGTGAGATTGTCGCCCAGCGCGCCGGGCTTGAACAGACAACCCGATTGGGCAATTTTCAAGTGGGGCGCTCCGCACGTGACACCCATCACTTGACCTTTGTTCTTCAAGAATTGGCCACTGACAATCTCGGCATGCACGCCCGCCTGCGCCAACGCACCGACCGCTTGCGGAAAGAGGTCGTGCCGAGGCGTGGAGCGGGCTGTATTGTTCTTGACGTAGTAAACGACGCCTCCCGGCTTGCTGCCATCGGCTTTGCTCGCCGATTCGAGATAGCGCACGATTTCTTCAACGCTGTTGCCTCGACCGTAGGTGGCGCCCAACATCGTCGACAAGAGATAGGGAAGGCCTTCAGTCAATGTCGGACGACCTTTAGGGTTCCAACGATGACGGGCCCTGAAGGCGCGGGTTAGCGTCATGCCGGCTCGGTGGGGAGAATAGTAGAAATTGTTTGCCAGGCCGAACATTTCCTTCCGCTTGCCCATCACGAACGACCACAGGTAGGTCGCTCCCGTAAGCGAGGAGGTCGGCGGCAGATGGCGAGGAAATTTCTCCTCGGGGAAGTCCTTGGCAAAAGCTACGCGCCAGGGGAAATCGCAGGAGTAGATCAAGTAGTCGATCTGCCCCCCCAGTTTGCGTTGGCTGATCTCCTCCAAGGCGGGTTGCAGGATCTTCTTTTGAAAAGTGCTACCACGGACGGCAGCCAGCGATCCTTTCCAGGGAATGTAGAAGACGTTTTGGGGCGGTATCTTGCGGAGGTCCACGTAGTGGTTGGCGACCGTCATCGAGTCGCGGCTGGCCGAGTTCACCAGCAGAAACACGTTCTCCGGACCGCCGCCCGCCAGACAACTCTCGGGTCCCCTTCCCAGCAGCACAACGATCGTCAGAGCAAACAAACGCCGGCTAGGCCTATTCAGCAGAATCGATATCAAAGGGATTTCATTGCCTCAGGTGGGCGAAAGGGGGTATCAGGAACACTCTAGTTTTACTCACTGTCGCGCCAAAAGACAACTTCGACACGTAGCGACCCCAACAAGGCGAGCCAAGCCGCTTGCGGTTTCGCTATTCACCCCGGATACTAACTGGGGTGAACATCGCCGCGCCCTCCCAAACTGAGTCGGTCTTCGCCGCCCGTCGGATTACCAAGGTCTATCACATGGGCCAGGTCGACGTGCATGCTTTGCGGGGCGTCGATCTGGATCTCTACTCGGGCGAGTTTGTCGTGCTGCTGGGCCCCTCGGGCAGCGGCAAGAGCACGCTGCTGAACATCCTGGGGGGGCTCGACACGCCGACTTCCGGCACGGTCCACTACCGCGAGAGTGAAATTACCGATTTCGACGACACGGGCCTCACCCGCTATCGCCGCGATCATGTCGGGTTTGTCTTCCAGTTTTACAATCTGATTCCCAGCCTCACGGCGTTGGAAAACGTGGCGCTGATTACCGAGATCGCCAAGTCGCCGCTGAAGCCCGTCGAGGCTCTGGAGATGGTGGACCTGCTGGATCGCAAGGACCACTTTCCGGCGCAGCTCTCTGGCGGCGAGCAGCAACGAGTCGCCATCGCCCGGGCGGTTGCCAAGCAGCCCGACGTGTTGTTGTGCGACGAACCGACCGGGGCCCTCGACGTGCAGACGGGCGTGTTGGTGTTGGAAGCCATCCAGCGGATCAACCGCGAGCTGGGCACCACCACGGCGGTCATCACACACAACGCAGTGATCGGTGAAACGGCCGATCGAGTGATCCACCTCTCCGGCGGCATGATCACCGGCGTCGACCGGAACAGCAAGAAACGCGAGGCTTCGGAATTGACTTGGTAACTTCGATCTAAGTAAGCCGCGAGGCGCTAGCCGAGCGCTCGGCTGGCGCCTCGCGGCTTACCAAATACTCACACGAACATGACCGCACTGAATCGCAAGACGCTACGAGATCTCTGGCAGATGAAGGGCCAGGCGGTGGCGATCGCGCTGGTGATCGGCTGCGGCGTGGCGCTGTTCGTGTTGTCGCGAAGCATGCTGCACTCTTTGGAATTGACGCAGAACACTTACTACCAGCGGTACCACTTTGCCGACGTGTTCGCCTCGCTCAAGCGGGCGCCCGACGTGTTGGGCGACCGCATCGCCGAGCTGCCCGGCGTCTCGCGGCTGGAAACTCGGATTGTGGTCGGCGTGAATCTCACGGTGCCCGGCCTGCCGGAGCCGGCGATGGGGCGGCTGATTTCCATCCCCGACACCCGCAAGCCGGTTCTCAACCAGTTGTTTCTGCGCCAGGGCCGATGGCTTGCTCCTCGCCGCGACGACGAGGTACTGGCTAGCGAGGCCTTCGCACTGGCCAACGACCTGCACCTCGGCGACAGCGTGCTGGCAGTGATCAACGGTCGGCAGAAGCGGCTCAAGATCGTCGGCATCGCCCTTTCGCCCGAGTACATCTACGAGATCAAGCCGGGCGACATGTTGCCGGACAACAAACATTTTGGCGTGTTTTGGATGAACCACGAGGCGCTCTCCATCGCCTACAACTTGGAGGGCGCTTTCAATAACGTGACGCTGTCGCTGATGCGCGGGGCTTCGTCGGCCGAGGTGCTGCAGCGGTTGGACGAGCTGATCAAGCCGTACGGAGGACTCGGCTCGTACACTCGCAAGGATCAACCGTCGCACATGTTCGTCGACAACGAAATCGAACAGAACCGCCAGTTGGGGCTGATCATGCCCTCGGTATTCTTGGGCGTGGCGGCATTCTTGTTGAACGTCGTGTTGTCGCGGATCATCAATTTGCAACGCGAGCAGATCGCCGCGCTCAAGGCGTTTGGCTACTCGAAACTAGAAGTCGGTTGGCACTACTTGAAGCTCGTGCTGCTGATCGTGGGCGTGGGCCTGATGGTCGGTCTGCCGGGCGGGGCGTGGTTTGGCCACGTGGTGACCGGCATGTATGCCGAGCTGTTTCACTTTCCCGCTTTTACCTATCATCTGACATACAGTGTGGTGCTCATAGCCACGATCGTCAGCGCGGTTGCCGCTACGCTGGGCGCCTGGGGGGCGATTACGCGGGCCGTCAGCCTGCCGCCCGCCGAGGCGATGCGACCCGAGCCGCCGACCACCTACGGGCCGACTGTCCTGGAACGCCTGCGGCTCGGCCATCTGGTGCCGCCGGTGGTGCGGATGATTATTCGCCAACTGGAACGCCACCCGCTGAAAACGTCGCTGTCGGTGATGGCTATCGCGTTGGCCGTGTCGATCATCGTGTTGGGAAACTTCATGGAAGACTCGCTCGACTACATCATCAACGCCCAATTCCGATTGGTACAGCGCTACGACATGTCGATCGTCACGACCGAGCCGGTCTCACACCGCGCGATCTACGAGGTGAGCAGCATGCCGGGCGTGATTCACGTCGAGCCGACTCGCTCGGTGGCCACCCGTATGCGGTCCGGTCCCCGGCATCGGCGGGTGGGAATCAGCGGCATCGCCAGGGAGAGCCAGCTCTACGGGTTGGTGAACGTCGAAGGGCAGAACATCTCGTTGCCGCCCGACGGCCTGCTGATATCCCGCAAGCTGGGCGACATTCTGGGAGTGGGCGTCGGCGACACGGTCGAGGTCGAGGTGCTCGAAGGAAAACGACCCGTGCGGCAGGTCGCCATTGCCGGGGCGTTGCAGGATTTCACTGGCGTGGCAGCTTACATGAACATTGAGGCCCTGCACCGGCTGATGCGCGAAGGACCGGTGGTGACCGGCGCCCACATGCTCGTCGACCCGCTCCACGAGCAGTCGCTCTACAGCCATCTGAAGGAGGTGCCGCAGGTGGCGGGCGTCACCATCAAGCAGCATGCGATCGACAGTTTCAACAAGACGGTTGGCGAAAACATGATGATGATGCGGTCGATCAATCTGATGTTCGCCTGTGTGATTGCGATCGGCGTGGTGTACAACAGCGCCCGGATTTCGCTCTCCGAGCGAAGCCGCGAGCTAGCAACATTGCGGGTGATCGGCTTCACACGCGGCGAGATTTCCGCCATCCTGTTAGGAGAGCTGGGCATCGTCACCCTGTTGGCGATTCCCTTGGGCCTGTGGTTCGGCTACCTGGTCGCGGCACTGACGGTCAGCTCGCTCGACCTGGAATTGTTTCGCTTCCCGCTGGTAATCGAACGCACCACCTACGGCTTGGCCGCCCTGGTGGTAATGTTGGCCTCGATCGCCTCGGGGCTACTGGTACGCCGACGTCTGGACCAACTTGACCTAATCGCAGTACTAAAATCCCGCGAATAACAGCGAGCCGAGTCGTCCCCGACCCCGGCACACCGCGAACAAAGCAAACCCATGAAATCAGCACTAAGAAAACTAATGATGCTAGTAGTCGCCGCAGCGATCATCGCCGCGGTGGGTTACGGACTAGTCCCCGAACCAGTGGAAGTCGATCTGGCCGAGATCGCCAGGGGGGCGATTCGCGTCACCGTCGACCAGGATGGCAAGACCCGCATCCGAGAGCGGTACGTTGTCTCGACGCCGCTGGCCGGCCGGCTACTGCGGATCGATCTCGACCCGGGCGACGAAGTCACCGCGGGTGAAACCTTGCTGGCGACAATCGAACCGCGGGATCCCGAGTTGCTCGACGCCCGTTCGATCGCCCAGGCCGAAGCCCGTGTGAAAGCGGCGGAAGTGGCGTTGGAGCAGAAGGTGCCGATGCTCGAAAAAGCCCGGGCCGACCAAGAGTACGCCGAGGCAGAACTAAAACGGACCAGCGATGCCCGCAGCCGCAGTCCGCAGGCCGTCAGCGAAAGTGAAATTGAGAGCAAGCAGCTTGCCTTTCGCACCAGCACTGCCCTGCTGCGCTCCGCCAGTCACAACGAAGAGATCGCCCGTTTTGAACTCGACCAGGCCCGAGCCGCTTTGATCCACTCCCGGCCCCAAGAAACCGTTTCACTACCGACAGACGATGGCGAGAACGGCTGGAATTTCGCGATCCGCGCGCCGATCAACGGCCGCGTGCTGCGGGTGTTTAAGGAGAGCAGCGCCGTGGTGATCGCCGGCACACCGCTCTTGGAACTGGGCGACCCGCGCGATCTGGAAGTCGAGATCGACGTCCTGTCGCGCGACGCGGTAAAAATCCCCGCCGGGGCACAAGTGTTGCTCGAACATTGGGGCGGCCCGAAGGTGCTCCAGGGCCAAGTCCGACTGGTCGAGCCCTCGGCCTTCACCAAGATTTCGACGTTGGGCGTGGAAGAACAGCGAGTCAACGTGATCGTCGACCTGCTCGATCCCGAGCCGGACCGCGTCGCGCTGGGCGACGGTTTTCGCGTCGAAGCCCGGATCATCGTCCAAGAGTCGGCCGACGTGCTGAAAGCGCCGACCAGCGCCCTGTTCCGCGTTGGTCAAAAGTGGGCCGTGTTCCGCGTCAACGATGGCGTCGCCCACCAGCAATTGGTCCAGCTCGGCTTGCGGAACGGCTTGGCGGCGGAAGTGCTGGAGGGCCTGAGCGTCGGTGACCAGGTGGTCGTCCACCCCGGCGACGACATCGCCGCCGGCACCGCAGTCCGCGAGCAACAGTGAATCTCGAATCCCCCGTAAGCCGCGAGGCGCCAGCCGAGCGCTCGGCTAGCGCCTCGCGGCTTACATCGCGCTGAGTTGACAATTCTCCCAGGGTGCTCGAAGATGGAATGACCGTTTTCGGTATTGAATCAGAGTTTCGTTTCCCCCTTCCCCAAACCCTCGCATCATAAAAAAACCATGCCCGACAAATCGGCTCCGTTGGTGGGCGTCATCATGGGTAGCAAGAGCGATTGGGAGACGATGCGCGCGGCGGCCGACGTGCTCGAAGAGTTTGACGTGGTTCACGAGTGTGAAATCGTCTCGGCCCATCGCACGCCGCTGTGGATGAGCGAGTACGCCCAGGCGGCCGAAGGGCGCGGGCTGGAAGTGGTGATCGCCGGGGCGGGCGGCGCGGCCCATCTGCCGGGGATGGTTGCCTCGATGACGGTGCTGCCCGTATTGGGCGTGCCGGTCGAGAGCCGATCGCTCAAGGGAATGGATTCGCTGTTGTCGATCGCTCAGATGCCGGGCGGAGTGCCGGTTGGCACGTTGGCCATCGGCGCGGCGGGGGCCAAGAACGCCGGCCTCTTGGCCGTTAGGATTCTTGCCGGCAGCCGACCCGAGCTTCGCGAGAAACTGCACACCTTCCACCAGCGACAAGCCGAAAAGGTTCGCAACGACCATCTTCAGTAGGCCCCTGCTCTTTCATGACGGTTTCAGCCCACCAGCCGAGCGACGCGCGGACGATCCCTCCCGGGTCCATGCTGGGTGTGTTGGGCAGCGGCCAATTGGGGCGGATGTTTTCCTTGGCGGCGGCCAAGCTCGGTTATCGGGTCCATGTCCTCTCGCCGTACGACGACAGCCCCGCGGGACAGGTTGCCGATCGGGAAACCGTAGCCGACTATGACGACCTGGAAGCCGTGGCACGTTTCGCCCAGACGGTCGACGTCGTGACGCTGGAGTTTGAAAACGTGCCGACTTCGGTCACCAATGCGGTGGCGCGCCATGCCCCGGTTCGGCCGTCGTGCGAGGTGTTGCACGTTACGCAGGATCGACTGCGAGAAAAGCAGTTTCTGCAGTCGGCCGGCATCCCCTGCACGCCTTTTGCCGAGGTCGCCAGCGACGAGCAGCTCTCGGCTGCCATTAACCAGATCGGCGCCCCCGCCGTGCTAAAGACGACCGCCTCGGGCTACGACGGCAAAGGGCAGGCGAAGATCGATTCCGCTGACGCAGCCGTGGCTGCCTGGCAGAGCCTCGACAACCAACCAGCAATTTTGGAAGGCTGGGTCGAATACGAACGAGAGTTCTCCGTCCTCGTGGCACGCTCGGCCAACCGCCACGAGATCGCCCTCTATCCACCCATTGCCAATTACCACGAGAACCACATTCTCGACCTGTCGGTCTGCCCGATGTTGTCGCTGGAGTCGATTGTCGACGAGGCGCACGGCATCGCCAGCGCCATCGTCGAACAGTTAGACGCGGTCGGCATTTTGTGCGTGGAGTTTTTTCTCACGACCGACGGTCGGTTGTTGGTCAACGAGATCGCCCCGCGACCGCACAACTCGGGCCACCTCACCGTCGACGCCTGCGCGACTTCGCAGTTTGAACAACAGTTGCGGGCCATTTGTGGCTTGCCGTTGGGGCCGACCGAGTTGATCTCTCCGGCGGCGATGGCCAATTTGCTCGGCGACCTGTGGCGGTCGGGCGATCCGCCTTGGTCGGAGGCACTCGCCGACCCGGCGGTGCGGCTGCATCTGTACGGCAAGACGGTGGCGAAGGTCGGACGGAAGATGGGGCATCTCACCGTGCTAGCAGAATCCCCCCAGCAGGCGGTGGATCGAGCCCTGGCCGCTCGTGGCCGTTTGGCGGGCCAGGCCGCCGTGGGCGTCGAAACGCCGCTAGTCTTGTAGTAGGTATTTTCCACCTCGAACTGCGAGAAAAGCGAGGATTTCGCCGACCTTTGCCTGCTTGGGCCGCGTATCAGACCGTCAGCGCCGCGAAATCCATATTCTCATTTATGTGTCGTATTTCACTTTGGCGGCGAGGCGAAATGGTTATAATTGCAGCCAGACCTGTCACGGCCGACCAGGTTTTTCGGTCGTGTTTTTTTCGTGAACCTGCGGAAACTCTTGCCGGGTGCTCTGGGGCACTTTTGCAACACAGAGGGTTTCCATTTCCTTTTTTCAGGGAGTCTGATTCGATGAAGAAATTGATTGCATCCATGTTTGGCCTGTCGCTGCTAGCCTTGTTGGCACTCGGTGTTGATTCACGCACGACTGCTGTCGACGACGTTGGTCTCCAATCGTTGGCCGAATGTGACAAGGACCACGGTGAAAAGGACGACGACGAAGATTCGCTCATCCGCCTGCTCGCCGAAGAGGAAGAGGATGAAGACAAGAACGACGGCAGCAAGAAAAAGTCTCTCCTGGCCCATTGCGGCGAGTGCGACAAGGATGGCGACGGCGATGATCACGACCATGACGGCGACGACGACGATAGCAGCGTCGAAAAGACCCGTCTGCTGGCCCATTGCGGCGAGTGCGACAAGGATGGTGACGGCGATGATCACGACCATGACGGCGACGATGGCAGCGTCGAGAAGTCGCGTCAGTTGGCCGACTGTGGCAAGGACCACGGCGACAAAGAGGACGACGACGAAGACTCGCTCGTTTAGGGCAAGTCGACAAAACAACACCCGAACGGCCCTCGACCCAGTGGCCATTCGGTTGGAAAGCCCGGGGACTGCATTCCCCGGGCTTTTTTCGTTCGTAGCTGCTATGGCGTCGTGCGGGCCCAGCCGCCATAATTCCCGCGCACGTCTCGTCCCCCCCAGTCCTCGGTACCCCAGTCCTCGGCATTCGTTATGCGATTTCGCGTTCAACTCGACATGTTCTCCGGCCCCTTGGACCTGTTGTGGTACTTGGTGCGCAAACACGAGCTGGATGTCCTGGATATCCCCATCGCGTTGGTGACCGAGCAGTATCTGGAAATGATCAACGTCTTGGAAGCGGTCGACGTCAACGCGGTCGGCGACTTTCTGGAACTAGCCACCCGGCTGATGGAAATCAAATCGCGGATGATGCTTCCTCGTCAGGAGGACGAAGAGGAGGAAGTCGAAGACCCGCGACACGACATGATCGAGCGGCTCCTGGAATACAAGAAATACAAAGACGCCGCCAGCATGTTGGAGCAACGCGGCCAGGAATTTCAGCGGCGCTTCGCTCGGCGCGTGAACGACTTGCCGACCAGCCGTATCGACCCGGCCGAACAGCCGATCCAAGAAGTGGAGATGTGGGACCTGGTCAGTGCGTTCGCTCGAGTGATTCGCGACAACGCCGCCGTGCAGCCCTCGAACATTCGCTACGACGACACGCCGATCGAAGTCTACATGGATCGCGTCCGCGAGCGGCTCGCCACCGAGCCGCGGCTCGCCTTTACCAGCCTGTTCGAAGAGGACATGCACCGCTCGCAACTGGTCGGCATCTTTCTGGCCATCCTGGAACTGATCCGCCACAATCACGTGCAGGTGGAGCAGGAAGAACTTTTCGGCGAAATCTGGATCCTCGCTCGGGACGCCGCACCAAGTACTGCGTTCCAGGTGGTCGACGAAGATACCGAGGCGAGCTGACCCGCTCGCGAGGGAAGACAATGTCATCCCGAGGTCCGCCGAGGGATCTCCTCGGCCCCGTTAATCCACACCGCGACGGAGATTCCTCGGCAGACCTCGGAATGACAGCTTGGTCTCTTTCCCAATAGCCCGGCGGCATCTACCATGGGGGATTCTCCGCCACGCCGCCTCCCCCGTTACTTACCGTCATGGTTGAAAACGCACCCGTCCGAACGCTTGAGCACAATGGCCTGACGATTGAAGGCTATTCGCGCGCGGCCGTGCAGACCTACTGGCGGATCCCCGAGCTGAAGCTCGGCTTCGACCTGGGGGCCCAGCCTTGGTCGTTCATGGGTACGGAAACTTGGTTCGTCACGCACGGACATCTCGATCACATCGCGGCGCTACCCGTCTACGTCGCCCGGCGGCGGATGATGAAAATGGAGCCGCCCACCATCTACCTGCCCGAGAACATGATCGAGCCTTGTCAGCACATCATGCGGATGTTCAGTCGCATGGATCGGGGCCGTATGCCGTGCGAATTGAAGCCGCTCACCGCCGGTGAAGAAATCAATCTGTCGCGCGAACTGGTCGTCACCACCTCGGCCACCAAGCACACCTTGCCGTCGCTGGGTTACGTCGTGTGGGAGCGCCGCAACAAGCTCAAGCCGGAATATCGTGATCTCAGTGGCGAGCAAATCCGCGACATTCGGCTCAGCGGCCAGGAGGTGACTGACGAATTTCGCCAGCCGATCTTGGCCTACGCGGGTGACACGGCCCCGGCCGGACTCGACGCCTGCCCCGCGATGTACGAAGCGAAGATATTGATCTGTGAGATGACATTCGTGACGCCCGAACATCGCAAGGAAAAAATCCACAAGTTCGGCCACATGCACCTCGACGATTTCGTCGACCGCCGCGATCGTTTCAAGAACGAACTGATAATCGCCTCGCACTTGAGCACGCGTTATCACGAGCGCGTTGTCGAGCGGATGGTCAACAAAGCACTGCCCGACATGCTCGACGGCCGGCTGAAGCTGTGGCTGTAGAAGACGTTTGCATCTTTCGGGGAAGTGGCACCCGCGTGGGGCCGCCTCAGTGTACCCGTTGCCCCGGGACGGCCCCTTCGTCGGGCGAGAGCAGGAAGACATCTTCGCCGCCGGGGCCGCTGGCGATGACCATGCCTTCGCTCATGCCGAACTTCATCTTGCGCGGCGCGAGATTGGCCACGCAGACCACCAACCGACCGACCAGTTGCTCCGGTTCGTAGGCCGCCTTGATGCCGGCGAAAACTTGTTTGGTGACGTCGCCGCCGAGGCTCAGCTTCAGTTTCAATAGCTTGCGGGCCTCGGGCACGTGTTCGGCTTCGACGATGCGGGCCACGCGGAGGTCGACTTTTGTGAAGTCGTCGAAGGTGCATTCTTCGGCGAGTGGTTCGGCGGCTAGGGCTTCGGGGCCGTCGGCGTTTGGGGTGGCGGCGTCGGGGGCCCGTGTCGCTGAAGCGGCACTCGCCGGGGTCTCTTTGCTTTCTTCGATCATCTTGTGCAGGTCCTTTTCTTCGACGCGGCGGAGCATGTGTTTGAATTTGGCGACCGGCGTGCCGACCAACGGCGTCTGCGCCTGGTCCCAACTTGTGATTTCGTTATTCAGCAATTCACCCGTCTGCTGCGTCAGTCGCGGCAGCACGGGCGACAGGTAAATCGCCAATTGGCGGAATAGGTTCAGAGCGATCGTGCAAATGTCTTGCAGCCTATCGGCCTGAGCAGGGTCTTTTCGCAACTGCCAAGGTTTGTTCTCTTCGACAAACGGATTGGCCCGATCGGCCAGGCCCATCACCAGCCGCATCGCCTTGCTGTAGTCGCACGACTCGTAGGCGTCGGCGATCTCTCCTCCAATGGCGGCAGCGTGTTCAAAGAGTCCACCGTCGTCGGGATACTTCGCTGAGAGCCCGGTTTTCTCGACGAACTTTGCCGTGCGGCTGGCCAAGTTGACCAGCTTGCCCACCAGATCGGTGTTCACCTTCACGACGAACTCTTCGAGCGACAGATCAATGTCGTCGACTTTCGACGAAAGCTTCGCCGCGTAGAAGTAACGCAGATAGCTCGGGTCGAGGTGGTCGAGGTAGGTCCGCGCCCGGACGAAGGTGCCCTTGCTCTTGGACATTTTTTCGCCGTCGACGGTTAGGAAGCCGTGGATGTGTACCTTGGTCGGCAGATTGAAACCGGCCGTCTTGAGCATGCCGGGCCAGAACAGCGTGTGGAAATATGTGATGTCTTTGCCGATGAAATGGTGGATCTCGGTGTCGGACGACTTCCACCAAGTATCAAGCTGCTCGCCAGTCCGGTCGCACCACTCGCGGGTCGAGGCGATGTAGCCGATCGGGGCGTCGAACCAGACATACCAATAATTGCCCGGGCTGTCGGGAATCTCGAAACCAAAATACGGCGCGGGTCGCGAGATGTCCCAGTCTCGCAGCGGATCGCCCAGGAAGTGGCCCTTCAGGTAGTTGGCAATCTCGGGCTGCAGGTGGTCGCCGCCTTGCGTCCAGTCGTCGAGAAACTCATGCAGTTGTTCCAGTTCGATGAACAGGTGCTTGGCGGAGCGCACCTCGGGCGTCGCGCCGCTGAGTGTGCTCTTGGGGTCGACCAGTTCGATCGGGCTGTAGTGATGACCGCAATTGCTGCAGTTGTCGCCCGGCTGATCTGCGGCGCCACACTTGGGACACGTGCCCCGCACGAAGCGGTCGGCGAGGAAGGTGCCGGTCTCGGGGTCGAAGAGTTGCTCGACGTCGGCTTCTTTAACCAGCCCCGCCTCACGAATCGACTGCCAGATCTCCCCGCACAGTTCGCGGTTCGCCTCGCTGTGGGTGCTGCCGTAGTTGTCGAACTCAATGTCGAAGTCGGCGAAATCGCGTTGATGCTCGGCATTGGTTTCGGCGATCAGGTCTTCTTCCGGGCGGCCTTCCTGACGGGCTTGGATCATGATCGCCGTGCCGTGCGTGTCGTCGGCACACATGTAGCGGCAGTCGTTGCCACGGAGTTTCTGGAAGCGGACCCAAATGTCGGTCTGCAAGTACTCAACCAGATGGCCCATGTGAATGGGGCCGTTGGCGTAGGGCAGGGCAGAGGTAACGAGAATGCGGCGTGGAGTCATGGGGTGTTTCGTTGGTCGTGAAATGTTGCGGGGAGCGCTAGCGTTGATAGCACTCCCGGTGTGATCGTCGCGTCATTGTAACGCTCAGCCAGCCGAGTCGGGAACCCAGGATTGGCGCGCCAAATGCACGGTGGTTGCTCCGTTGCCAAGCAAGCTCGTTGCCGGCAGTGCAGGCATGCCTCGGATCGCGGGAATCGAGGCAACGAGCCGCAACGACTCCGACGGGGCCAGGTTGGCCTTGTAAGCTTTACCAAACTTAAGGACAGTTACGCCCCCGTTTGTGGCGTCTCAAGGGATGACGCGCACCCTCGGGTCGGCTCCCCGCGCCGACCCAACGACCTGGTGTCCATGGAAGGAAACCAATGGCCCTATCGAAATCTGCATCAATACTTCTTCTCCTGCTCGCCTCCTCTGTTATCTCGCCATGCGTTGCCGAAACGGTGATGTTGGACTTCAGCTCGACCTCCTGCGGCCCGTGTCAACAGATGCGACCCATCGTGCAACGGCTCGCGGCTTCGGGGTATCAAGTCCGTGAGGTAAACATCGACCTTGAGCCACAAATAGCCGACCGCTTTGGCGTGACGCAAGTGCCAACGTTCATCGTGTTGGTCGACGATCGGGAAGCGGCCCGGTTGAGGGGAACCACCACTTACGAACAACTCAAGGAGATGATGGTCCGCTGCAGCTCACCTGCCACGCAGCCGCCTCCTGCGACCAGTAATCCGTTCAGTCAAGCGAGTACAGGACAACCCTCGCCCAGCAATGGTTCGCCCGGCAGTGGTTTGCCCGGTAGTGGTTTGGTCATCGACGAGCGTCGACTGATTGAAGCCACGGTGAAAGTTGCCGTTCAAGATCCCGACGGCACGTCGGCAGGCGCCGGCACGCTGGTCGATGCTCGTCAAGGCGAAGCCCTGATCCTCACCTGTGGCCACCTGTTTCGCTCGTCGGCCGGCAAAGGGCCGATCACCGTGTCGCTCTTTCAGGCAGGGCCAACTGGCGCTGAACTGCGCACCACGGTGCCGGGACAACTGATCGACTACGACCTGGAACGAGACCTGGCGCTGGTAAGCATTCGGACCGACGCACCCGTCCAAGCAGTGGCGATCGGCCCGGTGGGCGTGACGCTGCAGCCCGGGGCCTCGGTGACCACGGTCGGCTGCAACAACGGCCAGAATCCGACGGCCATCGCCTCGCAAATTACAACGATCGACCGCTACCAGGGTCATCCCAACGTGGAAGTGGCCGGCGCGCCGGTCGAAGGTCGCAGCGGCGGCGGGTTGTTCAACGCCCAGGGCCAACTGATTGGCGTCTGTTACGCGGCCGACCCGCAGGCAAACGAAGGTCTGTACGCCTCGTTGCCTTCGATTCACGCCAAACTCGACGACCTGCGGCTGGCGATGGTCTATCAGTCGGCGGGGACGCAGGCTCCCGATGCCGTCTTGGCTCAGGACGCCGTGGCGGCACCGCTGCCCCCGCAAGCCCCGGTTGCCTCGGTCGCACCGCCGCACGCTCCGCCCCAGCCGCCGGCCATGAGTCCGGCCGAGCAAGCCGCGCTCGAAGAGATTCAGACTCGTGGCGCTAATTCGGAAGTGATCTGCATCATTCGCTCCCATTCCCCTGAGGGAAAAAGCGAAGTGATCACGCTGCAGAACGCGTCGCCCGAGTTTGTGCAAGCGCTCACGCAGCGCGCCGCTTCTCCGCAGGGTGCGGGGCCCACAGCGAACGCCGCGGCTAACGGCCCGATGTATCGTTAGCGCCTTTCGAAGCTACCATAACACTTTCCGCAAAGCCCTGGGGTTGCAACCCCAGGGCTTTTTCGCGTGCGCTTGATTATCTGGTGCAAGCCGTACAAACGGTCCGACTGTTCCGTGCGAAACTGGCATCTACTGTTCCCGCTCCGCAGAAGCCGTTTCACGGAGCGGCGGTGACGTAGCCTTGCAGACGGGAGACCCCCCTTTCTTCGGTCCCTTTCACGTCAGGCCCTTTCACGTCAGGTCAGTTTCGTGACTATGTTAATCGTTCTGTTGTCGGTAACGAACATCGCCCTGGGCTACGGGCTGGCGGTCTACCTGGGCCGCACCCGGGCCGCCGCCAAGCCAGCGACGAACAGTCGACCCTCCCCAGCGAGCGAGAACACGGAAGGTGCAGCCGCAGAGCCCGCAGACGAGTTGGCCACCGAGCCCACAGAAGACGAGAGCGGACCCAAGCAACAGGTGCTCGAAAGCGAGGAAACGATCCAGGAAGCGCTCGACGAGCAGACCGAACCGACGACCGCAGACGAAACACCGGTCGCTGAAGCAGAGGCCACAACCTCCGAGTCGCCAGACGAGCAAGAGACTGCCGCGTCGGAACCGGCCACGGAGGAGGAACTTGTGCAAGGGATCGGTGATTCCCAAGATCCAGTGAAAACGCAGCAGGAAGAATCCGAGCTGCAAGCCGTGACGAGTAGTTCCGAGTAACGAGTTGCTCGACGGCTAGTCTGATATCTCGAAGATGGCCTCGATCTCGACCGCGACCCCCGCCGGCAACGAGGCAGCGCCCACCGCGCTGCGGGCGGCAATGCCGGCTTCCTCGCCAAACACGTCGCGCATCAGTTCGCTAAAGCCATTGATTACGGCAGGCTGATCGGTGAACTCGGGCGTGCAATTCACCAGGCCAAACGTCTTTACCAGCCGCCGCACGCGATCCAACGTGCCGCAATGGGCCTGCAGCGTTGCCAACACGGCCAAACCGGTCTGCCGAGCGGCTTGATAGCCGGCGTCCTGTTCGAGATTGTCGCCCAATCGACCACAGATGAGGCTGCCATCAGGCAGCAACGGCAGATGCCCCGAGAGATAAGCCAAATTGTCGACCATGACCAACGGCCGATAGAGCCCCATCGCCTTGGGGGCCGGCGGCAACTGAAAGTTCAACTCAGCAACTCGCTTCTCTGCACTCATTCTAACGTTCTCCGAACGACTGGTTGCGGCTGTTTCTATTTCTTAGAGCTTCGTAACAAACCTGATTCAGAAGCCCGGCTTCTCCGAAGAAGTCGGGGATCATGGACAACGGTTTTTTTCCTGTTTAAGAGACTCTGCCTCGGGTTACCCACACGATTGGCTAGTCGTAAGCATACCCGCGTGCGGGGCCGCTGACCACCAAGGGCATCCCTCGAAACTGGCTCAAGCCGCAAGATCGGCATCAGCGGCAGTTTCCGTGCAAGGGTCGAAGATTGCCCCTCGCTACAGTCGAATGGACCAGGGCGTCGATCTACCAGACAGGTCGGAAAGTTTCTTCAGCGGGTCTGCCACGACCCGACAGGATTCGTGACATGGGTGCCAATGTGTTGAATCAGCCGCTAACGGTCGTCTTGCCGATGTACAACTTCGAGCGACAGTTGCGCCGCTCGGTGTGGGAAGTTCTGGAACTTGCCAATGCGTTCTCGCACGCCTTCTCGATTGTGATCGTCGACAACGGGTCGACGGACGAGACCTACGAATCGGCATGCGAACTGGCCCGCACTTATCCCCAGATCAAAGTTCTACGTGAATCCGTGCGTCAGGGTCTGGGACGCGTGTTGGAAATGGTGCGGAGCAATTTCGCCATGGAGATGGTGGTTGTCCACGACGGAGTCTCGCCGATCAACATCGCCCAGTTGAAGACGGTACTCGAGTCGGACGATCGCACCAGTGCCGACCTAGCCACCGAGTCGATGCGGGATGCCGCAGGCGAGGGCACCAGCGCATCGCGCCGCTTTGCTTCGTTGCGTGCTCTTCACGACAACATGGAGCACGTGCATCGGTCGCTGAGGGGCTTCTGTTGGATGAAGCTGGAGAAACCGTTGGTGCCCCGACGCTGCCGCGAGGCGCCGCCTTCCGTGGTTCTCGGGCATCTTGGCGGTGGCCCGACGCCCGTGCCGCCAGCGTTCCAGAAATAGCACATTGCGTGCAATCTACCGCTGTGCCGAACTCCAATTTGCTGCATCAATTGCCGTAACATGGGCTATTTCGCACACTGACAAAGTGTCCACCTATTGCCCTTGGGCGTACAAGCACTTGAACATTGCGACGTGATTTACGCTTTCTTCATCACCTGATGGCGGCTGATGTCTCTCTAGTGTGCCATTCCACGTGTCAGGATCGAAGTCGAAGATCTAAGTAATGAATCTTCAAGAAAATTCTTGCCAATCTCCAGTTCGGTGGTTATGATTTGTAACGGAAGACGGGTACCGAAGAATACGATGAGCAACTGAATCGCGGGACCTAGCAAATGTGTCAGCGAATCGGTGTCATCGAGGAGTAGAACGTAGGAGCTTTTTTGGTCACTGCCGGGGGAATAACCCTTCGAGGCTGATCGGTTGTGGCGGGTGGCCAACACATCGCGACGAATGGGCATTGATGGCCGTTTGTTGCGTCCTTTTCTTTATACGATAGTAAGCTGATGCGAGAGCTGTTTCGGAACCAGTTCTTCGGCGTAGCGATCCCGGCGCTTTGTGCGCCGAGCCAGTACCCTTTTCCAATTCTCTCTTCTTTTCAGATCGTCGGCAGGCATCGAAGCCTGCTCAGACGCAGGAGGCACTAGGGATGAGTACCGTTAATTACGATAACAGTTTCGATACTCCCAGAGTCGACGTTTCGCGTGCCGTTTCCGGCAGTCGCAGACAGACCTCACTCCCCTTGCATAGGATTTCCGAAGTACGCCAGCAACAGGGGGCGTCGCTTCGGTCGGTCTCGCGCCGGTTAGACATGACTGTCCAGGAGATTCGAGACCAAGAAGATGCCAGCACCGATTTGCGGATTTCCGAGCTGCTGAAGTGGCAGGAAGTCCTGGAGGTGCCCTTAGCTGATCTGTTAATCGACTCGGGGGGACCGCTGTCCGACCCGGTGTCGCGGCGGGCCAGCTTGTTGCGTGTGATGAAAACCGCCAAAGCGATCCAAGAGTCTGCCCACGATCGCTCGGTACGGCGGTTGGCCAATATGTTGGTCGAACAGTTGGTGCACATCATGCCAGAATTGGAGGAAGTCTCCGCCTGGCATTCCGTGGGCCAACGTCGCACGCAGGATGAAGTGGGAAAGATCGTTGAACGAGTCGTTCCTGAAAACTTCTTCAACGATTCCATGCGCTAAACTCTTCGGCACTCAGCTCACTCGTGCGGTGAGCTGAGTGCTGTTGTTAGAGGCTTGCCTCGGGTGGTACTCTCGCCACAACCTCAGCGTGAGTGAGAGCAAGGCCAGCACCACGATCAGCAGCCCCACCGCGCTGGGCGTGAGCAAGCTCCACCACACGACACCGACGCCGAGAGCAAGCGCGTGTGGCCAGCGGCGCAGAGTCGACATCCTTTCCGGCATCGATCGCAAGCGTCTCTCCAGCATCACTCCGGTCGTCAGAACTGCACATGCCGCTAACCACCTCCAGATGCTTCCCGCCACCATCTGCGTGCAGATAATCTCTAGCCGGCCGGCCGAATCGCTGATCAGATAGACGATGCCCGTGCCGAGAGAGGACGTCGGTCGTCGGGAAAGATCGGGCGGATACGCCGATACCGGTGAGATCGCCACGGCTGTTTCCGAGATCTCCACTTTCTCGAAGAGTTCCGACCATGGCGTCGACTCCTCGCTGGCGAGTGATTCAGTCTTGAACGGCGCTTTCTCGCCGGCACTCGTATCCCACGTGCCTGCTTGCTCCCCAGCGCTCTGCACGTGAGCCCTCCAGGCGCGAAACCAAGGAGCAACCTCCGCGGTCGGCAACTCGATTGCCAACGGCGCGGCTTCTTCCAACGCCTCGACCAAGCGACGATACCGCGAGTCGGCTGCCGCCGTTCGGGAAGTCTTGTTGCCAAGCGTCGTTGGTCGAATGCGCAACCCTCCCACGGGCCGAATCCTCCAGTCGACCGGCGGACAAGGGAGCGCGGCATCGCCGATGAGCACCTCGGGTGGTGTGAGTCGCATCCGCGCATCGAGGTCTTGTGACTCGATCAGATAGGACACCTTGATCACTCGGGGCAGGAACGGCGGTCCCAAGGGGATTCGCCAGACGCCGTCGGTCAATGGTTCTCGACGCGCCGGCAAGTCGTCGGCGACCAACTGCATCAGCCTAGCGCCGTCGGGAAGCCGAATCGAACAGTGCGTCGCCCTGCCTGGCTGGACGACGAAAGAGGCCGTGGCCGTCAGGCTGCCTCGGGCGTCCAACACGCCGTCGACCCAAACCTGGCGCAGCGCGGCGTTGCGCAAAGGCCCCCGATACGCGGGCTCCCGGGCGAAGAATCTTCGGCCGACCACCCGATACGGCAATTGATCGGTCGTCGAGGGCACGAATTGTCGCAAGTCTTCTGGCAAAGGCTCGCGATCCAGTTCGGCTGTTTGCCATATCATAGCCCGCTGGCCGAGTTTCGTCGGGAGCATCACATAGCGTCTGCCGCCTGTCGCGTCGTTCACGATCAGATTCGGGAGCGCCAACAGTCCTTCCGCGGGCGAGATCAGTTGACCCGAGAGCTGAAGTTTGACGACCTGCCCCGACGCGACTGGCTGGTTGAGCAGCATTGTCACATGGCGACCTTCGGCCGTGTCGACGATTTGACCCACGACGCCGAGCGCCGGTGGCTGCAACTTGTAGGGCTCTTGGAAGTTGGCCGGGACGGAGAACTGTAACTGCCCTACAACTCCCTCTTGCACCGTGACTCGCGCGAACAGGTTCGCCACGTGACCTTGCTCAGCAGTGTTGACCGTAGTGACGGTGTCTGCCATGAACCGACGCTGATTTTCTCGCAATCGAAGTCTTCGCTTGCCGTCAGGTTCGTCGGCGCGCCATGCGTATCGGCCCACGAGTATCTCGGCGGAACTTCGCACGGCGTTCTGCTCACGAACCTCCGCGGGAGTGACGCTGGGGTCCATCCAGTCAACCAACAACCGTGGGTCGCGGTAGAGGTCCATGAGAATCTCGCCCCGGTCCGCACCCTGCAGCACAATCCGAGGCGCCGCCACGGTGCCGTCCGGTTCCGGTCGAACGCTGCCCCGCAGGCTCAAGACGTGCGGGCGACTGGTGGGTCGGCCGAGAAACACCATCACGTGCGACGCGTCGGGACGGCTCCAACGAATCGGCAAGAGGTCTCCTGCCGGTTGTTCGCTGACGGTGATTTCGTCGATCTCCAGCCCGGTCGGCGTCCGGAGTTGATGAATGAGACATCTACCAACCACCTGACTGATCGCGGCTTCGTATTCGACCAGCACACCGTGCGTCTGGCAATGCAATTGCATCGATTGCTGCGCCGCAAATGTTTCGGGGTCGGGCCAGACGCGCAGAGACCACTCAGGATCGTCTTGGTCCAACGAGTAGGCGAACAAAGGCGAACCGCCGCCATCGTCCGACTCCGTGGAAAACCCCCTTTCCGAGGAGAATTCCGAAGAGGAGATGCTCCGCATCGTGTCGGCGCCTTCTTCGTGGTACGACAATCCCGAGCCCAAACTCGCGGCAAACAGCGACCGAGACGGCGTAACACCTTCCAGCCGAACGCTTGGGAAGAAGAACCTCCCCAGAGAAGAGGTGCGCTGAAGTTGAAATTTCAACGGGATGCGCGCGTTCGGGCCCAAGCCAGGCTTCAACTGCAGACGAACCACTCCGGGCTTGTCCCACAGCGTAACAATTTGCTCGACGGGTGAGTGTTCGTCGGGGGGCAACAGCTTCAACTGCGGAGCGACTTTTAGCTGCAAGTTCCGAGGAGGCGCAGCGGCCCCACGGAATAGAAACTGCACCTCCAGACGAGCCACCGCCTGTTCGACGCGTAGCCAGGAGAAATGTTCTACGTCTTGGGCGAAGTCGGGAGCCGGTTGCCTGCCTGCGGTCGCCCAGTCGAGCTGCAGCACTTCGGTCACCGCCAAGGTGGTTCGCCAAACACCCGCGGCGGCGTCTGTCTGAATCTTCCCAGCACCGACAATGTGGAGGTCTTCTGCCGAGGGAGGTACGGCCAACTCCAAACGGATGCCCGGCATGCGCGGCACGTGCAACGCGAGCTGCGACCGCTCTGTCGAAGTGTCGAACCTCGGCCGCAGCGTCAATTCCAGATGGTGCATACCCGCGCCCAATACCTTGATCTGGCAGCCCAGACCATCTGGTTGCCAGTCGAGCGGCACGATCTTCCCGTCAAGCTTACACAACTGGTCGATCCACGCTGCGTCGGTCTGGCGCAAGGGAAGGAATATTTCGCAATGGGGCTCGAAGCATTCCATCTTGAGCGAGATGGTCCAGGGATCTGCCAAGGCGGCTCGCTCTTGAGTACTGCTCTGCAGGCTGCCGCGAATGGTCGCCCCCAGCAGCACATGGCGAGTGTCGTTGGGCCCCAGAGTGGAGGGAGCACTCTTTAGCGCGGCCAAGAAAGATTCGGGCAGATAGACGTCCTCGCCGTCGAGCTCTCCGGCGTCGTCGACAGGGACCAGCACGCTCGGCAAATTGTGATTCGCGGCAGGCTGCCCGGTAGGCAGCGCGCCAACGGCTTCACCGGTCATCAAGATGACGCACGCCAGGAGGGTCAGCGGCGTGCTGCGCACCATGACGGCCTGGGTCGATTGATCTTGCGAACCTTGGGTCACGTATGTGGAGACAATCCGTAGTGCTACCGCCGACAAGAGTCCAACGAGTACGGCTTGAGGAATCGTTAACCAGTAAGGAGGCGCCACCATGCAGGCCGCGGTTGCCACTGCGAGGACCAGAATGAGCCGATCGGCCCGACGCTCCAACCACCACATGCCGCCCACAACCGTCGCCAGCCACACCACGTACCAATAGGCCTGCTGAGCATAAGCCCGACGTACGACCACCGAGGGAGGCTGGTCGACAAATTCGATTGTACAAGCCCGGTGTCCCACATCAGACATCGAGCTCAGAAACGAGTCTTTCCAAGCGGGAGCCGTCGGCGCGGGAGCAGCGGTCCACTGGGCTACCGAAACGATTTCGCCTTCCGCCTGTTCGGGACTGGTTTCGATTTCGAGTAACAGGTGTTCCGAATGGACAGAATAGACTCGTGGCGTGGCCGTCGGATGGAGATCCTCGCGCCAGTGCGCCACACGATCAGAGGTCGTGACGATGATGCGGCTAGGGCTGACCACCAGGGCCAAACCGTGGCGGGCCAATTGTCTGGCCTGTTGCTCGATGCTGCTGGTTGCCAGCGTTGTCGCTTCTCCGGGACGGCCTCTCGCTTCAATACCCGCCGCACGCAGGGCCGACAGGTCGAGCGACACGATCTCTTCGATACCCATCTCGGTGACCAGCCCTCCCAGGAGTTGCCCCCAGTTCTGCTCGCCGCTGTTGCCTATTCGCATGGCCAGAAGGGCGGCAAATCGTTCCGCCCGCAGCCGGGTCCGCAGACCCTCGACCGGCGCAGACCACAGTTGGGGCCAGTCTCCGGCGCGCAGCGGGTGAAACGCCTCTTGGCCAACCGGTCGGGCCAGTGGGCCGAACAGACGTTGCCGCCACGGCAGCCGGCGCGCGGAGTAGCCGGTCACCAGATCATCCGGCACAAACTGTTCCGGCGTCCAGAGCGTCCATCGACTCAGGTGGACGGGGAACGAGCAGTTCGGCAGAGCGGGCTCAACCGTGGTGGCGCGCCCCAGAGCCGGCCCACGGGAAACGTACTGCAGGGCCAACGTCGGATACCGACTGCCCTCGGTCAATCGGAACCGATACGTCCGATCAGCCACTTGCAGGTTGCGCGGCGTGAGTTGCTGTTGGTCGAGCCAACTCGCTTGCAGCTCGGTCTGCTCGGGCAACATGATTTCGACTTCCGCGGCGCCGGAGTTTTCCAAGTAGTAAACTGCCGAATAAATTGCCGCACCGTCGGCGGCCTGATGAGACTGATACTCGGCCAGCCACGCGACCAGCGTCTCCGCGGCCGCCACGGCAGTTCGATGGACCATCAAAGGCGCATCACCTCGGACCCGTCCCGTAGGGTTTGACTCCCATCGATAACAACCCAGCAGGGGAAGCGACGCGTTGCCGCCGGTCGCGGTGGAATCCCAGCCCACGGGAGTCCAGCCCGAATCCTCGACCCGCAGACCGTCAAGCGGACCGCGTAACGCGACCTGACCGCTCCACCGAACCGCTCGCGGAAAACGGATCGAGTTGAACTGCGTCGACTCCTCTGACAGCGCCGAGTAGACAGCCGAGTAGCTAATCGACAGTCGCCCTTCTTCGGTAGCCGCGTAGGGCAGCTTCAGCAGATAGACCGCCCCGTCGTTCGCGGCGTCATTCTCCTGTTCGGGCATGACAAGCCGGCGGGATTCGAGGCCTGTCCGACTGCCGAGCAGGGTCCACTCGGCCGTGTCGGGCAGAGGTTCGTCGAACTGCACGGCAATTTCCGAAATCGGCCCGCCGAGCGATTGACAGACGACCTCGTAGCGGTGAACCGACGATTGCGGCATGACCTGCCATTCCGCGGCCACTGTGGCTTCATACCGGGCCCGATTAGGACGCAGGTCGACAACCTGATTGGCGGGCAGATGAGTAGAATCGACCAGTTCGCCGACCAGCGGGTTGGGGAGCAGCGCCAGTTCGGGTGGCGACAGTTGCTCGGGAGTGATTCGCGCCTGCTCCAAACCATGGAGAAATTCCATGCGTCCTTGTCGTCGGCTGCGTAACAGGATCAGTTGACGCTGCTCGGTCGCATCGACGAAACGCAAAATCTTGAGCCGCCCCACGGTGGTCGGCAGCAGGAAGCCCGTCTGCTCTGCCCGAGCGTCGAACTCGACCGCCAACGGAGCGTCCGGTTGAATAGCGCGATTCAATTGCAGGTGCAACACGCCCTGGTCGCCTTCGCCCTCCACGTGCCACTCGCGCAGAGCAGAAGCCGGTTCGGCCTTCACCGATTCGATTGACCACCCCGCGGTGATCTCCGCAGAGATGTGATAGGCCGGCTGATTCTGGCAGGAGATCCTCGCCGAGATGCGGGCCGTTGTTTCGTTCGATCCCAAATCGGCTGCGGTGGCAACCTCCACTTTCAATCGCGGCGTGCGCCGAGAAACTACCACCTCGAGGGACGCCCGGTCCGACCATTCCTGCACGCGGTATGCTTCCATCGAGGCCGTCTCGGCTTGCAAACCCACGATGTGTTCGACCGTGGCCGACTCCGCGGTCAGCGAGCGCAATTCCAAGTCTGGCGAAACGACCACCAAGGATGTTCCCTCGGTCCAGCCGGCACCCTGCGGGCGAATGGCGGGCAACTGCCAAGGTTCGTCGAAGCGAATCGTGGCGAGGGCCCGCAAACGGAGTTCCCGAGGTTTCTGGGAGCTGGGAAGGTGAATCAGTAACTCTCTGTCGGCCTTCGACTTGTCCCATCGCCAGTCAGCCGGATTGCCCTCCAAAGTGACCGAGGCGACTTTCAAAATCCCAGGAAGCGAGCAGCGCAGCTCGCCGGTCGACGTCTGCTGAGGTTCGAAGCGAAAGGTTGACGTCACTTCCAAGCCGTCGGGTCGCAGGCGATACTCGGTCGCTTGGCTCAACCGGAGCTTGGTTCGCGGAACCGTGGTCGCCGCTTGTCGGTGCAGCCGCAGGCGATGGGGGCCGTGGCTGCCCAGTTGAAACAGCCACAGCCGCTTGCCATCCAACTCTTCCCCAGTGCGAATCAACTCCGCCGAGGAGAGAACGGCCTGATAGTCGACCGGCAGCGAAAGCTCCAAAGTCTGCGGCACGGCCGGCGGAAGCTGCAGGATAAACTCCAGGGGCCCGCCATCGTTCGGCTGAGCGCGGAGTTGCCAGTCGATCTGCAGGCTGCCGGAGCCAGGAGCCAGCACCCCAGAAACCCGCTGTCCGTCGCCGAGCTTCCACAGTCCCCACCTGGCCGGCGTCGCGACTTCGCCCTGCCAGTTGGCCGAAAGGATCGCCAAATTCATCGGATCAAGCGTCGCGACTCGCGGCTCGTCGTCGGGCGACTCGATCGCGTAGACGACCGTTCCCGCCAGCAGTGCGTCGTCGACTAGTTCCCCGCGATAGGCGGCGTTGCTCACTCGGGCTGACGTCGCGGCTCGTGCTCTCTCATCTCGAGCCCGACCGAGCAGCTTCTCGAACCGTTCGGTCGCCACGGGCAGGTAACGCTCAGCGCCGGTCGGCCAAGCGTAGGGCGTATCGGCGGGAACAAAAATTCGGCGGTACGCCGTGACATCCGGTGAGTCGATCGAGTCGCCTGGCGACTGGGCCGATGCCGTCGAACAGCCAACCCACAGAGCTGCAAGCGTCAACGTCGCGAAACGCAGCCAAGTGGGCAGTAGCATGCGTAGCATGGGTTCGTTCATGAGTCCGAACCACTGGTGTGCGAGGCGATGGTCGGTTGGTCGTCGGCGTCGGAGGTGACGCGATGTTTTTGGACCCACGACTCGGTGGCCGAGACGGACGGCGTGGGTGTGGCGGAAGCGGAAAGCATGATTTCCGAACCGGTTCTGCCGGCAAATGTGCGCCGCAGCACGATCGCGGCCAACGTCATGACACCTCCCCAGAAAATAGCTTGACCGGCCAGCATCGCAACTTCCGGATAGACAAACAACAGGGCCAGCAGCACTAGAACCAATCCCAACCAGAAAGACACCTTGCCGGCGATAGGTGTGTACACGCACAGCAAACCGATGCCAAACACTGCCAGCGTCGAAGCCGCAACCAACCACGCCTGGCGGGCGACCACCACTTCCACCGCCAAGGGGATGTCGAACGAACTGTAGAGATATTCGCTGGCCGAGGGCGGCGGCGGTGGAACGATCGACGCACCCGACCATTGCTGCAAGTCGGCCTGCGATCGTGTCGGCTGTCGACCCCAACGCAGTTGCTTCCACCCGAGCCAGTATTCGCTCGCCATCGCCTCCGGCGATCGGGCCACTTGCCAACCGCGCGGCAGAACCAGGTGCCAGAAAACGGGCGCGCTCATCGGTCGGCACACCAGCCTTGGCAAAGCCGTGCGCAGTGTGCCCCCATTCAACAGCTTGGCCGAATGTTGGTAGCGCACCTCCAGAACGTGGCGCGCCCGGGGCGAATCGTTGGGCAGCGCCGCCGAGATTCGGCCCTCGGCATGCTGCTGAAATTCAACCGGCTTGCCATCGAGCAACACCTCCAGCGGTTGGCTCGCCACCTCCGCAGGCAACTCAACGTGGACGCGCGCATGGGGCGAGTTGAAACGGAACACGGCCCGGTCCTGCTGACGACCGCCCGCCACCCACGATTGCAGCCAGGCCCGTTCCAAGATGGCGTTCTGCAAATCCTGCAACGACTGCTTCCGCACCGACAACGGCAACTCCGGTTGCTCGCCCTCGCTTCGCAATTGCAGCGAGGAACCGCTTGATGCGTGCGAGTTATCTGCTTGGCGCACTGACCAGGCATCGGCGCCCGCCGACTGACTAAGCGCGACTTGCCACGGCTGTTTCGCCCCGACCGTGGCTCGGTGCGACGCGACCGGGTCGACGGGAACCACCAAAGGCAGCGTCACTTGCACGGGATTCTCCGGAGTCGCCTCCAGATAGGGAATCTCGTAAGCGATTTCCAGCCGGAAGGCTTGCTGCAATGGTCGCGGCAATGTTACGACCATCTGTCGGGCAGCCGTCTTCGCACCGGTCGCGGCGGGAACCGCCAATCCCACGGAGACCTTCTTGCCGTCGAGCCGCGCTTCCAACGTCTTTCCTTCAGCAACCATCTCCGGCACCTGCAGCAGGAGCTGTGACAGGGGGCGATACTTCACGTCATAATCGAACTGCTGCTGAACACTCAGATGCGACTCGGCCACGTCGACCGTCGTGCGAATGTCGACGGCCACCTGTCGCTCGCGGCGGGTGATCTCGACGTCCAGCGCTGCCTGCGAAAGAAACGTACGAAACACGAGTGGGCTGTCGTCTCCGGTCGTCTGCTGCTCTGCCGCGGTCACGGCCCCCAGGCCTTCCAAGCTGCTCAAATCGGTCGTCACCTGCAGCGAAGAGTCGGCGCTCACCGACAGTTCCCCGGGCAGCACGAATCCCCCCAGAGCCTCGGGCAAGGGGAATGTTTGTTCGCCCAACCCCAGCGGCTTTCGCACCACCAGGGCGATCCGGGCTCGTTGGACGTCGGGATTCACCAACGGCAGTACCAGCAGACCATCTTGGGTTTCCACATAACGATTGGCATCGACCGCGCCGCCGCTTTCGAGCGGATCGTCCGTAAGCTGCCAACCCCGCAGGTCGACTCGTACGGCAAACGTCCGCGCACCGGAAAACTGGTAGTCGAACTCAACCTGCAGCCGCGCCTCGTCGGGATTGATCTGCAGTTCGTATCGCGGTTGCACGTTCACGCGGCGCTGCTTGGGCAACGTGTGTACCGAGAGCGTCCAAGGAAATCGAGCATAGGAGAACGCGACCGAGGCCGACGCTTGGTCCTGAGAATCGGCCAGCGGCACCTGCTCCAGATCGCCCGCCAAGTCGAAGTAAGCCTGCAACTGTTCGTCCACTTCCAACTCTAACTGGCCCGACTGACGTACCGCGCCCACCACTTCAAAGCCGCCGACTTGGCAGAGGCTCGCTGCGTCTTCCTCTTCCAGAAGCTGTTCGGCGGAGAGTTCCAACACCCAGGGATTGCCGCTCGGTCGTTGCAGCCGGACTTCGACAATTCGGCCCGCCTCTTGGCCTGCCTCGTCCTCGGTTTCGGTGACGACCGCCTGCAGCTCGGGGGGAGCTTGAACCCGCGTGGTCCGCGCACCCTGCGGAAGCCGGACCCGCAACACCTCCAGCGGATTGCCAAAACTGTTGATCGTCAGACTGGCCGAATACAGAGCCTGGCGGCGATCGACCTGCACCGTCATCTGTCCCACCGACTCCAAAGTCGTCGCCCGTCCGCTGGCGGGCTCGTGACGTCGGTTCCACTGCAAGCGGAGCGGATTGGCGTAGCCGCGTAACACGACCTCCGTTTGGTCGTTCGCCACGGCGGTCGAGAGCTGCACGTCGGCAGAAGTTTCGAACTGGACGTCGGTCGCCGGCACTGACAATGCGAAACGAGAGACCGTCGCATGAGGCGGCGAGATCTCCAATTCCGATCTGCCCGTGCCCGACGTGATTCTCGCCAAACCATTAAGAACAATGGTGCGCTGTCGGCCGGCTTGACCTTGAAGCCAAGCTACGTGTCCTTGCCGCCCGGCGTCGAACACGAAACACTCGCCTTCGACCTTTCGGCCGAGATCGACATGCTGGACGATTATGTTCGGCAACTCGAGCGGGACGTCGATCCAGCCGTCGTCATGGGTCGTGAGTCGCAACTCGATCCGCAGTCGAGCATGGCCTTCGGCAGTCGAGCCGGAGACCTCCAGCGCGTCGAGCACATAGCGGGGTGGCCGCACGCCGTCGGCGGCCGCTTGGTTGTTCCATGCCCGCAAAAAGTCGTCGTAACGAAAACCGAGCACCTGACGCAGCTTGCCATTGCCGTCGGGCAGCAGGAAGACGTCGGGCGCGGCGGGCCGATTTTCCGGCGCAAGCTGCCAGGGATCCGCAGGCGGAACCTCTTGGGCTCGCGCAGCCCCCATCAGGGCCCACCCCAGGGCGAACAAACAAGCAATTTGTGGCGCGCAACGCACGGCGGGAAGTCCGAAAAGCAGCTCTACTGCCCCGACAACGCAAAGTGTACGAACTCCGCGAACAAGGAGGACCGCTGTCGGAAGGGAAACTGCCCGTTCCTCGGTCGATTCTCGCGAATAGTGGCATCAAGCGGGAAATATCCATTGTACGCTGCCGAACTGCCGACCAGAAGCTTTTCCCCCGCTTCAGACAGGAGAACTGCGAAGTCCGCCACCTGTCATCCCGAGGTCCGCCGAGGGATCTCCGTGGCCCTGCCAACCCGCGTCGCGACGGAGATTCCTCGGCGGACCTCGGAATGACAGCAAGTACTTTTCAGTTCTCCTTCCGCCCCAGAATGTCGTGCTAGAGCCGATTTCCAGGCCTATTGGCTGCTGGAGATCATCATCGGCCGCAGGATTCGGTGCAGTTCCGGCGTTGCGGTCGCCAGATAGTCGCCGCTGGAGAGGTCGTATTCGTCTCCCAGGACCGAGGTAGCCACCCCGCCCGCCTCCTGCACCAGCAACACCCCCGCGGCGGAGTCCCAGGGATGGATTTCAAACACCCAGTTGCCATCGAGTCGCCCGCACGCCACGTAGGCCAGATTCAGGGCCGCCGAGCCCGTGCGTCGCATCGCCTGGCAGAGTGGCGCAGCTTGCAGAAAAGCCTTCACATCAGGCGTTTCCAGACGCATCTGGGGCGGAAAACTCATCGCCAACAGCGCTTCCGGAAGTTCCACACTGTCGCTCGGCCCGATCGGCTCGCCGCCGAGCGTGGCGCCCCCGCCCGCAGCGGCCAGAAACAGCTCATCCCGCAGGGGATCGAAAATGGCCCCTGCCACCGGTCGACCCTGCCGAGCCACCGCCACCGAGACCGCGAAAAAGGGGAAATCGTGGATGTAGTTGGTCGTGCCATCCAACGGATCGACGACCCAGCAGTAAGGCCAATCGAGCTGAGCAGGGTCCGGCGACTCTTCGCCCAAGAATCCGTGATCGGGAAATTCATCGAGAATTACAGCACGAATCGCCTCCTGCGAGGCCAAGTCGGCATCGGTCACGAAGTCTCGATCCCCTTTCGACTGGGTGGAAAATCGGCCTCGCCAAGCCAGCAATTGCTCGCCGCCGGCTCGGGCGGCAGTGGCGCAAGTGGCCAGTAGCTGTTCAATTCCGGGCACGGTTTTTTCCTGTTCAAGAGGCGGCGAACGGGGCGAGTATTCGGACGTAACACTAGGCCAAATAAGCAATAACGTCAATCGGCGGGAGTGACGCCGAGGTACTCCAAAGTTTTTCTCAATTTGAGGTACTTCAAAAGCTGGACACGGCTGCTGAAATGAGTATGATCGTTAGTGAACGGACAGGACTTGACCAGGGGAGTCTACTTGCATTTCCAACCACATGTTTTTCTTGTGGTAGGCAATTGCCTAATCTTTATCATCCCCCCACAGTAGACACTTTGGCCTCTTCTCTGTTCCGGCCCCGTCGCGACACCCTCGGGTGTTCGGCGGGGTTTTTTTATTGACTGCTTCGTAGCACTTCAGCCAAGTGAAGAGGAATAGAACGCGGATGAACGCGGATTCTACTGATTCCCACAGATCAAAGGGCGATCTTGTTCAAGCATTTCCCATAATTCAGACACCCGTAATTGGGCAACTACTGCAATCTTTCTGATCCGCGAGAATCCGCCTAATCGGCGTTCATCCGCGTTCTATTACTGCAGGTGGCTGAAACGTCACTCTAGTTCTAATCATGCTCAGCGAGAAGATGACCAGTAACCCGTCAGCCAACACTTCCGACCTCTGGCAATTCGAACCCGCCACCGCCAAGCTTTGCACGGCACACCTCAGCGGTGCAGTAACACTCGACAATCCCTCGGCCGGCATCGGCCATCTCGCGTGGAACAACGCTTCGCTGGACGGCTCGGTCCTGGGCGTTTCGGCTGGCGAAAGTGGCGAGCCGCAGGAGGCGTTCGTTCGCGGCACCGATTTGGTCGCCGTCTACACAGCGCCCGAGCCACGGAGCTTCAGTTGGCAAGTCTATTGGCGCGCGTCCGAACGGGACGGAGACATCGTGCTGCTCGACGCGATCGTATCACTCCAGACAGCTCTTCTGGAAAGTTTTCCCGGCGTGTCGACCCAGTCGCAACTCACGGCCGACGAAGCGTGGCTGGTCCGCTCCGACGGCGAGTCAAGAGAGGTGGATCCCCAGCAGTTCGGCAGCGAGCCAACTGACGACTGCGATTGCGTTGTGCTGCGCTCGTCCACCGGCGATTGGAGCTACGCGGAAATGACGCACCCACTCGACCAGGGCACGTGGCAGTTGGCCCGCTCGGAGAATGGCCAGACCTCGGTGCAACGCGAACTAGGAGGCAGCTTCCTAGAAAAAGGCGTCATCCGCCGCTTGCGCCTTCGCGGTGCGTTTTTGTCGAGAGAGAATGACCTGCAGCAAGCCGCTGGCCTGTTTACCGAACTCGCGACAGAGTCGCCGCCTTTGACCGTTTGATTGTCCGCCTGTCAAACGCCGCATCTTATGGAAGTTGATGGAACAGAAGGAAGCAGAGGCAGCAGAGTTGGCTGGAACACCTCTTCTCTGCTACCTCTGCTCCCTCCTGTTGTTCATCACAGGGCCAACTCAAGAATAGCTCAGTGTTTGGCCAAAGGCCTTCGGCCAAAGAGTGGGGCCTGCCGTTACACATCCGCTCCGGGGCACGCTTCGCTTTGCCCCGGCCACCCGCACCTTCTCTCCGCGATCTCCGCGCCTCTGCGTGAGACCTTTCCCCTGGGCGGCTACATCTACGGCGCTTGGCGTAGCTTCGGCTTGCTCACCTCGATCGGCGCGCCGTTGGTGAGCGAGGCGATGACGCTGGGCGAACTGGTGAGATCGGACGCCGAGATCAACTCGGCCAGGCCCGCGCCTGCCAGTTTCGATCCGCAAACGTAGCAGCCCGGGTTGATCCAGTCGTTCATCAATTCGCGGGAGACGCCGAACAGGTCGGCCAGCATCGCGTCCATGTCTTTTTCGAGTTGGCCAAAATGTCGGGCCCACTCGGCGGCTTCCGACAGACCGACGTTCTCTTCGCTTTGCCATTTCATGGGATGAAACAGCAGGATGCTGTAGGCCGTGACGAACCGTCGCTCGCAAGCGGCAAACGGCCAGAGTGCCGCGGAGGAACATTCGCCCGTGACGATGCCGGTCGCCCGCAAACCGCGGAGGCGGATCAAGGTCATCAGCGACATGGCGCAGTAGGGGCTTCCGCCGGGCGAATCGAAGTAGAGCGTACATTCGCCGCCGGGTGGAATGTCGAGCAGCCGCTCGGTCAGCTCGGATTCATGCTCAGTGAGATCGCCAACGATGGCAATCTCCGGTATGCGTTCTGCTGCTTCTTCTTGGTGGTCGCGGGTCATCTGTTCAGTTGCTCATGGGGGGTTGTTGGTCTCATGCCTTTGGCACGTCAGCCGCGACTAGCCTTGCGGAACGCTCCTTCTATTTGTCTTCTTCCATTGTAAGATGATTGCTTCCATGCTACCAGTTTTCGTTGGAAAACAGCCCAGAATTCCCCGCCCGACCGGCTGGGAGGCTTTTATGCCCCTAACTGCCAGCTAGCGAGCGAATTACGTAAGAATCTCTGCACGAAGCCGCTCGTCGCGGCCAGAGCTTCGGTCGGGATTGAAACGATTGTCCCGACCAGTCCACCCCTTTCCCGCCCACCACGAGCACCAGCGCCATGGGATATCACAGTCTCAGACAGTGTGTCGAGGACCTAGAGCAGGGCGGCCAACTGGTCCGCATCACTCACGAAGTCGACGCCCATCTCGAAGCGGCCGCCATCCACCGCCGCGTGGTCGCCGCGGGCGGGCCTGCCTTGCTGTTTGCCAACGTGAAGGGTTGCCGCTTTCCGATGGTCAGCAATCTGTTCGGCACGAGGGACCGCTTGCAGCGGATGTTTCGCGACGGCCTGGAAGCGGTGAAACAACTGATCGAGTTGCGTTCGCAGCCGAAGCTGGCGCTGCGCCAACCTTGGCGTTACCTGGGCGTGCCGCGCGGCGCGCTGACGATGCTGCCCACGTTCTGCAAGAGCGGAGCGGTGCTAGCCCAACGCACGACGATCAGTCAGCTACCGCAGCTAGTGAGTTGGCCCCACGACGGCGGCGCGTTCGTCACATTGCCGCAAGTTTATACAGAGGACGTCCGCCAGCCGGGCTTGCGTCGCTCGAACCTCGGCATGTACCGCGTGCAACTTTCCGGCGGAGAGTACGCTGCCGACGGGGAGATTGGCCTGCACTATCAGATCCATCGTTCGATCGGCGTACACCACGCGGCGGCGATCGCAGCGGGCAAGCCGTTTCGCGTGAATGTTTTTGTCGGCGGACCGCCGGCGATGTCGCTGGCTGCGGTGATGCCGCTGCCCGAAGGGATGAGCGAGTTGACCTTTGCCGGGGCGCTGGGACGGCGGCGCGTGCGGATGATTCGTCGCCCCGACGGCCTGCCCATTCATGCCGACACCGATTTTTGCATCACCGGCGTGTGCGATCCCGAACGGCTGTTGCCCGAGGGACCGTTTGGCGACCACTTGGGATACTACAGCCTGGCCCACCCGTTTCCCGTGCTGCGGGTCGAAGCGGTGTACCATCGCAACGACGCGATTTGGCCCTTCACGGTCGTCGGTCGGCCTCCGCAAGAAGACACGCTGTTGGGCGAGATCATCCACGAGATTACCGGACCGCTGATCCCCGAGGTGCTGCCGGGGGTGGAGGGCGTTCACGCGGTCGACGCGGCCGGCGTCCATCCGCTGCTGTTGGCAATCGGCAGCGAGCGTTACATGCCTTTTCTCGAGGTCAGTCGCCCGCAGGAATTGCTCACTCAGGCGTCCGCCATCCTGGGGCAGGGCCAGTTGTCGCTCGCCAAGTTTCTGTTGATCGTTGCCCGCCAGGACAGCGCTCAGCTCAAACTGCACGACATCCCCGCTTTTCTGCGGCACTTGTTGGAACGTGCCGACTGGACCCGCGACCTGCACTTCCACACGCAGACCACCATCGACACGCTCGACTACTCCGGCGGCGGATTGAATGCGGGTTCCAAATTGGTAATCGCGGCCGTCGGCCCGAAGCGGTTCGAGCTGCCGACCGAGCTGCCCGGCAACTTGCGATTGCCGTCGGGATTCGACAAGCCGCGAGTCGTACTGCCGGGAGTCCTGGCCGTCGAGGGTCCCAGTTGCCCGCAGCCGTCGTTCGACTACGACGTGTCGCAGCGAGCCCGGGCGGAGTCACGCAGGGAAGTCGCCGCACCGATCGAGCGCTTCTGTGCGGAAGCGGGGCAGGGGGGTTCCCTGAACGCCTTTCGCTGGGTGGCGGTGGTCGACGATTCCGAGTTCGTCGCCGAATCGCTCCGCAACTTCCTGTGGGCGGTGTTCACGCGGACCAATCCGGCCAGCGACGTCCACGGCATCGGCGCCTTCACCGACGAAAAACACTGGGGCTGCCGCGGGCCGCTGGTCCTCGACGCCCGCATCAAACCGCATCATGCCCCGCTGCTGGAGGAAGACCCGGACGTCAGCCGCCGCGTCGACGCCCTGGCCGCCCCCGGCGGGCCGCTGCACGGCGTGTTTTGATGGGGGCAGGGCCTTTCCTTTATTCAGTCTGGGCGAGATATGCAGCACACTAGCCCGACGCGCAAGCGAGGGAAATCGCGGGAAACCCTCGCTTGCGCGTCGGGCTAGTGTTCTTGGGCATTTCCTATTGTGAAAAAGTGAAAGTCCCCGTTGATGGCCGGCTGGTGTATGGCGTGGCGGCGATTCCAGGTATCTTTGAGCGTTGATCCTCAGCTGATTTTCTCCAGAGAGACACCCAACCCGGAACCAACCCATGGCCAAAATCACTTTTCACGGCGCGGCACAGACCGTGACCGGTTCGAAATATCTGCTCGAAGCAGCGGGCGCTCGGGTGCTCGTGGATTGTGGAATGTTTCAGGGTCAGAAAAAACTTCGGCTGATGAACTGGGAGCCGACGCCGTTCGATGCGAAGAGCCTCGACGCGGTCGTGCTGACACATGCCCACTTGGACCACACCGGCTTTCTGCCGAGGGTCGTCAAGGAAGGTTTCCAGCACAAGATCTATTGCACCGAGGCGACCGCTGAGCTGGCGGAGATCATCCTGCTAGACTCGGCCAAGATTCAGGAGTACGACGCCAAGTACGCCAACAAGAAGGGTTTTAGTAAGCACAAGCCGGCGCTGCCGTTGTACGAATCGCGAGACGTCGAGCGAACCGTCAAGTTGATACGCGAAACAAAACGCGGCCAATGGTTCTCGCCGGCTGAGCCGATTTGGATGCGGTTTCACGACGCGGGGCACCTGTTGGGCTCCAGTCTGATCGAGGTGGAGATTCGCGACCAGGACCCGCCGCTGCGGATCGTTTTCTCCGGCGACGTGGGGCGCTACGACGGGCCGCTGTACTTCGACCCCCAATCGCCGCCCGCTTGCGACTATCTCATCTGCGAAAGCACCTACGGGAATCGCGATCACTCGGACGTCGATCTGATGGACTCATTGGCGGGGGTGGTTCAGCGGTCCGTGGATCGGGGCGGTGTGATGCTATTGGCGTCGTTTGCCATCGGACGTGCCCAGCAATTGATTTACCTGTTGCAACTGTTGAAGAAAGAGGGCCGCATTCCCGATCTGCCGATTTATCTCGACAGCCCCATGTCGTGCAATGCCACGAAGATCTACCTGGAGCACGCCGACGACCACGACCTGAGCGAAGGCGAACTCGACGCCCAGCACCCTGTGTTGGACGGTCCGAATGTGCATCTGACCCGCAAGACCGACGAATCCAAGGCGCTGAACATGGTAGATGGTCCGGCGATCATCATCTCCAGCAGCGGCATGATGACCGGGGGGCGGATCGTGCATCATCTCAAGAAGCGCCTTCCGCACAAGAAAAATACGATCGTCCTGGGCGGCTACATGGCCTACGGCACCCGCGGCAGACGAATTCAGGATGGGGCCGAGACGATTCGCATGCACGGCATCGAAGTGCCCGTGCGGGCGGCGGTGGAATCGGTCCCCGGCCTCAGCGGCCATGCCGACCGCACCGGTCTGTTGCGTTGGTCGGCTGATCTACCGAAGCCACGCAAAGTGTTTCTCACCCACGGCGAGCCCGACAGCTCTGCAGCGCTGGCTGAGGAGTTGCGCACGTCACGCGGCTGGGACGTGGAGCTTCCCGAATTGGGTGATACGCACGAATTGGATTGAAGCAGATTGCAAGCATAACAAACCATCGAACCGGCAGATGCTGTTGGCTCGAAGATCAACCAAACATGACAGGATAAGAACGATGGCAGTCCCCAACGACGTGGCAGAAAATCGCCAGGCGATCCTCAACTCCAGCAGCTATCTGATGGCCGAGGTCGACATCGAGTTTCTCGGGCGCGGCGAACAGCGGCCAGTGCGCATGCAGTTGGAACTGCAAAAAGCCGAGAGCCTGCTCCGAGAGAACGACATCCATTCAACGATCGTCGTCTTCGGAGGGACGCAGATCGTGCCCAAGGTTGAAGCCGAGGCCCGTTTGGCCAGCGCCAAGCGGCACTTGGAACAGAACCCCAACGACCAGCGTTCGGCGCGCGGCGTCGAGCGGGCCGAGAGCGTGCTGGCCAAGAGCCGCTTCTACGATGATGCGCGGGAGTTTGGTCTGCTGGTTTCTTCCACTTGCCAGACCGATGGGAAGTGCGAGTATGTCATCGCCACTGGCGGCGGGCCGGGAATCATGGAAGCCGCCAACCGTGGTGCGTACGAAGTCGGCGCCAAGAGCATCGGCTTCAACATCGAGCTACCCCACGAGCAGGAGCCCAATCCCTACATCACCCCGCAGCTCTGTTTCCAGTTCAGCTACTTCGCGCTGCGGAAGTTTCACTTCGTGTTGCGGGCAGCGGCGCTGGTGGTTTTTCCTGGTGGGTTTGGGACGTTGGATGAACTGTTCAACACTCTCACGCTGCGTCAAACCGGTCGCATGCAGGAGATTCCCATCATCCTTTACGGCCGCGACTACTGGACCCGCATCATCGATTTCCAGGCACTTGCCGACGAGGGAGTGATTGCCGACGAGCATCTCGACCTGATCTACTTCGCCGAAACGCCCGAGGAAGCTTGGAACATCATTGCGGAATTCCATCATTTGGATAAGTGAATTGGGGAGAGCCCCTCCCTTCAAGGGAGGGGGATTTAGTTGCGGCCGTAGGCCGCGTTGCGTTATTCGCGGGCCTCGCTCAGCTAGCGGCCTCACCGTGGGTGACTTGCATCGCGGCCCGTAAGCCCCATAATGACTTCCCCGCTACCGTGTGTCTCGCACGCCCTTCCCCCCCTCCCCACCGGCCAACCCAAGCGAATGTTTCTTATGTCGTTCCCCTGCTGCTGTTTTTTCTCGAACCGCCGTTCCGCCGGCGCTCCTTGGCTGGCTCTGCTGCTAGTGGTCTGCTCGCATCCTGCACTGCGAGCTCAATCGACCGACGCTGAGTCGGCGCAGTCGGAGGTGTCGTCGGCCGACACCTTCGCGCTTCCCGAGGGGCTCGATACTCCGGAACAATACTTCAAGTTTGTCGAAGAGATGGCAGCCAGCAACGAACCGGCCGACCGCAGCGAAGCTGCGATGATAGCCCATCAGAGCAAGTTGGGTCGTACCGTGGTTCTGGTCGTCGACAAGATGTTGGCTCTGAAGCCCACCAAAGACGAGGCGATGCAGGCCTACTTCTTCAAGCTGCAAGCCCTACGGATGCTCAGTGGGCTCAACGAACCGGGCGCGGAAAAACAATTCACCCAGGCAATCGAAGACGCCCGTCAAGACCCCCTCTCCGACGTGCGAGCCGTCGGCATGAAATTCCGGGTAGAAAATGGCTTCTCCAAGTGGACTGTTTGGGGGAAGGAAGACAAAGAAGGATTGATGGCCTCGCTGGTCGAGTTCTTCAAAGAGGGCGAGCCGGACGTCTATCAGATCGACACGCTGCTGACCATCATCAATTTCTTGGAACAGATGCAGGACGAACAATTTGCCAAGCCGATGCTTGCCGAGCTGACGCCTCACTTCGGCAGCAGCAAGGATGAGATCGTACTGCAGATGGTGAAGAAGCTAGAGGGGATGGCCCGACGGCTTGACCTGCCTGGCAAGCAGATAAAACTCGAAGGCATACTACTCGACGGCACAAAGCTCGATTGGAAATCGTATCACGGCAAGGTAGTACTGGTCGACTTTTGGGCAACTTGGTGCGGACCCTGCCGCCAGGAAGTTCCCAACGTGCTCAGACTCTATCGTGCCTATCACGAGAAGGGCTTCGACGTGGTGGGCGTCAGTCTCGATGACCGTCGCGAGCAGGCCGAGAGCTACATCAAGCAGTACGACGTCCCCTGGCCGAACTTGTTCAGCGAAGACGAAGACCAACGCAAATGGGAACATCCCATGGCCGTATATTATGGGATCACGGGTATTCCGATGGCGATTCTCGTCGATCGCGACGGTAAGGTGGTGAGTCTGCAAGCGCGGGGCGAAATGCTCGCCCGGGAACTCCGCCGACTGCTGGGCGAACCATTGGCCGGGGCAGAAACGGTCGTCGATCCGCTGGTTCACCAGGTTGACACCTCGACAGAGACCGAGTAACACTGCGTCGGCCATGGTCGACCACTCTTCCGCAACTCCAGAGCCTTCTTCCAAGATAGTGCCCCACTCGCCGCGGGGCTCTCTCTCCGAGCACTGGTCGTGGAAAAGGCTCTCTCGGATGTTCGCGCTGTTCGGTCCGGCTGCGATTGTGGCGTCGGTAGCGATCGGCGCGGGAGAAACGATCGTCGTGGTGCGCTGCGGCTCGTGGTTTGCGTACGACCTGTTGTGGCTCGTGCTGTTGAGCGCGATCGTCAAGGGCGTGTTCGTCACCTATCTACTGGGCCGATACACGGCCGTCTGCGGCGAACCCTTGGGCCAGCGGCTTGCGCGGGTGCCCGGTCCGCGCGGCTGGCTGCTATTGGCACTGGTCGTGCTGGAAATGGCTGCGGCAGGGCCTCTGTGGGGCGCAGTCGCCCGGCCTTGCGGCGATCTGTTGTTCCACCTCTACTCCGGCGGAGAGAGCTCGCCCCATGAACTCGTGATCGAACGCGTGCTCACCTCGCTGTTCATTGCCGTGGCGCTGTTGGTGAGCCTGTTTTTGACCTACGACAAACTCGAAAAACAGCAGGTGATCATCTGCGGGTTGCTTATCGTGGGGACGATTTTCGGCACGGCAATGGTGAAGCCCGATCTGTGGTCGATCGTTCGTGGGAGTCTCAGCTTTGGCCACGTGCCGGAGTTTCCGCCGTGGGCGCCCGAGCACATTCGCCAGCACACGTCCCTCACGCTAGCCACCATTTTCGGCTACGTCGGCGGGAGCGTGTTGACCTACGTCGTGTATGCCGATTGGATTTCGCTGCATGGTTGGGGGCTCACTGGCCATCCTGAGATCGAGGCAATCCGCAAGCGGGCCGCGGCGGGAAAGCCGGCCGACTACCTGCCGGAGGACCCTTCGTCGGTTCGCAAGATTCTGCGGTCTATCGCCCCATTGAAGTGGGACGTTGGCCTCGGAGCGTTCGTACTGTGGAGCGTCAGCGGGTCTTTCATGGTGGCAGGCGCGGTGGTGCTCTATCCGCTGCTGGAAAGCGGGCAACTCGACGCGGCATTCAAGAATTGGAGCCTGCTCACCGACCAAGCCTACATCTGGCAAAACGTCCACGAGTCACTAATCTGGGTTTACTACGTCTGCGTGCTGGCCGCGCTTTGGGGAACCTTGCAGGCCTATCCGGAAATCTACTCCCGGGTGATCCTCGATTTTGGTCAGTCGGTGTTTCCGAGCCGCAAGTGGTCGCGCCGACAGGTGCAGATTTGCGTCTCCATCTATGTCTTTGTGGCCGCCATGTTCATCGTCTGGAGCGACCTGCCGTTCGACACGATCACCCACATCGTCGCGTTCCTGGCCACCAACCTGGGCGTCGCGCTGGCGATGTTGGCGGCGCTCTATCTCAACTTCCAATTACCACCCGCCTATCGCACCCGCTGGTGGATGCTCGTCGGCGGCGTGGTTGCTGCGCTGATCTTGCTGGTGGTCTCGGTCATCAGCGGGATTGGAGTTTGGGAAGAGTTGGTAGGATGACTTCGCAGGCCCGTCGGACTGTACGCTCAGCAAGGAAGTGCTAGAATGGACGAACTTTCTGTCTCCCGGGACAGGAAGCTCGCGATGATAGACACAATGTTCAAGACTCTGGGGAGCTGACAAGAATGAGCCAGATTAACGTAGCGATGGTCGGTCAAGGATTCATGGGCCGCACGCATTCGAATGCCTGGGGGCAGGTTGCCAAGTTTTTTGACGCTCCGCTTTCCTCGACCATGCACACGGTGTGCGGCTTGCCTGAAGAAAACCCTCAGAGTTTTGCCGACAATTGGGGCTGGCAGAATGCCTCGACCGACTGGGAAACCGTGGTCCGCTCGCCGGAGATTGGTTTGGTCGATATCGTGACGCCGAACTTCATGCACGCGCCACCCGCCAAGGCTGCGATTGCCGCCGGCAAGGCCGTGGCTTGCGAAAAGCCGATCGCCGGTACGCTTGCCGAAGCGCGAGAAATGGCCGAGGCAGCGGACAAAGCGGGCGTGAAGACGATGGCGTGGTTCTGTTATCGTCGCGTTCCGGCAGTCGCCCTTGCCCATCAGTTGGTCAGAGACGGCGTGATTGGCGACATCCGCCACGTCCGCGCCAGCTATCTGCAAGACTGGGCCGACGAATCGGTACCGCTGACTTGGCGGTTTAAGAAAGAGCTTTCCGGCTCCGGAACCCACGGCGACCTCAACGCACACATTGTCGACATGACACGATTCGTGACGGGGGAGGACATCACCGAGATTTGCGGCGCGATTGCTGAGACTTTCATCAAGCAGAGAAAGGTCATGACGGGCGTTGCCGCAGGCGGAATCGCCGCGGGGCTCGAAAGTGGCGAGGAGATGGGAGATGTCACGGTCGACGACACCGTCTTGTTTCTCGCCAGATTCTCGGGCGGAGCAGTCGCCAACTTCGAAGCATGCCGACAGGCGACTGGTAATCAAAACCGCAATGGATTTGAAATCAACGGCACCAAAGGCTCGATCAAGTTTGATTTCGAGCGGATGAACGAACTGGAGTACTACGACGCGACCGCAACTCGCCGTGTGCAAGGGTGGACAACGATTATGTGTACCCATGCCGGCGATCATCCCTACGTCGCCAACTGGTGGCCCGACGCGCACTTGATCGGCTACGAACACACCTTCACCAATCAAGCGTACGATTTTCTGTGCGAGATCGCAGGTCAAACGCCAACCGTACCGATCCCGACGTTTGCCGACGCCTACGAAACGCAACGGGTCCTGGAAGCGGCCATGCTGGCGGCAGAAGAAAAGCGGTGGGTGAATATCGCGGACGTGAAATGACGCGGTGCAGTTCGTCACGCGATTGAGAATCCTGCGCGTGATGGCCGATCTGGTCGCGATTCGCTCCGTGCGTAAGCAACCCGAGAGCCCTCGGTCCAAGAAAAAAGCCCGGGGTTTGCAACCCCCGAGCTTCCTGATTCGTTGCCAGGCGGGTATTACACCTGCGCCGCGGCCAATTGGGCGCTGTCGATCATTTTCTTGCTAATGGCCCCGTAGGCGGTGCCCCAGGCATCTTCCAACTCGCTGCCCCACACATCGCCGGCAAACTCGGCCAGAGTTTTCAACAGCGTGCCGCCGACCGCCTGATATTGTTCCGGCACGACGTCGTAGTCGTTGTGCTTGATTCCGAGCTGCTCCAACGCGGGTTGCAGCTTCTCGGGCTTCCGGATATTTTCGACGACCAATGCCAACGCACCAAGCAGCTTTTTTTGCTGTTCGTGGATGTCGGTCTTGAACATTGGCTTCACCTGGGGATAGTCCTCAAACAGCCGTTCGTAGAAACGAGCTACCAATGCCGCCCCGCGCGGCGCAACTGCCGCAAAGCTCTCTTCGATTAAGCAAATTTGGTTTTCAGTTAGTCCTGTCGCACTCATAAGTTTGCTCCGCCCCTGTGGTCCCTAGTGGTTCACGATGCGGCCCATCTGCCGCTCGTACAAACCTAGGTTCCAATCCAGGACGATGCCGAGCAAGCGCTCAGGGAAGCTCGCGATAAACCCGCCAATCGCTACAATCGCTCGCGGTTTCGCGAGGCGCCGCAGATGAAGTCGGCTAGCTTGCGGCCGGAGGTGCTCAGCGGATAGGCATCCAGGTCGTCTGGCCGCGCCCAGCGGAGCTTCTCGCCGCCGTTGCGAGCGATCTTGCCCGACTGGTAGCGGGCGGCGTAGCAGTCGAGCGTGATCCGATAGCGGGTCACCCCGTGTTTTATTGTTTTCAAGAGTGGTCCGGGTTCAACGACTACGCCAGTCTGCTGACGAGTTTTGGCCACCAGTTCGTCGCGAACCAACAGCGGCCCTTCGCTTTCAACCTCGAAACGAGGAAAATCCCACAACCCTGCCCAGCGCTGACCTTCGGGACATTGCCGGAGCAGAATCTGTCCGTTCTTGCGTACGACGATGGCCGCCTCGGTCACGCTGACGAATTTGGTCTTGGGGCCCTGTCGGGGAATCGATTCCTCGAGGCCCGCCTCGTGTGCCGCGCACAACCGGGCCACCGGGCAGGCGTCGCACCGCGGCCCCTTCGGCGTACAGACCAGCGAGCCCAATTCCATCAGACCTTGATTGAAACGGGCAATGTCTTGCCTGGGGAGCACCTCTTCGGCCATCTGCCAAAGCAGCCGTTGACCGGCACTCTTGGTGGGGTCCTTGGGATAGGCGATCAACCGAGACAGCAAGCGGATCGTGTTCGCTTCGAGAATGGGGGCCCGCTGGTCGAAGGCGATCGATGCGATCGCTCCCGCCGTGTAGCGGCCGATACCGGGCAGAGACTGCAGAGTCTCAACGTCCCGCGGAAACCGCCCACCATGTTCGGCGACGATCACTTGGGCCGCCGCATGCAACTGACGGGCCCGGCGGTAGTAGCCCAAACCTTCCCACAACCGCAACACGTCCTGCTCGTCAGCTTCGGCCAGCTTCTTGATGGTCGGAAATTGCTTCACGAACCGCCGGAAATAGTCTTTGACCGTGGCGACCTGCGTCTGCTGCAGCATCACCTCGCTGACCCAAACGCGGTAGGGGTTCTGCGAGCGCCGCCAAGGCAAGTCCCGCTCGTGCGCGGCGTACCACTTCAGAAGTCGCCGCCGAAAAGTCTGTTTCCAGCGGGCATCGAGCGTCGTCGACGATGTGCAATCCGTTGCCATGAGTTTTTCGGAAAGATTTTTAGTTCTCTTTCAACGCACTAACCAAGTCCACCAAGACCTGCTTGCCGTCGCCGAAGAGCATGAGGCAATTGTCGGCGGCGAATAGCGGGTTGGGGATGCCCGCGAAGCCGGGGCTGAGGCTCCGTTTGATCACAACGACCGTGCGGGCTTCGCTGACGTTGAGAATCGGCATGCCGGCGATCGGGCTTGTCGGGTCGGTGTCCGCCACGGGATTGACCACGTCGTTGGCCCCGATGACGATCGCCACGTCGCACTGTGAGAACGTCGGATTGATCTCGTCCATTTCCTTGAGCTGTTCGTACGGCACGTCGGCCTCGGCCAACAGCACGTTCATGTGCCCCGGCATTCGGCCCGCGACCGGGTGAATGGCATACTCGACCGTCACGCCATTGGCCTCGAGCAGATTGGCCATTTCGCGTACCGCGTGTTGTGCCTGCGCAACGGCCAGGCCGTAACCGGGCACGACCACCACGCGCTGCACGCCGTCGAGCAGCATAGCCACCTCATCGGCCGAGGTGCTCTTGATTTTTCCGGCATAGACTTCGTCTGCATCGGCGGCGGAGGTGGTCACCTCGAACTTGCCGAACAGCACGTTCGTAAGCGAACGGTTCATCGCCTTGCACATGATTTTGGTAAGGATCAGCCCCGAGGCTCCGACCAACGACCCGGCGACAATCAGCACGTTGTTATTGATCACAAACCCGGCAGCCGCGGCGGCCAGTCCAGAATAGCTGTTCAACAGCGCGATCACCACCGGCATGTCGGCCCCGCCGATGGGGGTTACCAGCATCACGCCCAACACCAGCGCCACCAACGTGAGCGGGAAGAATTCCCAGCCCGATCCGTCGCTCATCTCTAGTGCCAGCAGCACGCCGACAATACAGAGCACAGCGTTGATAATCTGCTGCCCGGTGATGCTAAACGGCTTTTTGAACTGCGGCAGTTCCTGCAGCTTGGCCGCGGCAATTAACGAGCCCGTAAAGGTCACCGAGCCAATGAGCCCGGTCAAACCGGCCGCCACACCGGCCACTACGACGTCGGTCGTGGGAGAGGGGCCGCGAATGACTTCCGCTCCAGCGACCAAGACCGAAGCAATGCCGCCAAAACCATTGAACAGCGCCACGAGCTGCGGCATTTGTGTCATTTGGATCGTTCGAGCGAGCCACAAGCCGCCGGTCGTGCCGACCAGGATGCCAGCCAGCCAAATATAGGGCGACACGCCCGTGTTGGCGAGCGTTACCAGGACGGCGATCAGCATACCGAGCGCGCCGAGCAGATTGCCGCGCACCGCGGTCCGGGGATGGGTCATCCCTTTGATACCCAGGATAAACAGCACCGCCGCAATCAGATAGCCAAAGTTGGCCCAGGTCGACATGCCGACCAGCAGAAAGTTTGTCAAGTTGTCCAACACAGCAGCATTAACCCTTCTTCTTAAACATGCCTAACATGCGATGTGTAACTAGAAACCCGCCCACGACGTTCAGAGTGGCGAACACGATGGCTATGAAGCCAAACAGCCCGCCCCAAAACCCACCGCCGGCTAGCAGTGCGCCGACCAGCGTGATGCCGCTAATCGCGTTCGAGCCGCTCATCAAGGGCGTGTGCAGCGTGGGCGGCACTTTGGTGATGATTTCAAAGCCCACAAAAATTGCGAGCATAAGGATCGTCAGTGCGGTAATTATGTCCATGGCAACTGAGGGGTCAGGGGTCAGGGTTCAGG
>CAXMSB010000353.1:0-2390 GCA_964195615.1 uncultured Granulosicoccus sp. | reverse complement strand
CGAGGCTTTCAAAGAACCCCTCGGGCGCGTCGTCCGGCCAGAAGGCAGCGCCGTCGATGGTGCCGCGGTCGCAGAGCAGCACGCGGCGAGGGTAGCGCGCGCCTTGGATGTCTTCCAATGCCACCTGGGCGTGGAAGATCGCTCGCTGCGTCGCGGTGCGCGCCTCGGGCTCGCCCACGCGAGGGAAGCCGCCGGTGAACAGCATCGTCGCCGTTTCAGGCACGACGACGACCTTCTCGCCGATCTCGCGGCGGTACAAATCCGCAGCGGTAGTCTTCCCGCCGCCGGGGCCACCGCTCAATACGATTCGAAACTGCTCTCTTTCCGATGTTCCCATGGCCAACCGCACGATAGCCGATCCCCGGGCGGTCGTGCACGACGACCTTGACAGTAAGCCTTTCTCTCGCATCCGGTGGGGGGCGGCGGTAACCTGGCTGCGTGGAAGACTTCATGGCGGATGGGACAACCTGGCTCGGAATGATGCCTGAGACCCAGATCAAGGTCGTCAACTCTCTGTTGGTGGTGTTGTTCTTCCTGCTCGTTCGGTCCGCCGTTATGAGGGTGATGCTGCGGAACGTCACCGACAACAGGCAAAAGTACAGCTGGAGCCGTGGCGTGACCTCCGCGATCGGCTTCTTGATCCTGATCTTCTTGGGGGTGATTTGGTTTGCGGGTCTTGAGCGGATCGCCACGTTCGCCGGCATTTTGGGTGCCGGTTTGGCGGTCGCCTTGCATGACACCATTTCAAACATTGCTGGGTTCCTTTTCATCATGCTCCGACGCCCGTTTGAAGTCGGCGATCGCATCGAAATAGAAGGAGTCGCCGGTGACGTGATCGACATTCGAGTGTTCCAGTTCAGCCTGCTCGAGATCGGGAACTGGGTGGACGCCGACCAGAGCACGGGACGGATCCTGCAAGTGCCGAACGGCAAGGTGCTGCGCGCCGTGACCGCGAGTTTCAACAAGGGCTTCGACTACATCTGGCACGAGATTCCCGTGCTCATCACCTTCGAGAGCGATTGGAAGAAGGCCAAAGGCATCCTCGAGAAGATCGTCGATGACGACAGCTTCGTCGTCGCCGAGGAAGTGGAACGCCAGTTGCGCCGGGCAGCGTCCAGGTACCTCATCTATTCGGGAAAGGTCACGCCCATCGTGTACACCACCGTGCGGGACAGCGGCGTGCTGCTTACGGTGCGATACATGACGAAGCCCAAGACCCGCCGCGGCACCGAGCAACAGCTCTGGGAGCAGATACTGGAACAGTTCGCCGACAATGATGACATCGAGCTGGCGTATCCCACCACCCGCTACTACGACCAGGCTCAGTGAATCAGCACCTTACGAGGACAGGGCCGCGCCTGTCGTATCAAATGTTCGGTCAGCAGGGGCCGCCGGTTCTCTTCGTCATGGGGTTCGGGATGCCTGGTGCGGTTTGGGGGCCGCAGGTAGACGAGCTCCAGAACGACCACCGTTGCTGTCACTACGACCACCTCGGCGTTGGGGAGAGCGATCGCGGGCCGTTCCTCCGGACGATTCCTGCGATGGCCGACGATGCGGTTCGGATCTTGGATGATCTCTCGTGGGATCGAGCGCATATCGTGGGCGTTTCCATGGGAGGCATGATCGCCCAGGAGCTCGCCCTTCGTTCTGCGGAGCGCTGCCAGAGCTTGACCTTGGTCGCGACACACGGCGGTGCGCCGGTGGCTTCGCTCCCGACGCTCCAAGGAATGCGGCTCTTCCTCCAAGGGCTCTTTGGCGGTCAGAAGACGCGGTTGCGTTCGCTGCCACGCTTGCTGTATCCGGAGGAGTTCCTCAAATCGATAGGGCCCGAAGCAATCCATTCGCATCTGGAGGTGCGCCTGGGGCAGCCGCCCGCCCTCCGCACGGTGCTGGGCCAGTTCTATGCCGTGATGAGGCACTCGACCGAGTCGCGTCTCATGCAAATCGAATTGCCGACGCTTTTGGTTCGCCCCGGAAAGGACATCCTGATCCGGCCGACTCAGACCGACCGGCTGGCCGAGCGCATTCCAAGCGCCCGAGTGCTGCGATTCGACGATGCGGGGCACGGCGTGACCTTTCAGAAGGCGGCGGAGCTCAACACAGCCTTGCGCGAGCACTTCGCGCAGCACGCTTCCCATCGAGTAGGCGCGACTCCAGCCGTCGCTGCTGGCGTCTAGAACGCTGCGCTGATCTGAATCCGCCACGCGAACTGACTGCCGTCGTCGTTGGGCGCAATCGAGTTGAGCGGCGAGGGCGGCACGCTGCTGCCACTCGTGCGGCCCAGGAAATACTGGAAGTCACTCGAGAGCTTCACGTTGTCGCGGCCTGGGATGACGAAGTACGAAAATCCGATTCCGAACGATTGGAAGTTGCTCAGATTGGTCGGGTCT
>CAXMSB010000352.1:0-5271 GCA_964195615.1 uncultured Granulosicoccus sp. | reverse complement strand
TTTCGCCGTCAAAATAATCGACAAAACGAGGCGCCCAGTCGGCGTGACAAAGATTAAGCATCAGCGCCGCCTTATAGGCATTGCCCGACTGGGCGAAACAATACAGCGTGTACTCGGCCATAAATGGCCCTCCTTCGCTTGGAGTATTAGGACGTACAAAGCATACGTTATCTGATAGAACCCTAACAATTGGATTGTACAGTTATGTGAAAAGCGCTACATGGAAGGGCCGCAAAAGGCGGGTGTGTATGGCGAATTAGGGTACTGTCAAGTTAACTGATTTTAGGACGTAACTACAGCAGTCAGATGCCTCTAAGTCATTGATTGTTCGTTGTGGAGAAGGAATGATTCGCCTAAATAACGACAAGATCTACGTTAACTTGACAGTACCAAGCAAACGCAACGATTCCTGTCGGTACCCGGTGTGGTAAATAATCTGTTTCAGCTTGGACGTCACCTACTACGGGCATGCCACTACCGAATGTTTCGAACCAAGGCGTTCAGCGAGTGGCAACGGGTGACGTGCGCCTGCTCTACATGAAAAGGTACTCGAATCGCGTATCCGCTTGATCGTTTCCCAATAACTTGATAAAACATTTGGTGTGGACCTGATCAGCAGTTGGGCTTAAGCGGGACCCACCGGCACCCCGAGGGCGGGTCCGGTCCCTACGGATGACAAAAGCGGTGTTGATTTGTCATAGTCGCTTGTTATTCGAGACGAATATATACTTTATATCGATAATTCTCAGCGACGGTATATTTTATGAGTGATGCGCCTTTGTCGACCAATGAAGATGGTGCCAACGCGTCCGCTCCACGGCGGCGCAAGTGGCTGACCTATAGTTTCTTGGGTTTGCTGGTAGCGATGACGCTATTGTCAGCGCTGGTTCCAACCATTCTCTCCACCCCCCTGGGCCGAAGCGTGGTCGTGGGGGCGATCAACGAGTCCGTTCGCGGCTCGGTCACGATTGATGCGCTATCGTTGAGTTGGCTCGGTGGACAGAGTATACGCGGACTGGAAATCCTGGATCCGGCCGGAGCCAAGGTTGGTCGGCTGGAGGAACTGTCCACCGAGCTGACGCTGTTCGAGGCATTGCAGAGAAAACTGAGCCTTGGAGAGACCATGGTTCGAGGGCTGTCCGCCGACCTCGTGGTCGACGAGTCGGGAGTAAACAACCTGACCCAGGCACTCGAACCTGATCAGCCGTCGAAGCCAGGCGCTGCTCCTTTAGCAGTCCCGTTCACCGGTAATATCGAACTCGCCGACGCGTACATGACGGTGAAAACGTCTAATACCGAGCCGGTGGTATTTGACGGTCTGGCAGGAGCGATGCGAATCGAGCCGACGGGTCGCCTGCTGGATGTCGCCTTGCAGGGTCGCAGCCGCCAAGGAGACAAGACGGGGACATTCAATATAACGGGTCAGATCTCGGGGCTTATCGCGCCTGACGGCGCGTTGAGCCCTCAGACCGCGCAGGGAAACCTACAGGCAAATGTGGAAGACCTGCCGATCGACAGTGTTGACGGCATGCTTGGGCTCAAGGGCCTGCTCACCGCCGCCGCCGGCAACGCTGCTAACCTCAAGATTCAGGCCTCCGGGACAGCCGAGGTGCAGGATCTTTTGATCACGGCTCACTCGCCGAACATCCAGGCTGAAGTCGCTGCGCAGTTGAATCAAGGCCGGTTCGTGCTCACGCAGCCCGCATCAGTGCGCCTCACCGTGACTCCCAACCTGTTCGAGGCGTTGACCAAAACGGACCGGGGCGAGGTCGCGCTGCGGTTGATCGAGCCATTTTCATTGAGTCTGGAAGCCGAGAAACTCGACCTGTCTATCTCGGATTTTAGTCTGGCCGGCGTAGCGCTGCGCGGCGAGGTGGAAGTAGACCAACCCATTCAACTCACCACGCCCGAACTCGGGGAGGTCACGATCCGGAGTCTGAACGCCCTGGTCGACACGGAGCGTTTGGCTGAATCGGTCAGCATCGAGCTCGACGCCGAGGCCGTGTCGCAAAACGAAACCGGCAAGCTAACGGCGCGGGCAACACTTGACCGGATGGTCAACGAGGCGGGCGCCGTGCAATTGGACAAGATGGGCGCCGACGTGGTGGCTGATCTTTCCAATGTTCCCACGTTGCTGATCGACCAGATCGCCCACCAGAACGGCTTGCTGGTTGCGCTGTTGGGACCAAAGATGGGTCTGAGCGTCACGGCTGTGTCGACTGGGCCGGACCAGATCGATGCCACGCTAACCATTGATGCCGGTCCGCTCAACGCAACAGATATTAAGCTCTCGCTCACCGACTCCTTTGTCCTGACCGAACCCGCGCAGGTCCGCTACCTGTTGTCGCCGCAGGTTGCTCACAGAATACTGGGTGAAGACACGGGGTATGCGTTGCAGCAGCCGGCCGGGCTGGTGCTCGAGGTGCAGGCCTTTTCGGCGCCCCGTCCCATGGCCGGGGAGCCGGTTTTTCGACCCGCCGAAACCGAGATTCAAGGTTCTTTGACCGCCGAGCGGCTGGCACTGTCCGGCGTCGCCGATTTCGACACGCTCCAGGTCGACGAAGCTCGCTTCGAATTGAGTGCTGACACCCTGGCTTCGATTCGCCTGCGCGGGTCGGCCGAAGTCAGCGAAACAGGCGAGGGGATGCTGAAGGAGCTCAGCGCGTCACCGCTGCAAGTTCGCATCGATGCCGATACCGGCCTGGATGCGACGGGGGCGCCCGGCCCCATCGGTACGCGGTTCGAGCTGGCCGGCGAAGGGGTAAGCGGCGATATCAGCTTGAAGGTAACTCCCGATTTGAGTCGAGCGACGCTGAGCGCGCCGGGCGCCGTGCGGTTTGTGCTTACGCCGGGCCTTTTACAGCAACTGGGCATGGTCTCGCCGGGTCAGGTGACGCTTGGCAAACCAACGCCGGTCGAGATCGGCCTCTCCCGACTCGACCTGCCCCTGGCCGCCTTTTCCTGGTCGGAGATGCAGGCCGGGGCCGCGGTGCGGATCGACGAGCTGGTCCTCGCCGGAGACAAGTCACTGGCGGGCGCCTCGTTGCGCAACGCGGACATTGCCGTCGATTATGATGGCCCCAACGGTTCTGCGTCGGTCAAGTTGGCGGCGCTGACCTTGGCTGCGGTGGATAAGCAGCCCGGCAATTTTAAGGTTGACGCCAAGCTGGGGCGCTTGTTGCGTAACGGCGAGTTGAGCCCCGGTATGGCGGATATCGATGCTCAAGCCGCAATCGATGCATTGCCCACCAGCGTACTCGCGGCGTTCATCGGTCAGGCAGCCCTGGTTCCGATTGTCGGCGACGTCATCGATATCAACGGCAGCGTAAATGTTAGCGGTGACACGGGCATTGGCGCGATCGAACTCAAGGCCCAGTCGCGCAATCTGACCGCCGACGCGGGATTCAAACTCGGCGAAGAACTCGCACTGAGTCGACCAGCAAGTGCGCGATTGACGCTTACCCCCGTGGGATATGAAGCCCTGATGGACGCGTCTTCCGCCTCCGCCGATCCGGCCGAAACGGCCTCCGGCTACGCACTAACCGAGGACGCGGCGTTTGAGGCCCTCATTTCGACGCTGCGCTGGCCGCTCGCCGCTCAATTCGACCCATCCCGCACCGCGGTGGTGGCGACGGCGAAGACGCCGCGCCTTTCATTGCGCGATCGCGCGAGCGGCAAAGCCATCTCCATCGAGATGTTCGAGATGAGGTTGCAAGGTAACGATCTGTCCAAGCCGATCGACATCGAGATCAACGGCCAGATCCGTGACGCCCAGAGCGAGGAAGCGCAGCCCCGCGATTCGGCCGGGCGCATCGGTGTGTCGGGACAAGTGGCAGATATATTTACGCCGAACGGGCAGCTCAATGCCGAGGGACTGTCGCTGCGACTCGATGGCACGCTGCAAGAACTGCCGACGGCGCTGCTGGATGAACTATTTGATGGCGATGGAACGATGGCGGCGACCCTCGGGGATACGGCGGATATCAGTGTGGATGCCAACCTACGGCAGATGACCGGTCCGCTCAACCTCAAGCTGCGATCGACCAACGCCACCGCTGACGTCAAAACGCAATTGAGCAAAGAAGGGCTGATGTTGACCGAGCCCTTGCTCGCCGAGGTGCAGGTGACGCAGGCTTTTGGAGAACTTGTTCTCGGTAAGATTCATCCCATATTCGAAACTGCGCAAAGCTCCGAACGCGCCGTGAGTTTTGAGGTGCCGCGGGAGGGGACACTCATCCCGATCTGGGATTACGATGTCAGCAAGGTCGTCATTCCGCGGATGGCGCTCGATCTGGGCACGCTCACGCTGAAGAGCGGGTGGCTGCTCAAGGGTGCGATCGGTCTGGCGCAACAATTCGGCGCACTCGAGACTTCTGGACTGGGTCAGTGGAAGGCGCAGTTCACGCCGGCGGTATTAAAAATAAGCGGCGGCAAGGTGACCTACGAGCACCGGCTCGACCTGCTGCTTGACGGACGCATGCACCTGGCGACCTGGGGCACGGCGGATATCGCCAACGATCGTGCGAACCTCATCCTCGCCTTCATGCCGGAGACCCTGGAGAAGGTGTTCGGGCTGACGGTCGCGCCAAGCGATGCGCTGCGCGTTCCTCTGCGCGGTGCGCTCAGCCGGCCCAGCGTGGACTTCGCCAGGGCGGGGCTGGAGATCGAACGCTTGCGACAGCAGCAGCGACTGTCCAGGAAGGATCCACTCGTCGGTGCCCTGGTCGGCGCTGTGGCGACCACCGCGATAGGCGGTGGTCCAATACCTCCTCCGTCCGTCACCCCGCTGCCCTGGGGGGCGCTGCCGGAGCCGGAGAGACAAGTTGAAGCGCAGCAGACCGAGGACCCGAAGCAACCGGCTCAACCCGCCCCGAAAAGCCTGGAACAACAGGCAATCGAGGGATTGATTGGAATTCTGCGGAAGAAGAAAGAGTAAGCGGAAAATCCTAATGCCGAGCGCGTAATCGGAAGCATACGGCCAGTACTTCTAAATCATGTCGTGGGTCCTGAATGAGCGACACCCAAAGCGACTGTCTTCATGTTATCTGGATTACTATCATCTTGGCGCACCTGTGTGAGGCGAATTCCTATTCATGCGTGTGCATGGCGAATTGATAGTCAAGCCGCTGCGGGAAGCTGATAGAGCCCTCGGCAGGATACTGTCAAGTTAACTGATTTGAGGACGTAACTACGGCAGTCAGATGCCTCTAAGTCATTGATTGTTCGTTGTGGAGAAGGCATGTTTCGTCTAAAAATCGACAAGATCTACGT
>CAXMSB010000351.1:0-2343 GCA_964195615.1 uncultured Granulosicoccus sp. | reverse complement strand
AAGGAGGGCGTGTCATGTGTGACTTGGACCGTCGGTCGACTCGACCGATGCGATTTCCTGAATTTCCAAACTGCCCGAGGTTGGACAAACACGTGCGGGTTGCGATCTTAGTAAAGTCGCGGAGGTGTCTCGACGGAAATGACACCGCCTGCAGTTTGCAGGAATCCTTAGCCGCGCTGGATGATGCAACCGCTATCTTGAAGCCGTTTTCCCAATTGCGTGCGGTGTGCGTAACCGACGCAAGTTAGGTCCACCTCTGTAATTGACTACACTGGCGCGGACCGACGTAGGAAAGATGGCGGTTTTTACGAACGATTTTCTATGCTGACGTAGGCCGCTCGATAGCGGCAGATGGTACATTCTGCCAGCTAATTTATTCTGCCATTTACACCCCCTTTTTCAGGATTTTGCAAATAACACGTTCGTTGACACACCTCGCTCCCAAATTCTTCCCACATAATGAGTTGCGGCTGGTTGCGTCACTAGAGGAACGATTGCTGACACCCGATGGAAACCGGGGCGGAGCCGCCGAAACGGAGGCGTGGTATCAGGAACTGCTGAAAACGCTCGGCGCCACAGTGGAGTCGGTCTGGCCATGATGCTTCACGGACGATACCAAAATGGGTATGATGGCGCGGCAGGAGCATGTCATGATCTTGCACGTCGATATGGACGCCTTTTACGCTTCGGTCGAGGAGCGGGACCGGCCGGAACTGGCCGGCAAGCCGCTCATCGTCGGCGGCACGCCCGAGGGTCGGGGTGTTGTGGCGGCGGCCAACTACGTGGTGCGGCAGTTCGGCGTCCACAGCGCCATGCCGACCGCGACGGCGCTGAAGCTCTGCCCGGATGCGATCGTCCTTTCGCCACGACTAGATCATTACGCCGAGGTCTCCGCCGAGATTCGCGAGATCTTTGTCCGTTACACGCCTCTCGTCGAGCCACTGTCGCTGGACGAGGCCTTTCTGGACGTCACCGGCAGCGAGGGACTGTTCGGTCCGGCAGTGGAGATTGCCCACAGAATCAGGCGCGAGATTCGACAGGAGCTGCGGCTCGTTGCCTCGGTCGGCGTGGCGCCAAACAAGTTCCTGGCTAAGATTGCCAGCGATCTGGACAAACCGGACGGCCTGGTCGTCGTTGACCCCGATCGGGTCCAGGAGTTTCTCGACCCGTTGAGCGTGGGACGAATCTGGGGTGTCGGCCGTGTCACGGGCGAGACCTTCAGCTGGCTGGGCGTTCAGACAATTGCCGATCTTCGACAACTCTCGGTCGAGACGCTGCGTCAACACTTCGGCAGTTCTGGTGAACACTTTTGGAAGCTTGCCCACGGCATCGACGACCGCCCAGTCGTTCCAGACCGGGAGACCAAGAGCATCTCGAACGAGACGACGTTAGCTCAGGACATCAGCGACCATGAGGTCTTACAGTCCAGGCTGCTGGAGCTGACCGAACAGGTGGCTTATCGCTTGCGACGCCACGCCCTGCGGGGCAAGGTCGTCCAGATCAAGGTGCGGTTTTCTGATTTCAAGACTATCAGGCGGTCCAAGACGCTCCCGGAGGCGACCAACTCCACGCATGTCCTCTGGGAAACTGCGGCCGAACTGTTGAGTACGCGCCTTTCCGAGCGGCACCTGCCAGTGCGATTATTGGGCATGGGAGTCAGCGGAATCGACCACTCACAGTTTACTCAGCGATCGCTGTTCAACGATGGCCAGGAGGATACGCAGCTCGATGCCGTGGGCGATGACATCCGCGACCGATTCGGTACGGGTGCCCTGCGGCGCGGAAGCAATTTTAGGCACGGCGCCGAACATCATCCCGCTGGAAAGCCCGACTTCAATTCAGGCCAAGTAGGATAGTCTCCGCCCAACCACTTCGCAAATAGAGGAAGATACCCATGACGAGAATAATCACAGCAGTCGTCTCACTTACTACACCACCAGGTCCATTGTGCTGGCGGTTTTGTTGACCTGGTTCTTCTCGCACGTTGCCATGCAATTCGAGGTCGGTGGCGAGATCTTCCTACGCCTGCTGCTGATGGTGGTAGTGCGCTCCCCCCCTTAAATTGGTCCATCCAAAGTGAGAGAATTCCCCGCTGGGCATGACCCCAGAAAGGATTCTTTCGATGAAGCAAAAACGTTTTACGGTCGATCAGATCATCCCGAAGCTACGCGAAGCAGATGTGGAATTAGGCAAAGGCAAGAAGGTACCAGAGATTTGCAAGAAGCTGGGTGTCACGGTTCAGACATATTACCGTTGGCGTCAGAAGTATGGTGGTATGGCTCCCGAGATGGCTAAGGAACTAAAAGTCATCCAGAAGGAGAATGCGCGGCTGAAGAAGATGGT
>CAXMSB010000350.1:0-21661 GCA_964195615.1 uncultured Granulosicoccus sp. | reverse complement strand
CACGAACTGGGCCATCTCGTTGTCTTGATCAAATTCGTTGTGGTAGTGGTAGCCCGTCATTTGGAACACCCAGCCGGGAACAGCCAGATCAACTGGTTCTTCGGTCGGTTCGTCGACAGATTCCTCGACCGGTTCCCCGGCCTCCTCTCCTTCCTCATCAATTCCAGAACCCAATCCTCGAGAAATGAGGTAACTTGCTTCGATCGTCGTGTACCAATCGGTTTCCAAGTTCTCGAAGTGAGCGGCGTCCAAAGCCGTAATATGCAGTTCATTCCGCCGGCAAATGTCGTCGCTGGTTTCTTCTCGCTCTTCGGCCGGACGCTCGTCTCTAGGCAAGGCAGCACTGATCGCCTTCACAACCTCAAGCCACATCAGCCGCCCTTCGACATTGCTGACCAGGTTTTCGCCCGACTGCTTGATTCTCTCGAATGCTGACTTGATCTCCTCGTTTTCCGACATCAGGCCCTGGGCTGTCGTGCCAACGGATTTCGCCTTGCTTTCGGCTCGGCCCATCTCATCGCTCTGCGTCTCGCTCCATGCCGAGACGTGCGTGAAATAGTTGAACGTCAGTCCCAGAAGGATGGCCGCAACGCCCGCCACGGCCCACGGCTTCTTGGCACGGACCAGCCGTGTACGGACAATCTCTTCAGGCAGAAGATTGGTGCGCAGTTCGCTCTTGCCCAAACCCTGGACGCACAAACCGTAGGCGACCGCAAAGCTAAGCAAATTATCTTTGAACTGCGATCGGGCCGTCGCGCTGCCGCCCGAGAGATGCTTGAATTCCCCGATCGGCTTGACGTCTTGCTCCAGATTCTGCGACAGGTATTTCTGCAAGCCGGGTAGTTTCATCGCGTTGCCCAGCGCAATCACGTCGCCAATTTTGGCCGTCTTGTCGATACTGGTGAAGTAGCCGAGCGACCGCTGAATTTCCGCCAAGAGATCGCTGAAGACGGGGCGCATCGCTTGAAACACGGCTTTGGGGTCGTCGGCCTGGGTGGCGTTGCGCTTCAGATGCTCGGCTTTGACGAACGTCAGTTTCAGTTCCTTGCTCAGAGCCCGGGTGAAGTGATTGCCGCCCAGCGGGATGTTGCGTTGCCAGACGCGGTAGCCGTTGGTAACCACCAGATCGGTCGTGTCCGTCCCCAGGGAGATGACGACCGTCGACTCAGGAGGATCACTGGGATCGTAGGGTTGGCTGCGCAGGTCCTCCATGCGATCGAAGACAACGTAGTTGTAAACGGCCAGAGGCGCGAGCTGAATGTAGTCGACCTCGATGCCGGCTTCTTCCAACGGCTCAAGGGCTCGGGCCACCTGGTCGCGCTTCATCGCAAAGAGCCCGACCTCCGGTTCCAGGGCAAAGCCATCCTCTTCGCTGCCGCCGGTCAGTTGCTGATAGTCCCAGACGACGTCTTCCAGCGCGAAGGGAATCTGCTGGCGCGCTTCGTACTTGACGATGTCGGGAATCTTCTTCGATTCGACCGGGGGGAGCTTAATAAATCGGGCTAAGCCACTTTGGCCAGCCACCGACAGGGAAACGCGGTCGTTCGTGAGATCGTTGCGGGATAGGAACTGCTGGAGTGCCTCGCGGACAATTTCTTCCGGCTCGGCCTCGGGCTGAGAGAGGATCTTGGGATACTCAATGTAATCGAACGACTCGACAACGATGCGGTCGGGTTCCTTTTCGTGGGGCCGACATTTCAGTGCTTTCAGCGCGCACTGGCCAATGTCAATTCCCCAAACGGCATCACTTTTGGCCATTTAAGAATCCTCTGCTCCAACCTGGTTTCGCGAATGCATCCGACAGCAGGCGAAACTATGTACCTCAAGCTTCCGACGACTTGCGAGAAGACTCCACCATGGTGGAACCGAACCCATCTAGGGACAACCCCCACAGGCTGGCCGGAAGCGGTGCCTCTACTCTCAGTCTATCGATTTTGGGGCGTAAAAGTCAATTCTCCAGGGGCACACTCAGCCTAGTGCCTGCGCGAAATCGCTAGACCCCTAGCGTTCCGAACGGTACCGGAAAGCGATGGGCGGCATACCCCCCTGGAGACCATTCTACTAGAGAATAGCCGTTTGCCTAGAAAATTGGCCGCTTTCGCACCCCCCAGATCAGGGTTGGGCTCCAGAGGTGGGAAAAAAGCGGTCGAATTGAGCTCAGCCCCGCCAGCTCTCAGCGACCTGCGACCCGAGCGAGCGGTCGGTAGTCGCCTCGCGGCTTAGTCAGGTCCGGTTGCAATTCCGGGTGGATGCTTCGATATTGGTCATCTTCTAGCGACGTTTGAAACAAACATGTACGCACTAGACTTCTGGCGATCATGCCGGGAGCCACGACTGGATTGCTGATGATAGTGACGATCGACGGCCCCGCAGGGTCAGGGAAAAGTAGCGCGGCACGCGGGCTGGCCGAGCGGTTGGGCTTTCAGTTTATCGATACCGGGGCCATGTACAGGGCTGTCACCCTAGCGGGGCTGAGGCGTCGAATCGACTGGGATGATGAGACCGCCTTGGCGCTTATCGCGGCCAAAATCGAATTGCGACTGACTGACAATCGGGTGCTGCTCGACGGCGAAGACGTCACCACCGAGGTTCGCACCTTCCAGATTACCTCGCTCACCCGCCACGCGGCCGACAACCGGCAAATCCGGGAGTTGCTGGTCGCGTTGCAGCGTGATATGGCTACCGGACAGGACACCGTCACCGAGGGCCGCGACCAGGCCACGGTGGTGTTCCCCGCCGCCGAGTGCAAGATTTTTCTCACGGCGAGCGATCAGGTGCGCGCCGAGCGCAGATATCTGGATCTTGTAGCCCGAGGGGAAGACGTCACCCGTGAAGAGGTCCTGGAAAAGCAGCAGCAGCGGGACCAGCGAGATCGCGATCGCGAGTTCGGCGGGCTCCGCAAGGCCCCCGATTCAGTCGTGGTGGATACCGACGGCATGTCTTCCGACGTGGTGATCGAGAGGCTGGAGCAGATCGTCCGCTCTCGTGAGGCTCAGTAAACATGGGCCGTAACGTGGCCCAGTTGGGCGACTGTCGCCGATTGGCTCGCGGACTGCCGGCCGAGGCCCAGTGGCTCCGCAGAATCTCGCCCCCCGGGCCGACATGCGGAAAGGCGACAACTGGCGGCTGGACAAGGACTTACCCCGATTGAAAGTGTTCGGCTGGTGTGCTACTATGGCGGGCTTCCCCAGCGGGCCTCTTGGTGATTACTGTCGGCGTCGACAGTCGGGCTCGCGGCTAGATTTTTTTAGATGGTGTTCTGTGGCGATACTCTTCGCCGGTCACCAGAGATGGTTCTTTTTTTCATGGTAAACCGCAACTTAATCCGCGAATTTGACGTCTCCGAAGAAGATTGGAATCTTGCCATCGGCGAACTGGACGCCGAAGACACCAGTTGGTTGGACAGCAAGTACGTCGACGTCAACCAGATCGTCGAAGGCAAGATCATCCGCATCGACGACGAAATGGTCCTCATCGACGTCGGCTACAAGAGCGAAGGCACGGTTCCTCTCAACGAATGGGAAGACGACGACAGCCCACCCGAGGTGGGCCAGACCGTTCGAGTGTTGATCGAGGACGTGGAAGACACACAGAGCCGCGACGATGACCGCGGCATGATCGTTCTCAGCAAGCGCAAAGCAGAGAAGATCGAAAAGTGGCTGAAAGTCATGGAGACCGTCCACGAGGGCGACATCGTCAACGGCGAGGTCACGCGAAAAATCAAGGGCGGGTTGCTCGTCGACATCGGCGTGAACGTGTTTCTGCCAGCCAGCCAGGTCGACATCCGTCGTCCCCACGACATTGGCGAGTACATCGGCAAGACGATCGAGTGCATGGTACTGAAGATCGACGAGGCGCGACGCAACATCGTCGTCAGCCGCCGCAGCCTGATCGAGGCCCAGCGGGCGGAACGCAAAGCGGAACTCCTCAAGGAACTAGAAGTCGGCCAACTGCGATCAGGCGTGGTGAAGAACATCGCCGACTTCGGAGCATTCGTCGACCTGGGCGGAATCGATGGTTTGCTTCACATCACCGACATGAGTTGGGGCCGTATCAACCATCCGTCAGAAATAGTGAAAATCGACGAAGAGCTGGATGTCATGATCCTGCACATCGATTACGAAAAGGAAAAAATCGCCCTCGGCCTGAAACAGAAGTCGGCCAGCCCGTGGGAAAACGTCGCTGCGAAGTATCCGGTCGGCTCCGTCGTGAATGGCACCGTGGTGAACGTGATGAGCTACGGGGCGTTCGTGAAGCTGGAAGACGGCATCGAGGGTCTCGTGCATATCAGCGAGATGTCGTGGACCAAGCGCATCAGCCATCCGAGCGAATTGGTGGCGATCGACGACTCAATCGAAGTCGCGGTGCTGCGGATAGACGAGCAGAAGCAGGAAGTCTCGCTCGGCATGAAACAGACCCAGGACAATCCTTGGGAGAAGGTCGCTGATCGTTATCCGGTCGGCAACCTGGTGAAAGGCAAGGTTCGCAACCTCACCAATTACGGTGCGTTTATCGAGATCGAGGAAGGAATCGACGGCCTATTGCACGTCAGCGACATGTCCTGGACTCGCAAGATCAGCCACCCCAGCGAGGTCGTCGAGAAGAGCCAGGAGGTCGAGTGCAAGGTGCTCTCGGTCGACCAGGATCGGCGTCGCATTGCCCTGGGACTGAAGCAGATGGACGAAGATCCCTGGGCCACCGAAATCCCCAATCGTTACCAACAGGGCCAATTGGTTCAGGGCAAAGTCACCAAGATCACCAACTTCGGCGTGTTCGTCGGCTTGGAAGATGGTTTGGAAGGACTGCTGCACATCTCGGAGCTTGCCGACCATAAGGTCGAGAATCCGCAGGACGTGGTGAGCGTGGGCGACGAGATCGAAGTGAAGATCTTGAGGGTCGATTCCGAGGAGCGAAAGATCGGTCTGTCGCGAAAACGGGTTGAGTGGGCTGAGGAAGACGAAGCTGCCGCCGAGGCAGCCGAGGCGGAATCAGCCGGTCGCGAAGGGAGTGCGGATTTGAAAGGTGGCATCGGTTCGGAGAGCGGACCGCTGTTCAGGAACTCCCCCACCGAGAGCGAAACTTCGGCGGAAGAAGCCGCAGTGCCGGCCGAAGAAAAGCCGCAGGCCGAAGAAGCCGCAGACTCGACCGAAGAGCCGCAGCCGGCCGAAGAAGACGCAGACTCGACCGAAAAGGAAGAATAACCGGACTCACCGGTTCGGTTCTCCACTGGGAAACTTGAGGGCGCCGCGGGCTACGACTCGTGGCGCCCTCTTTTCTGTTACGTTCGGTGCGTCGGGCACATTCGTCTCACTGCGTCGTAATCCGCCTGCGTTCCAGGTTTGCAGACCGACTCGACGATAATTGTGGCAACGGGATGATTCTCTGCTCGGCCCTGATATTCGTCGAGCAAGGTCTCTTCCCACCCCCCCCGACACCGCTCGAGATCAGGCAAGGAAGGCCCACGGTCGCGGCGACCGCCCTCAGCAGCCCCCTTACGCCCTCCCTCCAGACAAACGATCGGTACGACTACCCATGGCAACCACCACGAAGAAGCGCACAGCGGGTTCCGCCGTTCAGACGCCCCTGGAAACCTACCTGCGTGAAATCAACGAGACGGCCCTCTTGAACGCCCAAGAGGAAAAAGAGCTGGCCGTACGCATCGGCGAAGGCGATTCGGCCGCTCGCGACCGCATGGTGCGGGCCAACCTGCGGCTGGTGGTAAACATCGCTCGGGGCTACTCCGGCAAGGGGCTCAGCCTGCAGGATCTCATCGAGGAAGGCAATCTTGGCCTCTTGCGAGCTGTGGAAGGTTTCGACCCGGCCGTCGGCACCCGTTTTAGCACCTACGCCAGCTATTGGATTAAGCAGTCGATCAAGCGGGCTTTGATCAACACGGGCAAAACCATCCGCATCCCGGCCTACATGGTCGAGCTGTTGTCGAAATGGCGACGTGCCACGTCGCGGTTGACCGAGGAACTCGACCGCACTCCGACGCCCGAGGAAGTCGCCCGCGTGCTGGGGTTGCCGAAGAAAAAGCTGCCGATCATCAAGAAGGCGATCAAAATCTACAACGCCACGCCGCAGACCGACCAAACCGAGGCCGGCTGGACCCTCGGCGACATGGTGATGGACGAGCGGCAGCAAAGCCCCGACGACGCGCTGGTCGAGAGCGACAGCCTCAAGCACGTGATGAACATGCTGCACACCATGGACGAACGGGAAGCGACTGTCCTACGGATGCGGTTCGGCCTCGACAACCACGATCCGCGGACCCTCAAGGAAATCGGCGAAAAGTTGGGGCTCACCCGCGAGCGGGTTCGGCAAATCGAGACCGAGGCGCTCAATAAAATGGCCGAAAGCATGCAGGATCCTCGCGAACGGCTATAAAAAGCTTGAAACATCCTGGTTCGTCTGCCTAGCATGGAACTGTAGATTCCTGCCGTTCTTCTCTCCCGTTTGGCGACCCGTTCCGATGAAAAATGCCTTATTCTTGGCGTGCGCCCTGTTGTTGACCGTGGCTTCGCTGGCCGCGGCGAATGAGGGGGGCGGTACGTATCAACGGCAACGGATGCACGGTGGGCGCCATTTCAACTACCACGGCGGCCATCCTGGGTGGGGCGGTTTTTACTACCAACCGCAAGTCTACGGCAGTTGGTACGAACGGCCGTATCCGCACCACTTCGACTACTTCCGCTGGCGCTACAGCGCGCCGCCGGCGACGTTGCCGGTAGAATATCCGTGTGTGGAAGTCCCCAAACTCGAGCACAAGCCGTAGTGGTCCCGAAAAAAAGTGGACCACAAAATACGCCGCCTCCGGAAATGCCTTTGGGCGACATCGCAGGCTCACCACCCCAATCCATTGTGGTGCGGAGGTCTCCGACCACAATGGCTTGTGCTCCCAAAACACGATGGTCGCGTTTTTTTCGCCCCGCTGTGTGGCCCTTGGTTGGGGGGCGGCCAATTCAGGGGGCTTGCGCTGATCTTTTTGGAACCACGAAATACACGAAACACACGAAAGGTGAAAGCCTCCTCGGGCAATGAAAACGGTCGTCTGTCGACCCGATTTCGTGTCTTGTGTTTTGTCTCTGAAAAGATTTCAACATCTCGGTCTTCTTTCGTGTGTTTCGTGTATTTCGTGGTTAATCATCCCCACAAGCAAACGGCTGAGCTCTTATTCTACGACACGCGCCGCGCCGTCTTTAGAGAGCATTATTGGCAGAGGGAACACTAATCTGCACCGATCTCCACTAAGGACTGTCAATATTAGACCTGTCCCGTTTACGTTCCGAGTCTCACTACTTCATCCACTTGTTCGCATCCCGGCAGCCAGGCCGTTGATCGTCAATCGCAATAGATGTCGCAACTCTTCGGATTGTTCCTCGCTATCCCAGGCAAGCCGACGCATGTCTTCGACGACGCGCAAGCATTCTTCGCCAGCTATCTCCCGAATCGTATCTCCGAGCATCTCACCGAGAAATGCGATCTCTTCACGCAGCGGGTCTTCCTGCTTCACCTCAACTAGCATCAGTCGGCCCTCCGTGCTTCGAAACGTTTTCGGTTTGCGGCCCGGTTTCCATTCTCTCGGCGAAAGTTGGCATGCAGTGTATCCCAATCGATGACCAGGGTTCCTCCGGTCGCTTCATGTTGTTTATCCCAGTTGATGAGGAGGTCGAGACAGGCGTGGTCGATGTAATCGAGGTGCTCGAAATCGACATGCAATTCGACATCACCGGGCACACGTTCCAATTCTTCGGCAAGCACGGGAAGCCGGACAAACGTTGCTGCACCTTCGAGGCTGAGCACCGCCTTTCGGTTGGCTTGGTCAACATCCAGTTTCACGACCAAGTGCGAAAACGTGTAGAGGAGTTTTGCTGCTGACAAACAAATCCCAGTGAGCACGCCGGTCAACAGATCGGCGCAGACGATCATCCCGACGGTGGTTGCATAGATGGCGACTTCTCCCCAGCCATACTTTTGCAGCTCTCGAATCGCCTTGATGTTAATCAATTTGTAACCGATGTAGACGAGCATCGCGGCCAAGGCGGCCGTAGGGATCATGCGAAGCATGAAGGCCAAGAGCGACACAAAAACCAACAGCCACATGCCGTGCAGGATTGTTGAAAGACGAGTCTTTCCGCCTGCTTCGATATTGGCCGAGCTACGCACAATCACTCCGGTCATTGGCAACGCGCCCAGCAGACCGCAAATCATGTTGCCAACGCCTTGCGCGACCAGTTCGCGATTGTAGTCGGTGCGAGTATCCGATTGCATCTGATCGACGGCCGTAGCGCAGAGCAACGTTTCTGCGCTGGCGACGACGGCAAGGACAATGCCCGCTTGAAAAACGACACTAAAGGGAATTGATTGAAGAACCGTCAGTGAGGGGAAATGGATTTCGCTCCACAAGTTGTCGGGGACTTCCACGTAGAGCACGGGCAGCTTCAGGATCGCTGTGGCAAGGGTCGCAACCACGACTGCCACGAGCGGCGCTGGTATCAACTTGAGCCGCGCTGGGACAAACGCCTTCCAAGCCAACAGCGTCAAGACCGTCAACAGGCCTACCTTCGCTGCCCAGTCATGGTTCTTCAGTTCGTCGAGAACTTCTTCCAAGCCGTATTGAATGTCCGCCTGAGACTCACGCACGCCTTCAGCTTGTCCCCGGCGCAAGGCGTCGAGTGCGACTTGGCTTCGCTCCAGAAACCGCTGCGAGGCTGCTTTCAGCCGCTCTGGATCGCGAACGGTTTCGGCCACACCTCGAGCATCCAATTGCTCGACCAGCGTGGTAAGGCGGCCCAGGAGTTCCTGCTGCCTCGCCGCGAGCGGCTCAAGTTGTGCTTTGTCCAGGATTGGAAATGCCTGTTGCAGGACCGCATCGGCAGGATCCGCGCCCTCGGGTATCGCTGGAATCAGTTCGGCCACTAGCTCGCGATGCTGTACCTGCTGCTCGTGTAGCGTCCCAAACTGCTGGAGTAGATCGCGCCGCGCACTGCGCTCCTCGACGGTGCCCAATTCGGGCATGGGCATCCCCTTCTGAATCGCTTCGGGAATTGACACGAGGTTTTCAAGACCGCTCCCTTTGGGAGAATCGTCGACCATGACATGAAACTGACTAGATAAGATCAATACGCCGATTCCGGCCAGCATGCCGTGAATCACTGCCGGCGAGACGGCACGGAACCATCGACCGTAGCGCAGCATGCCCGCGATCAACTGCAGGCCGCCACCAATCAAGACGGCAATCCCCAGAACCTCTAGCCCGTGTTTCTGTACCAGATCAAAAACGATAACCGTTAAACCGGCTGCCGGGCCGCTCACCTGAAGCGGGGCACCGGCAATCCAGCCGACAACAAGCCCCCCGACGATCCCTGTAATCAAACCGGCGGCCACCGGGACGCCTGACGCAATCGCGATTCCCATACAGAGTGGCAGAGCCACGAGAAAGACGACAACCGAGGCCAGAAAGTCCTGCCTGGGAGCGGAGACCAGACCAGCAAGGCCTGCCCTATTGCTTTTTGTTTCCGACGTGTTGGTTTGCTGATTCATTCTTCTATATTCCTTGCAAGCTGGTTGTGCAGTTGATGACCGGCTTCCCTAGAGCAACTTACCAAGATTCGTTCCCGTGTTTCCTCACAACAACTGCAGCGACAGTGCAAATCGTCGGAACATGGGTGTGCACCTTGCACTAGATCGGCGGCAACTCGCGAGTGGCCGATGGAGTTGCGAAGCTGGTTCCTTCAATGGCGAGGAATTGATGTTCCTTCGGTTGGTAGCCCAAGACCTGCCCCGACTCGAACATGTAAACCCAGCCATGAAGGCTTAGCGCTCTTCTGCCCAAGGCCGCGGCAACCGTCGGATGTGTTCGGAGGTTCTCAAGCTGAACGAGCACATTCTCTTCCACCGCTGCAGTGAGACGCGTAGCCGCATCAGAAATGTGCCCGTAGTTCTCGTCGATTATCCTGTGTGTCGACTCGGAATGTGATAGCCACGATCGAACGGCAGGAAGTTTCTGGAGTTGTGATTGATCGAGCAACCCGCCCATCGCTCCACAATGCGAATGGCCACAGACAATGATGTCCTTGACTCCGAGCACAGACACTGCGTACTCAATCGTCGCGGCTTCACCGCCTCCGGTCGCTCCATAGGGCGGCACAATGTTGCCAGCGTTTCGCAGAACGAAGAGTTCACCCGGTTCGGTCTGAGTGATCAGGTTGGGATCGATGCGAGAATCTGAGCAGGTGATGAACAGGGCCAGTGGATGTTGACCATCCGCCAGCCCTTCGAACAATCGCTGTTTGGAACCAAAAACATCCTTCTGAAACCGACGAATGCCTTCAACGAGCTTCTGCATGGGTAGGATCTCCACGGCGCGTGTCGGTGCCAAAGGAATTCACGTACGGCATCCTCAGGAACACGACCGGCGCAGTATTAGCTTGTAGGGTGATTCTGGCCGAGAGAGGCAGTCGCCGAGACGAGCGGTCTCGACGGGCGCGCAACTACTCCAAGGTGGCCAGCCAGGGGAAAAACGTTCAGAGAGAACGTGGGCCTAAATCACCAGAGGCGCGCGGAGGCCGTTAGCAAGTCGATGGCCAACAATCGTCGGGAAACGGAGGGCAGCCGAAGCGTTTTGGCGGTGCTGATTGCTTGTCTCCGGAGGCCGACTGAGGCTCCCGCGGCGTCGTCCGCTCGCGCGACGATGTGCCAAAGTCCAAACAACCAGTTCACTTTCAGATTTCTTCTCGTCCTCTTGGCAAGGACATTCCGTCTCAGTCGATGCCAGCGTGGCAACCTGAGGAACCTGTAGCAAGACGAAGGCGCAAAGGCAGACCGACGCAGACACAAGTCGTGAGAAAGCGAGACGAATTGTCGATTGTCCTGTCAGTGCCATCACAGCCTTTCATCCTGAATCTCCGAGAAGCGGGCCGTGGTATTGGAGACGGCAACCGGCTCTGGGCTGAGCAGTGTACGATGATTCAAGAGAATCGTCAAACTCGGTTCGCCAGGGGTGGTATCTTGAACCCCCAATACCTGCACCCCAGGAGCATTTTTGCGTTCAACGTAGCGTGGGAAGAGCTGGGTGAGCCAGACATTCGCATCAGCCTTCACGTCTCGGGGCGCTCCGGCGGGCCTCGCAGGGCATTTTCACCTTCAAGCCACTCACTATGCCCAACGCACTCGCTTCGGCTACGCCCGGGTGGACCAGGAAGGCTGGACAACTTCGTCTGCGACCATGACACTGGTACCACGGCGGTGGGCGAATCGCCAGCGAACCCGAACCATTAGTTCAGACGAGGATTGAGATGAAGCGGCTTTGGATGTTATTTGGATTGGTGATGGTGGTTTCGTTTCTGGTGCTCGGCTGGATTGGAACGCGCATCTATCAGGAAGTGCCGCCCATTGCGGAGCGAGTGGTCACGACCGACGGCACCGTGGTCATCGATGAGGGTGATATCGCGGCTGGGCAAAATGTCTGGCAATCGCTGGGCGGCATGCAGGTCGGTTCGATTTGGGGACACGGCAGCTATGTGGCCCCCGACTGGACGGCCGACTGGCTGCACCGCGAGGCGATCTTCATCCTCAACCGTTGGGCCAACGCCGAATTCGGCTCTGACTTCGAACAGCTTGACGAGGAGCGACAGGCCCAACTGAGCGGCCGTCTGTCGAAGTTGATGCGGACCAACACCTGCGATCCGGCGACTGGAACCGTCACGCTGGATCCGATTCGGGCTGAAGCGTTTCAATCGAACCTGGCCCACTACTCCGACGTGTTCGCCAACGGCCAGACCGACTATGCGATTCCCGCCGGAGCCGTCACCGACTCAACTCGGCTGCATCAGCTTTCGGCATTCTTCTTCTGGACTTCGTGGGCGGCTTCCACGAATCGTCCCGACGATCACGTCACGTACACCAACAACTGGCCTTATGAGCCGTTGGTCGGGAATCGTCCGACGGGAGAATCGGTCGTCTGGACCGGCGTGAGCATCATTATGTTGCTGGCCGGCATCTCGGCCATGGCGTGGTGGTATGCGTCTCGCAGAAGCGAAGAGGAAGAACCTGTCGCGCCGGAGACCGATCCGCTGGGTCGCTGGGAAGCCACGCCGTCGCAGCGGGCGACGGTCAAATACTTCTGGATCGTGTCGGCTTTGATTCTGGTGCAAATGCTGCTGGGCGTCATCACGGCCCATTACGGCGTCGAGGGCGATGGCTTTTACGGATACCAACTTTCCGATTGGCTGCCGTACAGCGTGACTCGCACCTGGCATATCCAGATCGGACTGTTTTGGATTGCCACGGCGTGGCTGGCCGCGGGGCTGTTCATCGGGCCGCTAGTAAGTGAAGAGGAGCCGAAGGGACAACGCCTGGGCGTCAACGTGTTGTTTGCCGCGTTGCTGCTGGTCGTGGTTGGTTCGTTGACGGGCGAGTGGTTGAGCATCCAGAACAAGATGTCCGATGCGGTTTCGTTCTACTTCGGCCATCAGGGATACGAATACGTCGAATTGGGACGAGCGTGGCAAATCGCCCTGTTTGGCGGTCTGCTGCTTTGGTTCTTTTTGATGATTCGCGTGTTACGCCCCGCCATGCGACGTCAGGGCGAACAGAAGCAGCTCGTCGCGTTGCTGACGATATCGACCGCGGCGATCGCGCTGTTTTACGGAGCGGGACTCACTTGGGGGCAACACACGCACCTCACGATCGTGGAGTACTGGCGTTGGTGGGTCGTTCATCTGTGGGTGGAAGGGTTTTTTGAAGTCTTTGCCACCACGGTCATCGCTTTCATTTTCATGCGACTGAATCTGGTTCGACCGGGAATCGCAGCCTCGGCCGCACTGTTGTCGGCAACCGTTTTCCTGTCGGGCGGCATCATCGGAACCTGCCATCACTTGTACTTTTCGGGCACGCCGACCGTGGCTCTCGCTTGGGGATCAGTATTCAGCGCGTTGGAGGTTGTCCCGCTCTGTCTGGTGGGATTCGACGCGATGGAAGATCTGCGGCGGTCGCGAACGTCGCCCTGGGTGCAGCGCTACAAATGGCCGATCTACTTCTTCATCTCGGTCGCATTCTGGAATATGGTCGGGGCCGGGCTGTTTGGTTTCATGATCAATCCGCCCATTGCCCTGTACTACATGCAGGGACTGAACACGACGCCGCTGCACGGCCATGCCGCGTTGTTTGGCGTGTACGGAATGCTGGGCATTGGCCTGATGCTGGTTTGCCTGCGAGTTCTGATTCCGGGACGCGAATGGAAAGATGGCTTGTTGCGATTCTCGTTCTGGACGTTAAACGGCGGATTGATGGCAATGTGTGTGCTGAGCCTGCTGCCGGTGGGCTTGATGCAGACCTGGGCGTCGGTCGAACACGGTTACTGGTTCGCTCGCAGCATCGAATTCATGCAAACACCCATCATGCAGAACCTGCGTTGGATGCGCGTGCCTGGCGACACGGTCTTCTTTCTCGGAGCCGTGGCCCTGGTCGTGTTCGTGGCCGGTTTGAAGACGGGCCATTCATTCCGCAAAGATCGCTGAGGCGGGTGGCGGTGGGTCTGGAACGAATGATGCTTAGATATTAGGCCCGGCATTCATGCCGGGTCCGAGGGTAGATCTAACTTCGAGAAGCCCCGTTCACGGGGCTTTTCCTCAGCCGCCGCATGGTAAGACCCGTGAACGGGTCTGCCTGTGTGGTAGGGCGCCGCTACCCCGGCATGAATGCCGGGGCTAATATTCTTGTGCCTCGTCCTCACACTCCGACTCCTACATGCTCGGTCCCATCCGGCCTTGCGGCTACCGATTGAAACCCATGCTGAAGCTGAAGACTTCGCGGTCGTCGAAGTCGGCGTGGTTGACAGCCCAGGCGAAGTCGAGCGCGATCGGCGCCGGGCCCATCGCCGGGACGGTTACCCGCAGGCCGGCGCCCGGGGCGATGCGGAAATCGTTGATCGTGACTTTCCGTTCCACTGTGCCGTAGTCGCAGAACAGGACGCCGTGCAGCATGTCGTCGGCCGTGATGGGGAACAAATACTGGACCGAGTTGAGCCATTGAAACTCGCCGCCCACTTCGGTTCCGGTGGCGATGTCCACGGGCGAAGCGCCGCGGAAATCAAAACCGCGAAGCGTGGAAAAACCGCCCGCGTAAAAGTGTTCGTAGATCGGCGTTTGCGTTCCTGAATAGCCGATCGTCATGGCGGCGCTGAGTACGTGTCGCCCGGAGTGATCGGGTCGCTCGCGAATCAGGTAGTACTCGCGCATATCGACCATCACGCGGGGATAGTCGAACGTACCGATCACCTGTTCGCCGGAAAGCTCCACGTAATGGCCCTGGGTGGGCAGGAACGAGCTGTCGCGGGTGTCGTTGACCGCGGTGAGTTTGAAGCCGTGCAGTATGTTGTCGCCCAGTACTTCGGCAAGCTCGGGCACGGTCGCGGCAGTGGGGGCGTTTCTGATGTTCACATTTTCGCCCCGATACGACAGGGCCATCGACAAATCGCGTTCGACCCACTGGTAGCCCAGCGAAATTCGGCCACCAAGCCGTTGCTCGTCCCAGCTGCGGAAACGACGGTCGAAATACGAACCACTCAGGCCGAGGCTGATCGGGCTGTCGAACAGATACGGCTCTTGGAAGCTCATCAGGTATCGATTCACCTCGCTACCCGGCGAGGCGTCCATGCGGAACCGCTGTCCCGCACCGCGGAAGGCGGTGCCGTTGCGGACGTCTTGAAAACTTCGCGGCGGGCGACGCCAATCGAAATTGCGCTCGTCCAGGACAATGTTGCCCACGATGCCTGCGTCGGAGTTGACGCCCATGCCCAGCATCAGCCGGCCGGTTTGTGTTTCCTGGCCGTCAAAGTAGATGTCGACCGTTTGCTCGGGATAAGGCTGTCCTGGCAGGCCAAAGTGGCCGTTGGGAAACAGCTGGTAACCTGGCACCGGGTTGCCGGGGAAGCCTAGCACGGGTCCGTAGCTACCTGCCGGGGGCGGTATCGAATCGCTGTACTGCGCTTGCTGGATATTGTGGTAGGCGGTTTGTTTCGTCGCGGGGCCGGTTGCGCCGACCTTTGTGCCGCCGTATTGATTTCCCACCGGCAATGTCGCGTACGCGTTCTGCACCGATCCGGAGGGGCTTTGGCCGCGGATGATCACTTCCGGCTTAGCATTGTTTTCTTCATGTGCTGGGGTGGATTGTTCCTTGACTCGCTCGGCTTCGTCCTTGAGCCACCTCTGATAGTGCTCCCAGTCCTCGCATTCGACATGCACGTCGAGACCCGTGCCGGACAGGGCCTCGTCGGCGGAACGGGGTACGGTCGCGGCCGGGGGCGGCAGCACACGCGGACCGAAATGGTCGGGGCTCTGACCCCGCACGCCGCCAGACGATCTGGCGTGCTCGATCCCCGCGTCTTCAGGGATGCGATAGGTGATCTTCGGCTTCACGCCCGCGGCGGGGTCGGAGTGGAACAGGCTGCTTGCCAGCAAACGGCGTTCGCTGGCGTTGATTTCTCGGATGTCCACGATGTCGCCCGGCCGTAAGGTCATGCGGTTCAGGGCCGTTTGGATGCGCGTGTGGGGATTGTCGCCGCCGATGTGTACAAAAATCCTTCCCACGCGGAACTGCTCGCCTTCGTCGATGTGATAGAGCAGATCCAACTCGCCCGGCTCTTCCAGATAGACCGGTTCGGGTCGAATGTTGGCGAACACGTAGCCGTGGCTGCCATAGAGTTCCTGCAACCAGCGGGCGTCGCGCTTAACCGTGGATTGCTCGAACGGCTGGCCGGCGGAGAGCTTGGCGGCTGAGGCCATTGCCTCCGGCTCGAACTTTGTATTGCCGAGGAACTTCACGCTGCGAATTTTGTAGCGGAGGCCTTCGTCGACGACGAAGGTGAGCGTCGCCCAATTGCCCTTCTGGTTGTAATCGATCTTGCGACTTACTTTCGCCTGGAAGTATCCGAACGAACGGTAATAGGCGGTGAGTTGGTCGACGTCGGCGTCGAGCTGCTCGCGGCTGAGAAAACCCTTGAAGACCTTGAGGATCGGCGGTTTCGACTTGATGATGTGCTTGAGCCGACCGTCGCTGACAAACTCGTTGCCAACGAACTGGACGTCCCACACTCGCTGCGCCGTGCCCTCGTTGATGAGGTAGACGATCCCCTGGTCGGTCGGCTTCGAGCCTTCGAGAATCGTGATCTGCACCTTGTTGTAGCCGCGGCCCGCGTAATACTGCTTGATCTTGCGCCGGTTTTCTTCCACGGCATAGGGATCGACGGCTCCGCCCGCTTTGAGACCGGTTTCCTTGGCAAGCTTTTTGTCGGAGACTTTCTCGTTGCCCAAGTAGGTGATGTAGCGAATCGTTGGTCGTTCGACCACCTTGAAGATGACCACCCGACCTTGGTCAGTCGTTTCGTACAGCGGCTTGACGTCGATAAACCAGCCCAAGTTGGCCAGCCGACGGACGTCGCGTTTCACGATCGCTCGGTCGAAAGGTCGGCCGACGCGAGTGCTCAACTGTTCCGACACCTTGTTGGTGGGGATCGTGTCGTTGCCGAGGATGAGGATCTCGGAAACCAGATCTTGCTGGGGAACCTGGTCGGCAGCGGGCGTCGGCAACGGTTCAGCGCCCGTCGCCGTCGGTGCAGTACACAACGCCAACACCGTCAGCAGCAGAACCATCCAGGCCGATTGCCGCCAAACACGTAGCAGAATATCAGAGAAGTTCATAGGAACCGTCAGATCGTGATGTTCGAGAAAAGCATGCTCCACGGCGGACCCTTCCCTCGGGGGCGCAATCCGTCCGTCAATTGAGGCCGCGAAGAAATAGCCGATCGGTGCCGCCCCGGCAAGGCGAGTTCCTCGCGGACTGCCCTCAAAGAAACCACGCGCAAGAGACCCGCTAGCACCCAAAGCCACAGAAAATAGTAAGCCGCGAGGCGCCAGCCGAGCGCTCGGCTATCGCCTCGCGGCTTACATGCTAGCAATTGCGGAGCCTAGAAATCGGCTTCGCCGTACGTACCGAACTCGGCGTACGGCTTCTGAGAGAAGTTGCGGAAGCGGGTGAACTCGTGGAGCCAGGCCAGCTTGATGTCGCCGGTGGGGCCGTTGCGCTGCTTGCGAATCAGCAGGTCGGCCTCGCCGCGAACCCGCTCGCGATCTTCTTCGTTGGTCTGATAATACTCGTCGCGGTGGATAAACATCACAACGTCGGCATCCTGCTCGATGGCCCCCGACTCGCGCAGATGGCTCAATTGCGGCTTGTTGTCACGTGTTGCTTCCACTTGTCGATTAAGCTGAGCCAAACAAAGCACCGGCACGTCGAGCTCGCGAGCGAGCCCTTTCAGCCGTCGGGCAATCTTCGCGACTTGCTCCTGACGGGGGTCGCGGGGATTGTCGGGATCAATCAACTGCAGATAGTCGATCACGATGAGCCCCAGATTCTCGCGACGTTTCAGCCGGCGGGCGTTGGCGCCGATTTCGGTCATCGTACGGCTGGGCGAGTCGTCGATGAACAGGGGCGCTTTGCTCACGTCGACCGAGGCTTGCACCAGCTTCTGCCGTTCCTCTTGCGTGATGGTCCCGTTACGGAGCCGGTGGCCGTTTACCTCGGCCGTGCTGCAGAGCAGCCGGTCGGCCAGCTCCAGGGCCGCCATTTCCAAGCTCACGAACAACACGGGCACGCGAAGCTGCGTGATGATATGCTCGGTGATGTTCATCGCGAGCGCGGTTTTTCCCATGCTGGGCCGAGCCGCCAGAATCGTCAGTTCCGAATTCTGCAACCCGCCGGTGAGCTGGTCGTAGTCGTCGAATCCCGTTTCCAAGCCGCCGAAGGCGTGGTGCTGATCCATCCGCGAATCAAGCCGATCCATGGCGTCTTGCAACACGTCGCTGATGGGGCTCACTTCGCCGCTGCCGCGAGATTCAAGAATTCCGAAGATCCGCTCTTCGGCCTTGCTGAGCATTTCGCGAGTTTCGCTCGTGGGATCGTAGGCGTCGTGCAGGATGTCGGTGCCGGCGTGAATCAGCGACCGCAGCATCGACTTGTCGGAGACGATGCGGGCGTAATACTCGGCATGGGCCGCGGTGGAAACCTGCTGGCCCACCTCCGCCAGATAGGCGGCGCCGCCGATTGCATCATATCGCCCCGAGGTGCGAAGCCGTTCGACCAGCAGTGTCACATCGATCTGCTGGCCATCGTCGTGCATCGCGAGCACATGCTCGAAGAGACATCGATTCGACGCGTCGTAGAAATCCCTCGCGTGGATTATGAGAGCAACTTCGTCGAACACTTCCGGCAGCAGGAGAATGCTGCCGAGCACAGCCTTCTCGGCGTCGACGTTTTGCGGTAGCTGGCGATCGACAGGCGCCTGCGACGGATTGGCTTCGATCGTCGACACGAGATGCTCGCTCCATCTTGCCGCGTGGTCGCTCTCCCTCGCCGGGAGGGAGGATGTGAAGTCAACTGCTTACTACTCGGTGTCTACTCGGTGTCTACTCGGCGGACCCGACGATAGGCACGACCCACACCTTCAGTTCGCTTTCCACTTCGCTGGATAGGCGGAACTTCACCGTGTAGAGCCCCAGCTCCTTCAGTACGCCGTCCAAGCGAATCTGATCGCTTGCCAGACTGATGTCGTTCTTCTTGAGGGCGGCCACGATTTCCGGCGCGCCGACGCTGCCGTACAGGTGGCCATCTTCGGTGGCGTTGGCCTCGATCGTAATGCTCTGCTTGGCGATCTCGGCGGCCCGTTTGTGAAGGTCTGTCTGGTGCTCTTTTTCCAGCTCCTGCAGCTTGGCCCGATGTTTGTCGACCATCCGATTGTGGTGGTCGGTGGCGAATGTCGCCATGCCGTGGGGCAGCAAGTAGTTGTAGGCATAGCCGGGCCGCACTTCGACGACTTCGCCCTGTTTGCCGAGGTCTTCGACGTTGTGGATCAGCAGCAATTCAATGCCGCCGCTTGGTCCTTTGGGCAGTCGGTTCATTTTGCGCGGACGACGCTTGAGCTTCTTTTGAGATGTGGTTTTCATGATTCATTCAGTGACAGGTGCAAAGTCGTTTGTGACTGAGAGGCACAAAGCCAAGATTAAAAGGGGATCTCGTCGTTGGGCGGCATCGTGGGTCCGTCGGACGTTGAGCTGTACTCGGGCGTCTGCTCTTGGGAACGACTCTGACTGGGCCCTCCGCCGGAAGAACCTCCGCCAGAGGAACCACCGCGGGCGCCGACCATCTGCATCTTTTCGCCGACGACCTTGAGTTTGGAGCGTTTCTGACCATCTTTCTCCCAGGTCTCGAATTTGAGGCGACCTTCGATGAGCACGGAAGAGCCCTTGCTCAAATACTCGTTGGCAACCTCGGCGGTTCGGCCCCAGAGGGTGATGTCCACAAAAGTGGTTTCCTCGACCCATTGATCGTTTCGTTTAACGCGATCGTTGACGGCCAGTCCGATATCGGAGACCGCCATCCCGCTGGGGATGTATCGCAACTCGGGATCGCGAGTGAGATTACCCAGCAGCACAACGCGATTGTAACTTGCCATGCTAAAGCTCCTTCTGGCCAAGCAAGGTCGGCGCTGAACACAGCAATCTCGACCCCGAAAAACGTGAACACATGTACCGCAGTCTGTAATCTACCTAATTCGTGAGGCGGCGACAATCGACGGACGCCCGAACCCGGGAAAAACGTCGAGCCAGACCCCTGAGGGCGAAACGCCAGCAACCGGAAACCCAGCAACCGGCAAACTCCGTCAGCTAGCCGTGGCTTCCACGGCATCGGCGACCGGAGTCTCGCCTTTGCTGCTTTCTTTGCCATCTTTCGCCGGCTCACTCGCCTTGGCCGGCTCGCTCTTGGCCGGCTCGCCCTTGGCATGCTCCAGGATGGGCTCCACCAAGCTATCTGGCAAACGAACGAACAGATGCCGCAAGATGCCGTCCTTGAGCTCCAGTTCCCGGGTCAAATCGGAAAGGTTCGTCGTGGCAAGGCGAAAATAAGTGATCCAATAGGCGCCCTTGCGATGCCCCTTGATGGGATAGGCTAGGCGCCGCTCTTCCCACAGTCGGCTCACTTCCATCTGACCGCCGGCCTGCTCGATCAACGATACCAACTCGTTCGGCAAGCCGTCGCGATCACGGGCTAGGCGATTCGCATCGAAAATGAACATGCCTTCGTAGACTGCCGTATTATTTGCCAAAACCATGACTCCCAAAATATCCCAATGTAATTGTGCTGTGGTCGTTCGCTCCACGGCGAACTCGACCCGTTATTTCTCCGGAAGCCCTCTATTTCTCCGGAAGATCGTCATTCCCATTGTACTCGTTCATCGCTCGCTGGATACCATGGGCAATCCAGGTTTCCACCGCCTCGGCAGAGCGTAAAACCTGGCGATCCGCCAGTTTCCGCTCGCCCGAGCTGATCTTGCTCAGGACAAAATCCGCTGCATTCCACCGTTCGGGCACCGGCCCGATGCCAAAGCGGAGTCGGGCGAAATTGTCGGTTCCCAGCTGCTGAATCGTATCCGCCAGCCCATTCTGTCCGCCGTCCGAACCCCCGGGTCTCAGTCGCAGGACGCCCAAGTCGAGGTGGAAGTCGTCGCACACCAGCAGCAGATCGTCGATCGGAATCTGATAGAAGCTGACAGCCAACTGCACGCTTCTACCGCTGAGGTTCATAAAAGTCTGCGGCATCAGCAGCAACGTTCTCTCACCCGCGATCGAGCACTCCCGGACCAAGCCCTCGAACTTAGCCCGTGCCGGCGGGTCGCCCTGCCGCTTGGCCAACTGGGCGAGTACCTCGAATCCGATGTTGTGCCGCGTCTGTTCGTATTTTCTCCCAGGATTGCCTAAGCCAACAACTAATTTCATCAAATCCTCGGTCGCTTCGCGGTGGAGGGTTACTCCGTCGCGCCGCCCTCTTCGTCGCCATCCTTGCGACCGCCGATGACCTCGGGTTCTTCGCCGCCCGCGGCTTCTTCTTCGTCGGGCATAACCGTCGGTTCGACGCACTGTACCAGGGTCTTGTCCGCATCAATCAAGAAAGTGACGCCCTCGGCGACATCTTCAATATCGCTCACGGTTAGCGTGCCGTTGATGTGCAGGTCGTTCACGTTGATTTCGAATTTATCGGGGATGACTGCCGGCGAGGTCTCGATTTCCAGCGAGTGATGGAGCACCTCCACGACGCCGCCTTCCTTCTCGCCCGGCGCTTCGCCATGAAGGACCAGCGGCACCACGACCTTGATCCGATCCGAGGCATCGACTCGGAGCAAATCGACGTGGAGCACGTGCTGCTGGAACGTGTCCCACTGGATTTCTTGCAGCAGGGCCTGCCCGTCGGCCGCGCCCTTGAGCTCAACGACTTGGGCGCCGTGACGTAAGGTGGTTTCCATTTGCTCGGCGGGGATCGTGAGACTCACCGAGTCTTTGCCGTGCCCATAGAGCACGGCAGGCAACTTCCCCTCGTACCGCAAACGGCGGCTCCTCAGTTTTCCGCGCGACTCGCGGAGGGAGACTTCTAGCACTTCCGACATATTGACCTCTTGAATCCTCAGGGCTCTCGACGGGGCTCTCTGCCGGGGCGGGATCCGCGAAACTCGCGCTGCTACCCTGGGATGCCTCCAGTTTTTGGAAACCTTTGATTGTGCCTGATTCCACGGGAATTTCAAGCCCAGGAACACCCGGAAGGCGAGGTTCTC